>NZ_JAFMTB010000002.1:1065494-1420659 GCF_017916475.1 Patulibacter sp. SYSU D01012
TCGCCCAGGCGGGTCAGCTCGGCGTGCGCCGCCTCGACGGCCTCGTCGACGCCGATGGGGTCGAACCCCGAGCTGGCCGCGCGCCGCTGGACCTTGCGGGCGAAGAGCAGCGACGGCAGGTTGTCGGGGACCTCGCCGAAGATGCCGCGCTCGCGCCCGGCCTCGGTCTGCTTGATGCGGTCCCAGTTGGCGAGGACGTCGTCCGCGCCCGTGACCGCCTGCAGGTCGGCGCCGGCGCGCTCGGCGGCGGCCTCGTCCTCGGCCGCGCGCGCGGCGGCGTCCGCCTGCAGCACCTCCTGCATCTCCGGGCTGTCGGGCGCGAAGACGTGGGGGTGCCGGCGGATGAGCTTGCGACGGGTGCCGCGGGCGACGGCGGCCAGGTCGCCCGCCCCCCGCTCCTCGAGCAGGAGCGACAGGAAGTGCACCTGGAACAGGACGTCGCCGAGCTCGTCGCGGAGCTTGGCGTCGTCGCCCGAGCTCGCCGCGTCGGCGAGCTCGTAGGCCTCCTCGAGCGTGTGCGGGACGATGGACCGCTCGTCCTGCTCGCGGTCCCAGGGGCACTCGACGCGCAGGCGGCGCGTCAGGTCGTCCAGCGCGCCGAGGGCGCGGGTGATCTCGTCGCGCGACACGCGCCCCACGGTAGCGGCCGGGGGCCCTCCGCGGCCCGCCGGCGGGTCCGCGGCCGGGCGCCTCTCCGTGCCCGCCGCCCACAGGCCGGCGGGACGGGAGCGGCGGGCGCCCGGCGGGGTACCGCGGCTAGAGCCCGGGCGGGGGGTTGAACCGGAAGCCGGACGAGGCGCCCGCGGCGCACGCGCCGAGCGCCGCCATGCCCTGGTCGTGGAACTCGGCGGCGAGGGCCGACGCGTCGGCGAGGCCGGGCAGGTCGATCCCGGAGAACGGCTTCTGGATCTTGGCCAGCTCCTCGTTGACGTGGGTGTAGAACGAGACCCACGGGGGCAGGTCGCCGTCCGCCGGGATCGTGCCCAGCCGGGAGACGACGATGCCCGCGACGCACCCCTGGGTGGCGGGCCCGAGGCCGCCCCACCGCAGCTTCAGGAGATCGCGGTTCCAGCGCACCAGGCGCCGGGACTCGGAGAACAGGCGCGCGAAGGTGCGGGCGTTCAGCTTGGGCCGCACCGCGGGGCGCGCCACGCGCCGCGTCTTGCTCCGCAGCACGGCGCGGCGGCGCAGGACGGTGCGCACGGCCGCCCGCACCGCGACCATCGCGACCACGGCGGCCGGACCGACGCGTTCGGAGGAGACGCCCTCGGCCGACCGAGCGGGCGGCGCGGCGGGCAGCGCGTCGGGGGACGCGTAGGCGGGCGTCGGGGCGGCCGTGGCCGCCGTGGGGACGCTCGCGGCCGTGGCCGCGAGCACCAGGAGGACGATGAGCCGTCGCACGGGCTCGTCCTTTCGGGAAGGGGGACAGGACAGCGTCCGCACGCCGCGGACCGCGCCACTGTACCCCCTCCGCACCGGGCCTACGACCCGGATCTCCGGGCCGCAGGGGCGCCGGGCGCTACTGCGCCGCGGGCTGCGCCGCGGTCGTGTCCTTCTTCGGCTGGTTGCCGCAGAGCTCGACGTCGTTGTAGCCGTCGCGGCACTCGGTCTTGGCCTTCCACTCCTTCGTGATGCGCTCGCCCCACTTCGACCACGCCTCCTGCGGCTTGGTCTGCTGGAGCTGCTGCTTCAGGACGGCCTTCACCTGGTCGAACGGCACCGTCTTCGACGGCGTGATCTTGTCGATCTGGACGACGTAGTAGCCCGACTCCGTCTTGATCGGGCCGGCGACGTCGCCCTTCTTGGCGGCGAAGGCGGCCTTCTCGAGCGCGGCCTCCTGCTGCCCCTTCTGGAAGGTCAGCTTGCCGCCGTTCTTCTTCGTCGTCGAGTCGATGGAGTACCGCTTGGCGACGGACGCGAAGCTCTGGCCGTCCTCGACGGCCTTCTTCGCCTTCTCGGCCTGCGCCTCGGTCTTCGTCAGGACGATGTGCCCCTCGCGCGTCTCGGGCTGCGTGTACGTCGACTTGTTCTTCTCGTAGAACGCCTTGACGTCCGCGTCGGAGACCTTGGACGCGTCCTTCGTCACCTTCTCCTGCAGCTTCTGCACCAGCAGCTGCGTGCGGACCTGGTCGCGCAGCACGTCCTCGCCGAGACCCGACACCTGCTTGAACTTCGCCAGGTTCTGCTTGCCGCCGATGTACTGCGTGAGCGCCTGCTGGTACTGCTTGTCGACGTCCTTGTCGGAGACGGAGATCTTCTCCTTCTCGGCCTCCTCCTTGACGATCTGCTGCTGCAGCAGCGACCCGACGGCGCCCGGCTTGATCTGTTGGGCGTAGCTCTCGCACACCTGCTTGAGCGCCGCCGGCGTCGCCTGCTTCTGCTGCGCCTTCGGCACGGACTTCTTCACCGCGGCGGTGCAGTCCGTGTACGGGGGCTTGAACGAGATGAGCTTCGGCTGGGCCTCCTTGAACAGGGAGCCCTGGGTCGCCTGCTGGGACGCCTGGACGAGGATGAACTTCTCGGCCTTGTCGTAGGCGGCCTTCGTGATCTCGGTGCCGTCGACTTTCGCCACGGCGTCCGCGGAGAGCCCCCCGCCGCAGCCCGCGAGGGCGGCGGCGGCGGGCACGCCGATGGCGCACGCGACGAGCGCGGTCTTGAGGGGGCGGGTGTGACGAGACATCCCCGGCAGGGTACTCGTCGGACCTAAGTGCGCGCTCAGGCGTACGCGAGGGTTCACACGGCGTTCGCGCCCGCGGCACACACCGTTCCCGTACGCCCTACACCGGGGCCACGCTCAGCGCCGCGGCGCGGACCCCCTCGGCGGCCGCGACGACGGCCTCCAGGCGCTCCGGCCCCTCCTTCGGGACGGTCACCGTGATCCGCGAGTGGCCGCCCTCGTACTTGGCGCCGGGGACCTCCTCCGCGAGCCGGGCGCGGCCCTCGGGATCGAGCTCGATCGGCGTGATCGTCAGCTTCGTCCCGCGCAGCGAGACGACGGTGGCGCCCGCCTCGCCGAAGCGGATCCGCGCCCGCTGCAGCTCGACGAGGTTGGACAGCGGCTCGGGCAGCGCGCCGAAGCGGTCCTCGAGCTCGCCGCGCAGCTCCTCCAGCTCGGCGACGTCGACGGCGCTGGCGATGCGGCGGTGCACGTCGACCTTCGCCTGCTCGTACGGGACGTAGTCCGCCGGGACGTAGGCCGAGACCTGGGCGTCCATGCGGACCGGGTCGCGGCGGTCGTCGTCGCCCGACTCGCCGGCCTCGCGCTCGCGCTCGGCGACGGCCTCCTCCAGCATCGACAGGTACAGCTCGAAGCCGAGCGCCGCCACGTGCCCGGACTGCTCGTCGCCCAGCAGGTTGCCGGCGCCGCGCAGCTCCAGGTCGCGCATGGCGATCTGGAAGCCCGAGCCCAGCTCGGTGTAGTCCGCCAGGGCGGTCAGGCGGTGCATCGCGTCCTCGGTCAGCGCCGCCGCGGACGGGTACAGCAGGTACGCGTAGCCGCGGTCGCGGCCGCGGCCCACGCGTCCGCGGATCTGGTAGAGCTGGCTCAGGCCGAACAGGTCGGAGCGGTCGACGATCAGGGTGTTGGCCTGCGGGATGTCGATGCCCGACTCGATGATCGACGTCGCCACGAGCACGTCGGCCTCGCCGCGCAGGAACCGCATCATGTGGTCCTCGAGCTGCTGGTCCGTCATCTGCCCGTGCGCGACCTCGAAGGTCATGTCCGGGCACAGGCCGCGCAGGCGGCTGGCCGTCTCGTCGATCGTCTCGACGCGGTTGTGCAGGAAGAACGACTGGCCGCCGCGCTCCTTCTCGCGCCGGAGCGCCTGGCGCACGAGCTGCTCGTCGTACTCGCCGACGTACGTCTTGACCGGGCGGCGGCCCTCGGGCGCCGTCTCGATCGTCGAGATGTCGCGCAGGCCGGCCAGCGACATCTGCAGCGTGCGCGGGATCGGCGTGGCGGACATCGCGATGACGTCCACGCGCAGCTTGAGCTGGCGCAGCAGCTCCTTCTGCTTCACCCCGAAGCGCTGCTCCTCGTCGACGACGATCAGGCCCAGGTCCTTGCCCTGGACGTCGCGGCCCAGGATGCGGTGGGTGCCGATCATGACGTCGACCTGGCCGGCGTTGAAGGCCTGGACGACCTGGCGCTGCTCCGCGGCGGAGCGGAAGCGCGAGACGTGGTCGACGGTGATCGGCAGGTCGCGCATGCGCTCGGCGAAGTTGCCGTAGTGCTGCTGCGCCAGGATGGTCGTCGGCGCCAGGATCAGCACCTGCTTGCCGTCGGCGGCCGCCTTCACCGCCGCGCGCAGCGCCACCTCGGTCTTGCCGAAGCCGACGTCGCCGCAGATCAGGCGGTCCATGGGCCGCTCGGACTCCATGTCGGCCTTCACCGCGTCGATCGCGTCGAGCTGGTCGACGGTCTCCTTGTAGGGGAACTTCGACTCGAACTCCTCGACGAGCTCGCCGTCGGGCGGGAAGCGGTGCCCGCGGCGGGCGCGGCGCTCGGCGTACAGGTTGAGCAGCTCGCCGGCCATCTCGTGCGCGGCCTTGCGGGCGCGCGTCTTGATGAGCTCCCAGCCCTTGCCGCCGAGCTTGGACAGCGTCGGGGTGCCCGACCCGCCCGTGACGTAGCGGGTGATCTTCGCGAGCTGGTCGACGGGGACGAAGACCTTGTCGTCGCCCGCGTACTGGAGCTTGAGGTAGTCGCGGGTGACGCCGCCGACGGTCTTCGTGTCGAAGCCGTTGAAGCGCGCGATGCCGTGGTCCTCGTGGACGACGTAGTCGCCCGTGCGCAGGTCGGCGAACGAGCGCAGCGCCCCGCGACGGCTCGTGCGGCGGCGCGACTCGTCGTCCGCCTCGCTCTTGCGGCGGCGCATGAGCCGGTGGTCCGGCAGCACGGCCAGCTCCATGCCCGGCGCGATGAACCCGTGGCGCAGCTCGGCCACGACGAAGCCGGCGCGGCTGCGGTCGAAGTCGCCCTCGCCCACCCACTGCGCGCGGACGCGCGACAGGTTGTACGCGGCGCGGTCGCCGTCGCCCTGACGCCGCCACGTCACGACGGTGCGGTACCCCGAGCGCAGCAGCTTCTCGAGCTCGGTCTCGGCCGCCGTCAGGTTGCGGGCGGCCAGGTCGCCGGACTGCCCGTGCAGCTGCAGGTCTTGGTCCTGCAGCAGGCTCGCGATCCGCAGCTCGGCGCGACCTTCCAGCTCCTTCAGCAC
Organism: Patulibacter sp. SYSU D01012; assembly: GCF_017916475.1. Classification (GTDB taxonomy): domain Bacteria; phylum Actinomycetota; class Thermoleophilia; order Solirubrobacterales; family Solirubrobacteraceae; genus Patulibacter. The sequence continues at coordinate 1,070,714 of NZ_JAFMTB010000002.1, forward strand.
GTCCTCGGGGCGGATGTACAGGTGCCCCGCGTCCGTGTCGTGGAAGGCCGCCGTGACGTCCTCCCACTGGTCGTTGAGCGCCGGCGCGATCTCCTCGTCGGCGACGAGCACGACGACGGCGTCCTGCGGCACCAGGTCCAGGAACGGCCCGAAGCGGTCGACGGGCAGCAGGTCGGCGACGTCCGGCCGCTCGTCGCCCTCGGAGCTCTTCTGGATCGAGACGGCGATCTCGGCGGACCCGCGGTGCTCCTCCGCCAGCTCCGCCGCGGGGGCGACGTCGACCTGCGGCAGCGCGTCGAGCGAGCGCTGCGTGTAGACGGAGAACGCCCGGATCGACTCGATCTCGATGTCGAACAGGTCGACGCGGACGGGGTTGTCCTCCGTCGCCGGGAAGACGTCGAGGATCCCGCCGCGGATCGCGAACTGCCCGCGGTCGGCGACCTGGTCGACGCGCTCGTAGCCGCAGCCGACGAGGTCCCCCGCGACCTCGTCGAGGTCGAGCAGGTCGCCGACCTTCAGGCAGAAGCCGCGCGGGCGCAGCGCCGGGTCGGGGACCGTCTCCGACAGCGCGGCGGCGGAGGCGACGACGACGGGCGGCTCGTCCTCGACGGACGTGCCGTCGGCGTGCGCGAGCAGGGCGTCGAGCGCGGCGACGCGCATGCCGACGAGGTGCGGCGGCGGGGCGAGCTGCGACTCGTAGGCCACACCGCGGGACGGGTAGAAGCGGACGGGCCGCGGGTGCAGCCAGGCGCGCAGGTCGCGCGCCAGCTCGCGCGCCGCCTTGTCGTCCGCCGCGACCACGAGCGCCGGGCGGCCCAGCCCGATCGCGCCGTCCACGCCGTCGAGGGCGCCGGCGACGACGAACGGCCGCATCGACGTGGCGACGAACACCCGCCCGCCCTCGCGGGCGATGCGCGCGCCCGTCGGTTCGTCGGCGAGGTGGCGGAGGAGCGGGCGGAGCGAGGACATGCGGCGGCGGGAGACCTTCGGGCGGTGCGGCGGGGGGCGGTCCGTGGGGCCGGTCGGGCACGGCCACGCGCCCGCGCGGGGACGCGCGGAGGCCCCGCCGGAGAGCCGGCGCGGCCGTGGCACGGGACCGGCCCGGACGGCGCCGGGCGGTGTCCCCCGATTGTACGCCCCGGCCGCCCCGGCCCCGCCGTGCGCGCCGCCCGCGCGCGGCGACGCGCCGGACGGCGGAGCGCCGGGACGGATCGTCCGTTGTGGACGGCGATCACCCAGCTGCCGCCCCCGCGCGCGATACCGTCTGTCGACGGACGCCATCTCGCTGCGAGGAGCGGCGCGGAGGCAGCCCGGGTCCTCACCCCTCGCCGACCCCACCCTCGCCGCCATGCCCCAGACCTCGCACCTGACGTCCCGTGACGTCGCCCCCGCCGTCGAAGCCATCACGCCGAGCGACAAGTTCGTCCTCGAGGGCCTGACCTACGACGACGTCCTGCTGCTGCCGGGCGCGTCCGAGGTCCTGCCGAACACGGTCGCCACCGGCACGTGGCTGACGCGCAACATCCAGCTGAAGGTGCCGCTGCTGTCCGCCGCGATGGACACGGTGACCGAGGCCCGCATGGCCGTGGCCATGGCCCGCCAGGGCGGCATCGGCATCCTGCACCGCAACCAGTCGATCGAGGAGCAGGCGGCTCAGGTCGACACGGTCAAGCGCTCCGAGGCGGGCATGATCCGCCACCCCGTCACGATCGGCCCGGACGCGACGATCGACGACGCCGACGCGGTCATGGGCCGCTACGGGATCGGCGGCCTGCCGGTCTGCGACGAGGACGGGCGCCTGCTCGGCATCGTCACGAACCGCGACATCCGCTTCGAGTCGGACCACCAGCAGCCGCTGAGCTCGGTCATGACCCGGATGCCGCTCGTCACGGCCTCCCCCGGCACGTCGGGCGACGAGGCGATGCGCCTGCTGCGCGAGCACAAGATCGAGAAGCTGCCGCTCGTCGACGGCGACGGGCGCCTGGCCGGCCTCATCACGCTGAAGGACTTCACGAAGACGGAGAAGTACCCGGACGCGTCGAAGGACTCCTCCGGCCGCCTGCTCGTCGGCGCCGCCGTCGGCGTCGGCGCGGACTCCCGCGAGCGCGCCCACGCGCTCGTCGACGCCGGCGTCGACGTCCTCATCGTCGACACCGCGCACGGCCACCAGCAGGGCGTGCTCGACACCGTCGCCCGCGTCAAGCGCGAGACGTCCGTCGACGTGATCGGCGGCAACGTCGCCACGCGCGCCGGCGCCCAGGCGCTCATCGACGCCGGCGCGGACGCCGTGAAGGTCGGCGTCGGCCCGGGCTCCATCTGCACCACCCGCATCGTCGCCGGCGTCGGCGTGCCGCAGGTCTCGGCGATCTTCGAGGCCTCGCGCGCCGCCCGCCCCGCCGGCGTCCCCGTCATCGGCGACGGCGGCCTGCAGTACTCCGGCGACATCGCGAAGGCGCTCGCCGCCGGCGCGTCGACGGTCATGCTCGGCTCGCTCCTCGCGGGCTGCGAGGAGTCCCCGGGCGAGCTCGTCTTCATCAACGGCAAGCAGTTCAAGAGCTACCGCGGCATGGGCTCGCTCGGCGCGATGCAGGGCCGCCAGAGCTTCTCGAAGGACCGCTACTTCCAGGACACGGTGTCGGGCGACGACAAGCTCGTCCCCGAGGGCGTCGAGGGCCAGGTGCCCTACCGCGGCCCGGTCCGCGCGGTGGCGCACCAGCTCGTCGGCGGTCTGCGCGCGGCGATGGGCTACACGGGCTCGGCGACGATCGCCGACCTGCAGGACCGCGGCCAGTTCGTCCGGATCACGTCCGCGGGGCTGAAGGAGAGCCACGCGCACGACGTCCAGATGACGGTCGAGGCGCCGAACTACTCCCCGCGCGGCCGCTAGGCCCCGGCGGCACCGTCGTGCCCGAAGGGCCCGCTCCGGCGGGCCCTTCGTCGCTCCGGGCGCCGCGACCGCGCGCGCCCGCGGGCGGCCCGACCGTGCGGGGCCGGGTGCGGGCGTCGGGACCGCGAGCGGCGGGCGGACCGGGCGCGACCGCGGCGCGGGAGCAGGCCGCCGGTGGGCGGCCGCGGTCGCGAAGGGGCTCGGCCCGGAGGAGCGCCGTCCGGGCGACCCCGCAGGGCGCCGCGCGCGGCCGGCCCTCAGCCGCCCGGCTTGCTCGCGACGAGCTCGCGGCGGCCGAAGACGATCGCCTCGGCCGCGTCGGCGGCCTGGGTGATCAGGTCCTCGACCTCCCACCCCTCCTGGCGCCACTTGCCCAGGACGTAGGCGGAGACGATCTCGGGGTCGGTCGAGTTGGGCCGGCCCACGCCGATGCGGACGCGGCCGAAGGTGGGCTCGCCGAGCTCGCGCCTGAGCGACTTCAGGCCGTTGTGGCCGGCCAGGCCGCCGCCGAGGCGCCAGCGGATGTCGCCGAACGGCAGGTCGATCTCGTCGTGCAGGACGAGGATCCGCTCGAGGGGCACCTTGAGCTGGCCGCGGGCCGGACCGACGGAGCGGCCCGACTCGTTCATGTACGTCTGCGGCAGGAGGACGCCGACGCGGACGGGCGGCTCGCCCGGGAACTCGCGGACGGCGCCCTCGTACAGGCGGCCGCGGAACTTGTCGCGCGGGCGACCGAGGTCCCAGCGGCGGGCGAGCTCCTCGGCGACCTGGAAGCCGGCGTTGTGCGGCGTCCGGTCGTACTGGGCCCCGGGGTTGCCGAGGCCCACGACGAGCCAGTCGACGGGCGTGGTGCCGCCGCGCAGGGCCATCGTCGCGAGGAGGGGGTGCAGCGGCGCCCGGGCGGGGTGCCCGGGCGGGGGTCGCTACTCGGCGGCCTCGGCGGACTCGTCGCCGTCGGCGGCGGCCTCGTCGGCCTCGCCGGCACCGGCGCCGGACACGCGCGGGGCGCTCAGGTTGACGGCGATCGTGTCGGCCTCGTCGACGAGCGTGCCGTTGCCCGGGACGACGGCGTCGGCCAGCGTCAGGTGGTGACCGATCTCGAGGTCCTTCACGGACAGCGTGACGGCCTCGGGGATGTCGTTCGGGAGCGCCTCGACGGTGACCTCGCGGACGAGCGTCTCCAGGATGCCGCCGAGCTTGATGCCGACGCCGTCCTCGGTGTCGACGATCTCGAGCGGCACGACCTGCTGGATCTTCTCCTGCAGGTTCACGCGGAGCAGGTCGACGTGCATGAGGTCGCCGCGCACGGGGTGGCGCTGGGCCTCCTTCAGCACGACCGGCTCCGTGGAGCCGCCGTCGATGGCGACGTCGATGACGGCACCCTGGGCGGCCAGCGTGTGGCGCAGCTCCCGGGCGTCGACGGCGATGGACACGGGGTCCTTGCCGCCGCCGTAGATGACGCCGGGGACGCGACCATCACGACGCGCACGACGGGCGTCACGCGAGTGAAGGGGTTCGCGCGAGGCGACTGCGAGCGAGGAAGAGTTCGTGGCCATGAGCGGCGATAGATCGTAGCGCAGGACGGCGTCCGCCGTCCTGCGCCCCGGGGGCCTACGCGCCGGGCGTCGCCGCCCCGTCGCCCGGGGGCGCGGCGCCGTCGGCGGCCTCCTCCCCCGTGCCCGCGTTGTTGCCGGGGCCCGGCGGGGACGGCGGGAGCTGCACGGGCGTCGTGGGCGCCGGCGCGAGCTGGTCGACCGCGCCGAACTCGTCGTGGAGGACGTGCCACGCGGGCTTCTTGAAGCCGTTGAGGTCGAGCAGGCCCTTCGCGTGCCACGGCGAGAGCGGGAAGGGGTTGCCGCCGCTCCAGTTCGGCCGCACGCGGAACTCGCGCAGGCCCCACCAGAGGGCGCCCGACAGCCAGGGCCGCGAGCGGTAGACCGCGTAGTGGTAGGCCGCGTAGGCCGCCTGGTAGGCGTAGGTGCCGGCGTCCGTGACGGGGCCGTCGTGGTTGGCTTCGGCTCCCGTCTCCGTGATCATCAGCGCCTGCCGCTTGTGGCAGGCGTGCAGCGCGTCGAGCCAGGGGCCAAGGTTGGCCGGGTCGGCCAGGACCGTGCCGGGGGCGCCGTACCAGCCGAAGTAGTCGTTCAGACCGAGCAGCTGGATCGGCGCGTAGGCGGCCACGCAGCCGTACGCGGTGCCGTGCTGGCGGGCGTAGGCCATCGGGCGCGTGGGGTCCATGCGGTCCTTCACGCGCCGCGCCGAGCGGAAGTACCGCGCGATCGGCTCACCCGGGTTCGTCGTCAGCTCGTTGCCGGCCGACCAGGTGAAGATCGACGGGTGGTGCGCGTTCGTCGCGATCATCGACCGCCACTGCCCGAGCGCGTCGTCGCGGACGCGGCGCTTGCCGAGCTGGCTCTGGCGCACCTGGTACACCGGGATCTCGCTCCACACCAGCAGCCCGCGGCGGTCGGCCTCCTCCAGGATCCGCGGGTGGAAGGGGTAGTGCCCGCGGATGACGAGGCCGCCGAGCTCACGCGCCTGTCGGAGCAGCTCGTCCTGGCCGGCGTCCGTCAGCGCGCTGCCGTGCTGGACGTCCATCTCGTGGACGCCGGAGCCGCGCAGGTTCACGTCCTTCCCGTTGAGCTGCAGGCGCCCGTCGACGACGCGGACGGACCGGAAGCCGGTGCGGGCCCGGTAGCGCGCGACCTGCTGGCCCTCGCGGTCGCCCGCGGTCAGGTCCACGCGGGCGTCCGCGACGTACAGGGTCGGCCGGGTGGGGCTCCAGAGCTTCGGCTTCGGGATCGTCAGACGGCCGACGAGCTCGCGGCTCTCCCCCGCCTTCAGCCGGAAGCCGCCGATGCGCTCCTCGCGGCCGGCGACCCGCACGAGCAGCTCGCCCTTGCGCGTCCCGCCCGTCACGTTCGTCACGGTGACGCGGGCGCGCAGGGTGCCCGAGCACGTGCGGCACTCGACGTCGGGCGTCAGCTGGACGGACGACAGGTCGAACTGGTCCGCGTAGCGCAGCCCCACCTCGCGCGGGATGCCGCCGTCGTTCCACCAGCCGCCGCCGGGCGTGCCGTCCTTCTGCGTCGCCGCGGGCGGGAAGTCCGAGAGCACCCGGCGGTTGTCGGTGCGGACGACCAGGTTCACCCGGCGGTCCTTGCCGACGGCCTCGGCCGGGATCGTCACCTCGAACGGCTCGTACGCACCGCGGTGGTCCGCGACCTGCGTGCCGTTGACCCAGACGGTGCCGCGGACGGACACGCGCTCGAAGCGCAGGACCCACCGGCCGCCCTTGCGGCCCGACGGGACGGCGGGCAGGCGGAGCGCGCGGCGGTACCAGACGACGCCGCCGGCCTGCGACGCGGCGCTGTTGTCGCCCGCGTTCCAGACGTCGGGCACGGCCACGGTGGTCCAGCCCTCGGCGGAGCCGTCGGCCTGCCAGTCGTTCTGGACGCCGGCATCGGTCGGGTCGGCGCGGCGCAGCCACGAGCCCCCGACGGTGTAGCGCCCGTCCTGTCCGGCGAAGTAGCGGGCGCCCTTCGTGGGGCTCGTCGCGGCGGGCCGCCCTGGGTCCGTGGACTGCCGTGGGCTCGCCGGCCCTCCGTCGGCGCGGGCCCCCGTGGCGAGGAGGGCGGTCAGGGCGAGCGCCGCCGACGTCGCGCGGACGCCGGCGAGGACGGGACGGTGCATGGCGGATGTTGTACCGGGCGCGCCGGTCCCGGGCGCCGGCGGCGGCCCGCTAGTCTCGGCGCCATGGCACTGCTCTTCAAGCCGATCGGCCTGGCCACCGGCCTCGTCACGCGCTCGGTCTCGACGAAGATCATGGACCGCGTGTGGCAGCGCGTCGACGGCAACCCGCTGCCGGACGAGGACGTGCGGGAGGAGACGCTCGGGCGCATCGTCGCCGCGAACGTCCTGCAGTCCGTGATCTTCGCCGCCACGACGGCGGTCGTGACGCGCTACAGCATGCACGTCTACGAGCACCTGACCGGCTCGTGGCCCGGCAAGCACCTGGCCGACATCGAGGGTCCGGTCGACGCGGTCGCGAACGACCCGCGCGCCTGATCCGCCCTCGGCGCCCCGCGGAGCGCCCCGTCGGCGTGCCGCGGGGCCTACGGCGTGCGGCGGACGACCAGGCCGCGCGCCTGCAGGGTGCCGAGCGCGTCCTCGAAGGCCCCGAAGTCGCGCCGGACGAGCAGGTCGACGGGCCGCCCGGCGGGTCCCGCGGTGCGCACCCAGCGGCGCAGCGTCGGCACGCCGACCTGCTCGGCGGGCTCCTCCGTCAGCGCGAGCAGCAGCCGCAGCTGGGGCTTGTGCTCGAGCTCGCCGGCCAGGACGGACAGCGGGTCGGCGTCGAGGATCTGCAGCAGCTCCTCGTCCGTCAGGCCGAGGCGCTCGGTCAGCAGCTGCGCGGCGGTGGTGGACACCCGCCGAGCGTAGCGCCCGGCGCGGCTCAGCCCGGCTCGTCGCCGGTGGCGACGGGCCGGTCGCGCTCGCGGCTGTACTGCGACCAGGACCCGGGGAACAGCCGTCCGCGGCCCAGCCCGGCGTGCTCCATCGCGAGCAGCGTGTGGCAGGCGGTGACGCCCGACCCGCAGCTCGAGACGACGTCCTCCTGCCCCGTCACGCCGACGGCGGCGAAGCGGGCGCGCAGCGCGTCGACCGGCAGCAGGCGGCCGTCGGGCCCCACGTTCTCGCGGCACGGCAGGCTGCGCGCGCCGGGGATGTGGCCGGGGCGCGGGTCGACCCCGTCGGCGGCGCCGCGGTAGCGGTCGGCGGGCCGGGCGTCCAGGACGACGTTCCCGCGGTCGGCGGCGTCGTCGATCGTGGCGAGCAGGTCCTCGGGCCACGCCCGGGCGGTGAAGATCGCCGCGGCGATCGGCGGGACGGCGGTGTCGAGCGGTCCGTCGTGCGCGGCCAGCCCGCCGTCGAGCAGCGCGGCCTCGTGCCCGGTCGCGCGCAGCATCCAGACGAGCCGGGCGGCGATGACGCCGCCCGCGTCGTCGTAGGCGAGCACGACGTCGTCGTCGCCGATGCCGAGCGTGGCCATGCCGCGGGCGAACGTCGCCGGCTCGGGCAGCGGGTGGCGGCCGCCCCCGGTGTCCGGGTCGCCGGACAGCCAGGCGTCCAGGTCGACGAAGCGGGCGCCGGGCAGGTGCCCCTCCTCGTACGCGTCGCGGCCGGAGCGGCCGTCCAGGTACCAGCGCACGTCGGCGAGGACCACCTCGTCCGCGTGCGCCTGCCACCAGGCGTGGTCGACGACGGGCGGGGTGCTCGGGCTCACGGCGTGCACGCTACCCGGCGGCGGCGCGCCACGCCCCGGCCCGCGCTTCCGCCCCGAGACGCTCGGGGCGGGGCCCGGCCGTGCTCTCCCTCAGAACAGCTGGTTCTCGCCCTGGAAGACCTCGGAGACCGAGTCGTCCGTGAAGATCGAGCGGATCGAGTCGGTCAGGAGGGTCGAGCAGGAGATGACGTGCACGTTGTCCGGGGCGCCGGCGCGCAGGGGGATCGTGTCGGTGACGACGATCTGCTCGAACGGCGCGGCGGCGAGGTTCTCGAACGCCTTGCCGGAGAAGACGGGGTGCGTGGCGGCGGCGTAGACCTTCTTGGCGCCGGCGGCCTTGACGGCCTCGCCGGCGGCGCGGAGGGTGCCGGCCGTGTCGATGATGTCGTCGACGATGATCGCCGTCTTGCCCTTCACGTCGCCGATGACGTGGCCGATCTGGGCGACCTGCTGCTGCGGCCGCTCCTTGTCCAGGATCGCCAGGTCGGCGCCCATGCGGTCGGCGAACTTCTTGTTCAGCTTCACGCGGCCGGCGTCCGGCGCGACGACGACGAGGTCCTCGTCCAGGTCGAGGTCGGTGAAGTACTGCGTGAGCATCATCATCGCGGTCATGTGGTCGACCGGGATCTGGAAGAAGCCCTGGACCTGGCCGGCGTGCAGGTCCATCGTCAGGACGCGGTCGGCGCCGGCGGACTCGAGCATCCGGGCGACCAGGCGGGCCGAGATCGGCTCGCGCGGCGCGCTCTTCTTGTCCTGGCGGGAGTAGCCGTACCAGGGGGTGACGGCGATGACGCGGTGCGCGGACGCGCCGACGGCGGCGTCGATCATCACGAGCAGCTCCATCAGCGCGTCGTTGGCGCTGATGCCCGTCTCGGGGTTGCCGCACGTCGGCTGGACGATGAAGACGTCGGCGCCGCGGATGGACTCCTCGAAGCGGCAGTAGACCTCGCCGTTCGAGAACGTCTTCAGGGTCACGGGGCCCGGGTCCACGTTCAGCTTGTCGCCGATGGCGTCGGCGAGGGCTGGGTTGGCGCGGCCGCTGAAGAGCATCAGCCGCTTGTCGTAGCCCAGCTGCAGGCTGGTCGACGCGTCGACGGAGGGCGAGATGGAGCTCACGGTGAGACGGATCCCAGGACGAGGAGGCGAGGCCGCGGACCCGCCGCGAGGGCGGCCCGCTCCGCGGAGCGTACCCCGCGGCGGGGGCGGATGCGGCGGCGTCCGCGGCCCGCCGCTCCGCGGACGCCGCACACCGCGGGGCGGCGCTACCCGCGCTCGCGCGCCCGGGCGGCGGCCTGCTCGGCGTAGCCCTCGAGGTTCTTCTGCCGCTCGCGCGCGATGCCGAGCGCCCCGGCGGGGACGTCCTTCGTGATGACGCTGCCGGCGCCGGTGTAGGCGTCGTCGCCGACGGTGACGGGCGCGACGAGCGTGGTGTCGACGCTCGTGTGGACGTTCGCGCCGATCGTCGTGCGGTGCTTGCGGTAGCCGTCGTAGTTGGCGGTGATCGTCGCGGCGCCCAGGTTCGTCCCCGGGCCGACGTCGGCGTCGCCGATGTACGACAGGTGCGGCACCTTCGTGCCGGTGCCGATGTCGCTGTTCTTGATCTCGACGAAGGCGCCGGCCTTCGCGCCCTCGCGCAGCAGCGTGCCGGGCCGCAGGTAGGTGAAGGGGCCGATCGTCGCCCCGGCCTGCGCGGTCGCGCCGACGACGTGGGAGTGCAGGACGGTCGCCTCCTCCCCCACGGTCGCGTCGATCAGGGTGGTGTGCGGGCCGACGACGGCGCGCTCGCCGATCGTCGTGGTGCCGCGCAGCACGCAGCCCGGCTCGACGGTGACGTCGGGGGCGATCGCGACGCCGTCGTCGATGACGGTCGACGCCGGGTTGACGATCGTCACGCCGGCGCGCAGGTGCCGCTGGTGGATCCGGGCCTGCATCAGCTCGCGCACGACGGCGAGCTCGGCGCGGTCGTTGGCGCCCAGGACGATCTCGGGCGCGGGCGCGCGGTGGGCGCCGACGCGGTCGCCGTCGGCGCGCAGGATGCCGAGGACGTCGGGCAGGTACTTCTCGCCCTGTGCGTTGTCGCCCCCGACCCGCGGCAGCGCGGCGAGCAGCCGGTCGCCGGCGAAGCAGTAGACGCCCGCGTTGACCTCGCGGAGCAGCAGCTCCTCCTCGGTGGCGTCGCCGGCGACCTTCGTCTCGACGATCTTCACGACGGCGCCGTCGGCGTCGCGGACGACGCGGCCGAGCTGGCCCGGGTCGTCGAGCTCCGCGGACAGGACGGTGGCGGCGTTGCCCTCGGCGGCGTGCGTGGCGAGCAGCGCGGTGACGACCTCGCCCGTGACGAGCGGCGCGTCGCCCGTGAGCACGACGACGGGGCGCTCCGGGTCGATCAGCTCGGCGGCCGCGATGACGGCTCCGGCGGTGCCGTCCCCGTGGCGGCCCGCGTGCTGCTCGACGCTCTCGACCCCCGCCGGCAGGTGGCCCTCGAGGACCCGCGCGGGCTGGTCGACGACCACGGTGCGGTGGGCCCCGGCGGTGCGGGCCGCCTCGAGCACCCAGCCGATGAGCGGGCGGCCGCAGAGGTCGTGCAGGACCTTCGGCGTCGCCGAGCGCATGCGGGTGCCGCGGCCGGCGGCGAGGACGATGACGGTCGGTGCGGGCGGGCTGGGCACGCCCCCGAGCCTACGTCAGGCGGCGTCGCCGGGCGGTCCGTCGCGGCGGACCGCGGCCCGGCTGCCCGGACTGGGGAGCAAGGATTCGAACCTTGACCTCACGGCTCCAAAGGCCGGCGTGCTGCCGTTACACCACTCCCCACCGCGGCGGGAACCAAGGATGGCGGAACGGCCCGCGGATCGCGTCCCCGTCCGCGATGCCCCGTCGCGAGGGGCGTTCGCGCCGATGGGCGGCGCTCAGTCCCAGGTGAGGTTGGTCCCGACCGGCTGGGGGTCCGCGGCCGCGGCGCGCGGGATCGCCTCGGTCAGCACCGCCGCGAAGTCCGTGGTGGAGCGGGCGATCAGGTCCATGAGGGTCTGCACCGGCGTCGCCTCGTCGCGGACGCCGTTGGCGTAGTCCGTCTGGAAGCCGATGAGCGCGTAGGGGATGCCGGCCTCGGCGAAGAGCACCGTCTCGGGGCCAGCGGTCTGGCTGACGGCGGTGACGCCGACGGCGCGCAGGGAGCGGATCTCGGCCTTCGTGTTGAAGCGGGGGCCGTCGACGTGGCCGTAGCAGCCGCCGTCGCGCGCCTCCAGGCCGGCGGCGCGCGCGGCCTCGAGCAGGGCGGTGCGCAGCGCGGGGCTGAACGGGTCCTCGAACACCCAGTGCCCGCGGCCGGGCGCGCCGGGCTCGTCGTGCAGGGTGCACAGGCTGCCGTCGCCCAGGCGGTTGGCGAGGAAGTGCAGGTCGTCGAAGACCACGAGCGAGCCGAGCGCGGCGTCGGGGTCGCACGTGCCGCAGACGGTGACGGCGAGGACGGCGTCGACGCCGAGCTCGCGGAAGGCCAGGACGTTGGCGCGGTGGGTGACCTGGTGGGAGACGAGCTCGTGGCCGTCGCGGTGGCGGGCCAGGTGGACGACCTCGACGTCGCCGACGCGGCCGACGGTCACGGGGACGGCGCCCTCGCGGGTCTCGACGCTGCGCGCCTCGCCGGCCTCCAGCCCCGGCAGCCGGTAGGTGCCCGAGCCCGTCACGATCCCGATCCGCATGGCGGGCGATGCTACGGGGTCGCGTGGAGCGGCCCGCGAGCGCCCCGACGGGCGCCGACGGCGGCGGTCCGGGCGGACGGGCGCGGCCGGCGGCGCTGCGGGGCCTCCGGCCCGGTGACGGGCGGCGTCCGGCTCAGCGGCGCCGCTGGCCGCCGCCGCGCCGAGGCCGCGCCTCGCGCTCGAGCGCCGGGGCGTCGTGCTGCCCCAGGCCCAGGACGCGCATCGCCTTCAGCCCCAGGCTGAGGCGCTCCCGGCCGTCGCTCGAGGTGACGTCGAGCCCGCACAGCTCGCGCACCCGCTCCAGGCGGTAGCGGACGGTGTGGCGGTGGGTGAAGAGCCGCTGGGCGGCGGCGGCGACGGAGCCGTCGGCGTCCAGGTACGCCGTCACGGTGCCGACCAGATCGGTCTCGTACTGCGCGTCGTACGCGGCCAGCGGCTCGATCGTCTCGGCGTAGAACCGGCGCAGCTCGTCGGGGTTCTCGCTCATCGCCGAGAGCAGCAGGCGGTACGCGCCGGTCTCCTCGAACCCGAGGACCGCGACCTCGGGGTCGCCCTCGCCGACGTTGCACGCCAGGAGGGCCTCCTGGACCGCCCGCGGCAGGTCGCCGGGCTGCTCGGTCGGTCGGCCGTGGCCGACGGAGACGCCGTGGCCGGGCAGCACGCCGTCGAGCTCCTGCTGCGCCGCCTGCGCGGCGCGGGGGACCGCGTCCTCGCCGGCGGCCGGGACGATCGCCACGATCTCGCACGCCGGGGCGCCGGAGCGGCTGACGGCGCCGACGAGCGACGCCGAGCTGACGGCGCGCGCGCCGCGCTCCACGGCCGCGAGGGCCCGGGCGCGCCAGCCCTCGTCGCCGGCGACGTGCGGGTGCACGCGCACGACGAGCGCGCCCGTGGCCTCGGTCAGGTCCAGGCCCAGCTCGCCGCCGCGCTCGACGATCGCCTGCGCGTCGGCGAACTCGCCGGCGAGCAGGTCGGCGCAGAACGTCGCGGCCTCCTCCTGGCTGGCGCGGGCGGGGGCGCGCACGCGCTCCACCTCGAGCGCCAGGACGGTGACCACGAGCGCCAGGACCCCGGGGTCGGGCTCGCCGCGGTGCTGAACGACGACGCTGCCGGCGGCCTCGCCCGCGACGGTGAGGGGCAGCGCCTCGAGCTCGCCGCGCATGGCGAGCAGCCGGCGCTCCTCGTCGCGCGAGCGTGCGGCGACGGCCAGGACGGCCCCGCCGCGGTCCGCGACGACCAGGCCGGCGTCGAGCGCGCGGGCCACGGCGCGGGCGAGCGCCGGGAGCCCGGAGCCGGCGGCCACGGCCTCCGCGACGGCGTCGAGCGGTCCCGCGTCACTGACCGTCGGCGTATCGGGCGGATGCACGGCGCCATCGTATCGTCAGGGCCCCGGGGCCCCGCCCCGGACGGACGCCCGGCTAGCTCAGGAAGCGGTCGACGACGCTCAGGCCGGCGTACACGCCGCCCATCGCGAAGGCCCCCACGACCACGAGCGCCAGCACGGTCGCGGCGACCCGCTGGTACCACGTGGCGTACATCCGCACCACCGGCACGAACACGAGCGCGACGACCGCGACGAGGGCCAGGACGCCGCAGACGCCGCCGACGACGTACGTGAGGGTGTGCCCGCTCATCCGGCCGCAGTCTGACGGATGTGTCCGACGATCATCGCCACGATGCCGACCGCGGAGAGCACGGCGGCGGCCAGCCCGGCGCCAGCGAGGACGTCGGACAGGTAGGCGGTGCGCAGCACGAGCGGCGCGCCCCCGATCAGGGTCGCGAGGATCGCGGCCAGCCCGGTCAGGCCGATGCGCCCGGGGATCCGGCCCAGGGTGGGGCTGACCGCCACGGCGATCGCCACCCACACGGCGGCGGCGGCGCCGACGGTCGACGGGAACGTCGTGGACGTGACGACGTCGACCGCGGACGCCGGGGCCGCGCGGTCCTCGCCGCTGCGGACCAGCGCCGTGACCAGGAACGTCAGGCCGCTCGCCGCGACGAGCGCCACGGCCGTGCCGACGCGGCCGCGCCCGGCGAGGAACCCCGCCGCCACGAGCACCAGCCCCCCGACCAGGTACCAGGACCCGAGGGTCGTGCCGATGTGCGCGAGCGACTCTGCCGGCCCCCACGCCAGGTCCTGCGCCCAGCGCAGCGTGCTGCGGTCCGCGAGCGTCGAGGCCGAGTGGTCCAGGTGCGCCTCGAGCGCGAAGAACCCGAACGCGCCGACCGCCAGGACGGCGAGCAGCGTCGTGACCTCGAGGCCCAGGCCCCCCGGCGTGATGCGGCGCCAGGCGAAGCCCGCCGGACCGGAGATCGGCCGCCACACCGCCAGGGCGACGCGGCCCGCGCGGGTCTCGCCGGCCCGCCGCAGCCAGTCGCGCGCCTGCTCGCGGTGCTCCTCCTCGCCGAGCCAGTGGACCGCGGCGATGATCCCGACCACGACGGCGACGACGATCCCGAACGCCAGGGCGCCCTGCTTGACCCACGACAGCAGGCGGTCGAGGCTCTGCCAGAAGACGTAGCCGAGGGTGACGAACAGCGCCGACCACAGCCCGCTGCCGATCACCGCGTACGGCACGAACCGCCGCCAGCCGACGCCGCTCGACCCCAGGACGAAGGGCGCCACGGCGCGGACGAAGCCGATGAAGCGCCCGATGACGATCGCCTTGCCGCCGTGCTTCTCGAGGAACCGCTCGACGTGCTCGAGGCGGTCGGGCGTGATCTTCACCTTCGACCCGTGCCGGACGAGGAAGGAGCGGCCGAGCCGGCGGCCCAGCCAGAAGCTCGCGAGGTCGCCGCAGAACGCGGCGGCCCAGACGGTGGCCAGCAGCGTGCCGTAGGCCAGCGTGCCCTCGCCGGCCAGCACGCCGCCCAGGATCACGAACGTCTCGCCGGGCGCGACGAGGCCGACGAACGCCCCCGTCTCGAGGAACGCGAGCACGCCGACGATGACGTACGCCCAGTTGCCGAGCGTGTCGCCGACCCGGCCGATCCACTCCTGCAGCGGCAGGTCCTCGATGGAGGGGATGTGCACGATGCCCGCGCCGACGAGGACGCCGACGAGCACCGCGACGGCGGCGAGCGGGAGCAGCCAGCCGGGGCGGTGGCCCCGACGGCGGGCGACGAGCACCACCGCGGGCGCGAGCACCACGAGCGCGAGCCACGCGGGCTTCGTCTCGGCGAGCGGGAGGGCCGTCAGGCCGAGCGACGTGTCGGTCATGCCGGCACCGCGGGGATCGTAGCGACGGGAGCGCCGCGGGTCGGGAGCGCCACGACCGCCCGCACGCCGTGCGCGCCCAGGTCGTCCGCGACCGCGGCGGCGGCGGCCTCGTCCGCGAACCACCCGGCGACGGTCGGGCCCGACCCGCACACGGTGGCGGGCGCGGCGCCCGCGGCCCGCAGCAGCGTCAGGTGGTCGCCCACGACGGGCGCCAGGTCCACCGCGGCGTCGGCCAGGTCGTTCGCCGCCAGGTCGTCGGGGATCCGCGGGCCGGCCGGGTCGCCGAGGGCGGCGCGCAGGCGGCCGAGGGCGGCGGCGATCTCGTCGGCGGCGCGCGGGGGTCGCAGCTCGTCGGCCCGGCGGAACACGGCGGGGGTCGACAGGCCGACGGGCGCCGGCACGACGACGAGCCCGCCGGGCAGCACGCCGTCGATCCGCTCGAGCGCCTCCCCCGCGCCGGCGGCGAGCGCGAGCCCGGGCTCGAGGCCGTGCGGGACGTCCGCGCCCAGCGCGGTCGCCAGGCGCTGGAGCAGGGCGGGGTCGTCGACCCCGGCGGCGTGCGCGGCGAGGCGCAGCGTGGCGCTCGCGTCGGCCGATCCGCCCGCCATGCCCGCGGCGACCGGGATCCGCTTCTCGATCCGCACGGTCAGCGGCGGCGCGTCCCAGCCCGTGGCCGCCCGGAACGCGACGAGCGCGTCGAGCGCCAGGTTGGGGCCCGTCACTCCGGGGCACGCGACGGCGTCGCCGCCCTGACCGGGCGGCGCGGGGACGAGCGCGACGTCGTCCGCCAGCGTCAGGGACTGCATGACGGACGCGAGCTCGTGACGGCCGTCGTGCGGGCGGACCGGGCCGACGAGCAGCGTCGCGTTGATCTTCGCCGGCGCCAGGGTGCGGACCCCGCGCCAGTCCGGCGGCAGGCTCACGCGGCGGCCCTCCAGGCCGCGATCTGCTCGCGCGCGGCCTCGTCGCCCTCGGCGACCGCCACGGCCTCGGCGAGCGCCGCGAA
The DNA here is from genome assembly GCF_017916475.1 of Patulibacter sp. SYSU D01012. Taxonomy (GTDB): domain Bacteria; phylum Actinomycetota; class Thermoleophilia; order Solirubrobacterales; family Solirubrobacteraceae; genus Patulibacter. The sequence continues at coordinate 1,086,812 of NZ_JAFMTB010000002.1, forward strand.
GACCAGCGCGGGGACCCGCTCCGCCCGGACGTCGAGCGGCAGGCCCAGGTCCGCGAGCGCGGCGCGCAGGGCGTCCCGCCGCGCGTCGCCCCCGCCCGCGAGCGAGACGGAGCGCGCCAGCGCCTTCCGGCGGTGCAGGAACGCGGCGTTGATCAGGGCACGCACGGCCGGCGGCGCGGGCGGGCGCACGCGGCGCAGGCCGAGCAGCACGGAGTCGACGTTCGGCACCGGCGAGAAGATGCGGCGCGAGACCGCGCGCAGCACCTTGACGTCGCAGGAGAGCTGCGCGAGCGCGGACGGCGCGCCGTACTGCTTGGAGCCGGGCGGCGCGGCGAAGCGCACCCCGACCTCCTTCTGCACCATCGCGACCCAGCGCTCGACGCTCGGCAGCTCGGCGACGGACCGCAGGATCACGGTGGCCGCGACGTTGTACGGCAGGTTCGACACGCAGACCGTCGGCGGCGGGTCGAGCGTCGTCAGCGGATACTTGACGGCGTCCCCCATGTGCAGCTGCGCGCCGGGGAACGGGGCGAGCGCCTCGCGCAGCGGTTCCTCGAGCGCGCGGTCGAGCTCGACGACGTGCAGGCCGCGCAGGCGGGCGCCGAGGTGCTCGGAGAGGACGCCCAGTCCGCCGCCGACCTCGAGCGCCACGTCGTCCGGCTCCAGCTCGGCCAGCCGCTCGATGACGCCGAGGATGTTGTCGTCGACGAGGAAGTTCTGGCCCAGCTCGCGCTTGGGGCGCACGCCGTGCTCGACCATCCGGCGGATGCTCGGCTGCACGGGGTGGCCGTCGCCCGCGGCGTCGCCGCGCCCCGCGCCCCCGCCGGGCCGGCCGGCGGCGGCGAACGCGCGCCGCTCGTCCTCGGCGTCGCTCACGCGCCCCACCCGAAGACGCGGTCCGCGTTCGCGGTGACGAGCGCGTCGAGCTCCTCGTAGGACTGGTCGCGCTGGGCGGCGACGAAGCGCGCCGTCTCGGTCACGTACGCGGTCTGGTTGCGCTCCCGGCGCCGGGACTGCGGCGTCAGGTACGGGGCGTCCGTCTCGACGAGGACGCGGTCGTCCGGGACGGTCGCGGCGGCGAGGGCCAGGTCCGCGTTCTTCGGGTACGTCACGTTGCCGGCGAAGGAGACGTACCACCCCTGCTCGAGGCACTCGTGCAGGCGGCCGGGCATCGAGAAGCAGTGCAGGATCACCGTGACGCCGTCCGCGTGCTCGCGGAGCGTCGCGATCGTCTCGTCGTCCGCCGCCCGCGTGTGGATGACGAGCGGCTTGGCCGTCTCGCGGGCGATCGCGATCTGGTCGCGGAACGCGGCGCGCTGGTCGTCGCCGGGCGCGCCCTCGCGGAAGAAGTCCAGGCCGGTCTCGCCGATGGCGGCGCAGCGCGGGTGCGCGGCGAGCTCCCGCAGGTCGGCCGCGGCCGCGTCGTCGTAGCCCGCGGCCAGGTTGGGGTGGCGGCCGACGGCCGCCCAGACCTCGGGGAACGTCTCCGCGGCCCGGAGCGCCGTGCGGCAGCTCTCGGCGTCCATGCCGACGGTCAGGATCCGGCGGACGCCGGCGGCGCGGGCGTTGCCGACGAGCTCGTCGTTGCCCTCGGCGCAGGAGTCCAGGTGGGTGTGGCTGTCGATCATGCGGCGGCGCGGTCCTTGGGGAAGAGCGGGGCGAGCTCGCCGACCTCGCCCGCGGCGCCGGCGCCGAGCCGGGCGCCGTCCCACGCCAGGACCGGCGCGCCGAGTGCGTCCAGCAGCGTCCCGGTGCTCGTCGGCAGCCAGGGGTGCAGCAGCACGCCGAGGACGCGCACGCCCTCGATCAGGGTGCGCAGCACCACGTCGAGCGCCGCGGGGTCGGCGCCGTCGTTCTTCTCGGCCTTCGCGAGCGCCCAGGGCGCGCGTTCCTCGACGAAGCGGTTCAGGCGCCGCACGCGCTCCCAGATCGCCTCGAGCGCCTGCGAGATCTGCCCGTCGTCGAGCAGCGCGGCGACCTGCGCGTCCAGGCCGTCGAAGGCCGCGGCGATCTCGGGGTCGACGGCCACGTCCGAGGCCTGCCCGTCGCGGTAGCGGCGGACCATCGCGATCGACCGCGACGCGAGGTTGCCCAGGTCGTTCGCCAGCTCGGTCTCGTAGCGCAGCTTCAGCCCGTCGAGCGAGACCGAGCCGTCCTGTCCGAAGCCCACCTCGCGCAGCAGGTAGAAGCGGACGGCGTCGGCGCCGTAGGCCTCGATCGCCGCGAACGGGTCCAGCACGTTGCCGCGCGACTTGCTCATCTTCGCGCCGTCGACGAGCAGGAAGCCGCCGACGAGGACGCGCCGCGGCACCTCGAGGCCGGCGGCCATGAGCAGCGCGGGCCAGTAGATCGTGTGGAACTTCAGGATGTCCTTGCCGATGACGTGCACGGCCGGCCAGTGGCTCTCGGACAGGTCCTGGCCCTCGCGCCCGAAGCGCAGCGCGGTGACGTAGTTGAGGAGGGCGTCCCACCAGACGTAGAACACGTGCTCGGGATCCCACGGCACCTCCACGCCCCACGAGATCGCGGAGCGGGAGAGCGAGACGTCCTGCAGCCCGCCCTTGATGAACGCGAGCGCCTCGTTCCGCCGCGCCTGCGGCACGACCCAGTCGGGGCGGTCGGCGTAGAGCTGCTCGAGCTGCTCCTGGAAGGCGGAGAGGCGGAAGAACCAGTTCGTCTCGGACTCGCGGGAGAGCGGGATGCCGTGGATCGGGCAGGTGTTGCCCTCGGCGATCTCGGACTCCGTCTTGAAGTCGGCGCACTTCGGGCAGTACCAGCCCTCGTACGACCCCTCGTAGACGTAGCCGTTGTCCTTGACCCGCGTGAGGATCTCCTGCACCGCCGCCTTGTGGCGCGGGTCCGAGGTGCGGACGAAGAAGTCGTTGCTGGCCTCGACGACGGGGCCCATCGCCTGGAACCGGGGCGCGTTCTCGTCGACGAGCTCCTGCGGCGTGATCCCCCGCTCGGCGGCGACGTTGGCGACCGGCTCGCCGTGCTCGTCCGTGCCCGTCAGGAAGAAGACGTCGTCCCCGCGCTGGCGGTGGTGGCGGGCGAGCACGTCGGCCACGATCGTCGAGTACGCGTGGCCCAGGTGCGGCGCGGCGTTGACGTAGAAGATCGGGGTCGTGACGGAGTAGCCCATGCCGGATGGAGGGTACCGGCGGGGGTTCGGGGAGCCTGGACGACGCCTCATCGGCACCTGAAGGCGGTCACGCCGCCGGGCTGCGGCCGGTCGCGTCGGCGGCGGGGCGCGGCGGGGACGCGGTCGCCCCCGTCCGCCGCCGGACGGCGCGTCGACGGCCGAGCGCCCCGACCGGCAGGCCCAGGGCGGCGAGCGCCAGCCCGACCCACGCGAGGGGCGGTGCGCCGGCCGCGCCGGTGGCCGCGGCGCCCGGCGCGGCGCCGGGGACGACGGCGGGCCGCGAGGGCGGAGCCCCGCCCGGCGGCGCGGCGGCGGGCGCGGCGGCCGGGACCGCGGGCGGCGCGGCGGCCGGGAGCGGGGCGACGGGTGCCGGGACCCGCCGGGGCGCGGGGACGGCGCGCGGCGCGGCGGCCGGCGCGTCCGCCGGCGCGCGCGGACGGGAGCGCGCCGGCGGCACCGGCGCGCCGCGCCGCGCCGGACCGCCGCCGGTCAGCGGCAGGGGGTCCACGTAGCCGAAGGGGTCGGCCGCCCGGCGCACGCCGAACGCGACGCGCCGCCCGGCCGCCGCGCCGATCGCGGTCCCGCGACGCACGCGGCGGCCGCGCAGCGCGGACGGGTCGGCCAGGCCGACGAGCGTGACCGACCACCGCCCGCAGCGGATCGCCACGGCGGCACCACCAGGCGTGCCCCCGGCGAACGTCACCCGCCCCGCGCACGGCGCACGCACCACCTCGCCCGGCGCGGCCCCCAGGCGGGCGACGCGCCGGCCCCCGCGCACGAACGGACGGGCGCGGGAGTAGGCGAAGGGCGCGGCGACGGCACCAGGAACGGGGCGGACGAGCGCGGGCGGATGGTCGGCCACGCGGCGACCGTACGGGCGGCGGCCGGCCCGCGCGGCGGACGCGCGGCACCGGCACGCGGCTGGCGCAGGTCCTCCACGGCCCGCGGTCGTTTCGTCACCCCTCGCCCCGGGTACGCCCTGGGTGCGGGCCCGGTCGTGGGCCCGTGCGCCGTCCGGCGGCTCCACGGGCCGCCGCCCGGCGTCCCGTCACCCCGTTCCGGAGGTCCCCGTGAGCGCCACCGCCGCCCAGCTCCTCGTCCGCTGCCTCGAGCAGGAGGGGGTGGAGTACGTCTTCGGCATCCCCGGGGAGGAGAACATCCACTTCGTGCAGGCGCTCGAGGACTCGCCGATCCGGTACGTCCTCGTGCGGCACGAGCAGGCGGCGTCGTTCATGGCCGAGATGTACGGGCGGCTGACGCAGCGGGCGGCCGTCTGCTCGGCGACGCTCGGCCCGGGCGCGATCAACCTGCAGCTCGGCGTGGCCGACGCGACCACGAACTCGACGCCGCTCGTCGCGATCTCCGCCCAGGTCGGACGCGACCGCTCGTACAAGGAGAGCCACCAGGGCGTCGACCTGGTCCCGATGTTCGACCCGATCACGAAGTGGTCGGCGCTCGTGCCGACGCCGGAGTCCCTGCCCGAGATCGTCCGCAAGGCGTTCAAGACCGCCCAGACGGAGCGGCCCGGCGCGGTCTACCTGGCGATCCCGGAGGACATCGAGTCGGCGGACGTCGACGAGGCGCTCGCCCCGCTGCGCATCGACCGCGTGCGGCCGAACGAGCCCACGGACGGCCAGGTCGCCCGTGCCGCCGAGCTGCTGCGGGCGGCGAAGCACCCCATCGTGCTGGCCGGTCACGGCGCCGCCCGCGAGGGCACGACGGACGAACTCGTGCGGTTCGCCGAGGCGACCGGCATCCCGGTCGCGACGACCTTCCACGGCAAGGGCGTCTTCCCCGACGACCACCCGCTCGGCCTCGGCGCCGTCGGGTTCATGCGTCACGACTACGTCAACTTCGGCTTCGACGCCGCCGACCTCGTGCTCGCCGTCGGCTACGAGCTGCAGGAGTTCGATCCGCAGAAGATCAACCCGGACGGCGACACGACGATCGTGCACGTCCACCGCTTCCCCGCCGAGGTCGACCGCAACTACCCCGTCGACGTGGGGCTGCACGGCTCGATCGGCCGCTCGCTCGAGCTGCTGCGGGAGGCCGTGAACGGGGCGGAGCCGCGGCAGAGCGACCTGCCGAAGGCCGCGGGCCTGCTGCACGAGGAGCTCGCGCAGCACGCCGACGACGACCGCGTGCCGCTGGCCCCGCAGCGCGTCGTCGCCGACACCCGGGCGGCGCTCGGCCGCGACGACATCGTGCTGGCCGACACGGGCGCGGTGAAGATGTGGATGGCGCGGATGTACCCCACGTACGCCGCGAACACGTGCCTGCTCTCCAACGGCCTGTCGACGATGGGCTTCGCCGTGCCGGGGGCGCTCGGCGCCAAGCTCGCCCGGCCGGACGCGAGGATCCTGGCCGCCACCGGCGACGGCGCGTTCCTCATGCACGCGCAGGAGCTCGAGACGGCGGTCCGCGAGCAGATCCCGCTGTGCGTCCTCGTGTGGGAGGACGACGGCTACGGGCTCATCGAGTGGAAGATGGAGATGGAGCTCGGCACGTCGTCCTCGGTGAAGTTCGGCAATCCCGACGTCGTCGCGTTCGCCGAGAGCTTCGGCGGCACCGGCGTGCGGATCACGCAGGCCGACCAGCTGCTGCCGGCGCTGCAGAAGGGGCTGGCCTCGGACGGCGTGACCGTCATCGCGTGCCCGGTCGACTACGGCGAGAACCTGCGCCTGACGGACCGCCTGGGCGAGCTCGAGGAGCCGTTCTAGGCTGCCCCGGTGTCCGCCGCGTCGCCGCCCGCCCCGTCCGCGTCGCCGTCCGCCCCGGACGACGGGCTGCGCCGGAGCCCCGCCCCCAACGCCTGCGACGTGGCGGTGGTCGGGGCCGGCATCGTCGGCGCGGCGGTGGCGCGCGAGCTGCTGCTCCGCCGGCCGGGCCTGCGGGTGGCGCTGCTGGAGCGCGAGGCCGGCGTGGCGGCGCACCAGAGCGGGCACAACAGCGGCGTCGTCCACGCCGGCGTCTACTACCGCCCTAGGTCGCTCAAGGCGCGCCTCGCCGCCGCCGGGGTGCGCGAGCTGCCCGCCTTCTGCGCCGCCCACGGCGTGCCGCACGCGCGCCCCGGGAAGCTCGTCGTCGCGACGCGCCCCGAGGAGCTGCCGCGCCTGGACGAGCTGGAGCGGCGCTCGCGCGCCAACGGCGTGCCGGGCCTGGAGCGCGTCGGCCCGGACGGCATCCGCGAGCGCGAGCCGCACGTGCGCGGCCTGGCGGCGCTGTGGTCGCCGGGGACGGGGACGGTCGACTACGCCGCGACGACCCGCGCGCTCGTGGCCGACGCGCTCGCGCGCGGCGCCACGCTGACGACCGGCCGAGCCGTGACCGGGCTGACCCGGACGAGCGCGGGCGTGCTCCTGCGGCACGCCGGCGGGACGACGCGCGCCGCCCGGGCCATCGTCTGCGCCGGGGCCTGGGCCGACGCCCTCGCCCCGCGGGACGCCGCCGCCGCGGCGGTCGACGACGTGCGGATCGTGCCGTTCCGCGGGGCGTACCGGGTGCTGCGCCCCGAGCGCGCGCACCTGGTCCGCGGTCTGGTCTACCCGGTCCCGGACCCGGACCTGCCGTTCCTCGGCGTCCACCTGACGCGCGGCGTGGACGGCGAGGTGCACGCGGGGCCGACGGCGCTGCTCGTGGGCGCGCGCGACGCCTACCGCCTGACGCGGGTCCGCCGCCGCGACGTCGGGGCGACCGTCCGCTGGCCGGGCACCTGGCGGATGGTCCGGCGCTGGTGGCCGACGGCGGCCGGCGAGGTCGGCCGCACCGTCTCGCGCGCCGCGATGGCACGCGAGCTGCGGCGCCTGGTGCCGGAGCTGCGCGCCGGCGACCTGGTGCCCGGTCCCGCGGGCGTCCGCGCGCAGGCCGTCGCGCGGGACGGCGGGCTCGTCGACGACTTCGTGATCGCCGGCGACGACCGCGTGCTGCACGTGCGCAACGCGCCCTCCCCCGCGGCCACGTCGTGCCTGCCGCTCGCGCGCGAGATCGTCGACCGCGCGCTCGCCGCGGCCAACGCCTGACGCGCCCGGCGCCGGCCGGGCGGCCTACGCGTCCTCGTGCAGCGCCCGGTAGAGCTCGTTGGCGCCGAGCCCCGTCAGCTCGGCCACGACGCGCGCGGCGGTCCGCGCCCGGGCGCCGTCCTCCACCAGCCGCCGCGTGGCGTCGACGGCCGCGGCCAGGTCGACGCCCTCGGCGGCCTCGGGCGTCACCCCGGCGACGACGAGCGTGATCTCGCCGCGCACGCCCGTCGCGGCGAACCGCTCGGCGACGTCGCCGGCGGGGCCGCGGACGACCTCTTCGTGGAGCTTCGTCAGCTCGCGGCAGACCGCGACCGGGCGCCCGGGGTCCTCGCCCGCGATCGCGCGCAGGGACGCCACGAGACGCTTGGGCGACTCGAAGGCGACGGTGGTCTCGGGCTGCCGGAGCGTCGCGAGCAGCTCGTCGGCGCGGCGCGGCAGGAAGCCCACGAACCGCCACGCGTCGGCGGGCAGCCCCGCGGTGGCGATCGCGGTGACCGGGGCGCTGGCCCCGGGCAGCGCCTCGACCGGCAGGCCCGCGTCGCGGGCTGCGGCCACCAGGCGCCCGCCGGGGTCGGAGACGACGGGCATGCCGGCGTCGCTGACGAGCGCCACCGTCTCGCCCGCGGCGATCCGCGCCAGGAGCTCGGCGGCCCGGGCGTCCTCGTTGTGCTCGTGCAGGCTGACCGTGGACGCGCGGACGCCGTGGCGGTCCAGCAACCGACGCGTGTGGCGGGTGTCCTCGCACGCGACGACGTCGGCCTCGTCCAGGGCCCGCAGCACCCGCGGGGTGACGTCCTCGAGGTTGCCGATCGGCGTGGCGCAGACGACGAGCCGGCCGGCCCCGGCCGGGGCGCTCACGCCAGGTCCTCGCGCGCCAGCACCGCGCCGCCGACCATGCCCGCCTCGGCGCCGAAGCGCGCCCGCTGCACCCGCGCGCCGTTGGACGGCGGTCGGGCGCGGCGGCGGGCCTCCGTCCGCGCGGGGGTCAGGAGCAGGTCGCCCGCGTCGGACACGCCGCCGCCGACGAGCACGACCTCGGGATTGAAGATGTTCATCGCGTTCGCGATGCCGACGCCGAGCAGGGTGCCGACGCGCTCGAGCGCCTCCTGCGCCGCGCGGTCGCCGGCCTGCGCGGCCTCGGTCACGAGCACGCCGGTGATCGGGCGGCCCTCGCCGGCCAGACGGGCCAGCGCCGACCCGGGCCGCTGGCCGGCCAGCCGCGCTCCCTCGCGCCCCAGGGCCGACCCGGACGCGAGCGCCTCGAGGCACCCGCGGTTCGTGCACGCGCCCTGGCAGAGCGGGCCGTCGAAGTCGACGACCATGTGCCCCAGCTCCGTCGCCGCTCCGGTGGCGCCGCGCACGAGGGCGCCGTTCGCGACGACCCCCGACCCGATGCCGGTGCCGACGGTCAGCAGCACCGCGTCGTCGCAGCCCTGCGCCCCGCCGGCGCGCCACTCGGCGAGCATCGCGCAGTTCGCGTCGTTGTCGAGGGCGACGGGCAGCTGCAGGCGATCCTGCAGCTCGTCGCGGACGGGCACGTCGTCGAGCGGCTGGTGCACGGTGGAGACGGCGACGCCGCGCGCCCGGTCGACGAGCGACGGGATGCCGACGCCCACGCCGACGACGCGCTCGCGCGGCACGAATCCCCCGTCCAGCAGCTCGCGGATCTGCCCGGCGACGAGCCCGAGCAGGTCCTCGGGGTCCTCGGAGCGGGGGGCGAGGCGGTAGACCCGGTGGAGCACGCGCAGGTCCTCGTCGAGGAGCCCCGCCAGCAGCTTCGTCCCGCCCAGATCGACCCCGATGACGCAGCCTTCGGGCACGCGCGGCACCATACCGTCCTGATGCAGGGACCCGACGACGACGCCCACGAGCGCCGGGGCGCCACGCCGGACGACCCGCCCTACACCGTGTACGGCGCAGGGGCGCGGCAGCCGCGCCGTCCGCGCGCGCCCGAGCACGTGGACCGCACCGTCGGCGCCGAGCACGAGGACGACGCCCCCTACACCGTGTACCGCGCCGAACGGCGGCGCGGCGAGGGCGGCGGCGAGCCGGGCGCCCCGCGCCCGCGCCGCCGCCTGCCGGGCTTCGGTCGCCCGCGCCGGGGCGGCCTGGGTCGCCGCGTCCTGCGCGCCGTGCTGCTCGTCGTCGTCGGCTGGATCGTCCTCTCGGGCGTGCTCTTCGTCGTCTCGGCGACGATCCACCAGCAGGGCGACGCCGACGACCTGCTCGGCGGCGGCGGCGCGCCGTTCACCCCGACGAACGTGCTGGTGCTCGGCACGGACGCCCGCCCGCCGGGGTCGAAGGAGCCCGGCAGCGAGGGCGGCTCCGCGCGTACGGACACGATGATGCTGATGCGCACCGGCGGCTTCGCGAACGCGAAGCTCTCCGTCCCGCGCGACACGCTCGTCGACATCCCGGGCCACGGCCGGCAGAAGATCAACGCGGCCTACGCCTTCGGCGGCGTCCGCGGCTCCGTCGCCGCCGTCGAGCGGCTGACCGACATCGACGTCAACCACGTCGCCACGATCGACTTCGAGAACTTCCCGCAGCTCATCGACGCCATGGGCGGCGTCCGGTACAAGGCGAAGACCTGCCTGACCGCGGACGTCTCCGGCGGCGCCAACCGCCCCCGCGCCGGCGTGGCCGTGGGCTACGACAAGTTCAAGGGCGGGACGTCGTTCCGGCTGAAGAAGGGCCGGACGTACACGCTCAACGGCGCCGCGGCCCTGGCGCTCGCCCGCGTGCGCAAGAACCGCTGCGACGCCGCCCAGGACGACACGAACCGGGCCGGCCGCCAGCAGGAGATCCTCGGCGCGATGAAGCGCCGCGTCCTCTCCCCCGCCGGCTTCGTGCGGCTGCCCTTCATCGCGTGGAAGGCGCCGCAGGCCGTCAAGACGGACATGGGCGGCTTCTCGCTGCTCGGCGTGGCGATCGGCCAGTTCCTGCCGGGAAAGAGCTCGAACGCCGTGCTCAAGCCGTCGGGCGCCGGGACCGACATGTACGGCGGCCAGGGCCTGATCGTGTCGCCCGCCGACGTCGCGAAGGCCCGGCGGCGCTTCGACCGCTAACGCGGGCCGCCGCGCCCCTCAGGCGCCGGCAGGCCGCGGCGGCTTCGGCTTCGGCGCCGCGTCCGCGGCCTTCTTCCGCTCCTCGCGCTGGCGCCGCACCTTGTCGTCGTGCGCGTCGGCGCCCGCCTCGGCGGCGCGCTCGAGCTCGCGGTTGCCCTTCGCCGTGCCGTAGTCGTTGGCGTAGAAGCCGCTGCCCTTGAAGTGCACGGCGGGCGCGTGCAGGACCCGCTCGAGCGGCACGCCCGTGTCCGGGTCGTGGGTCAGCGGGTCCGCCGAGATGGGCTGCAGGACCTCGAACGTGGTCCCGTCGGGGCGGCGGTACTCGTAGATCGGCACGGCCGGGCCCCGGCGTCAGTCCTTCGCGCCGCCCGAGGACGCGGAGGACGTCGACGCCGCGCCGCCCGAGGACGACGACGACGAGGAGGCGTCCGACGAGCCGGACGAGGACGACCCGGCGTCGGAGGACGAGGCGGAGGAGGACCCGGCGTCGGAGGAGCCCTCGGTCCCGCTCCCGGCCGGCCGCTTGCGCGTGCCGTAGTCCGTGTTGTGGAAGCCGGAGCCCTTGAAGTGGATCGCGGGCGCGCTCAGCACCCGCTCGACGGGGACGCCGGTGTCCGGATCCTGCGTCAGTGCCTCGTCGGAGAACTTCTGCAGGACTTCGAAGGTGGACCCGTCGGGCCGGCGGTACTCGTAGATGGGCATGGCCCCACGAGTATAGGCCGCCGACGGCCGACGGGCGAGGCCCCCTTGGCACTCCCTGGACGAGAGTGCCAAGGGCCGCGCCTCATGCCGCGCCGCCGCCCCGCACGGCCGGCTCGACCTCGAGCATCCCGCGCAGCAGCGAGGCCACCTCGAGCATGGCGTCGCGCGACCGGCGCCCCACGCCGAAGGTGTTGCCGAAGCCGTGGATCAGGTCGGGCATCCGCCGGGCCAGCACCGGCACGCCGGCGTCGCGCAGACGCTCGGCGTACGCCTCGCCCTCGTCGCGCAGCGGGTCGAAGCCCGCGGTGACGATCAGCGCCGGCGCCAGGCCGCGCAGGTCCTCGGCGACGCCGGGCGACACGCGGACGTCGTGCCGGTCGGCCGCGCCGGGCTGCCCCGCCACCCCGATGTAGTGGTGCTCGCACCACGACATCGACGCGTCCTCCAGGTAGAAGCCGTGGCCGAAGACGTCGGCCGTGCGGTGCCGTCGCGTCGAGTCGAGCTTGGGATAGAGCAGCAGCTGCAGGTCGGGGGCGCGCCCGCCCTCGCGCCGCGCGGTCTGGGCCACGATCGCGGCCAGGTTGCCGCCCGCGCTGTCGCCGCCGACCGCCAGGCGGTCCGGGTCGGCGCCCAGCTCCTCGGCGTGCGCGACGGTCCAGCGCCACGCGGCCTCCGCGTCGTCCGGCGCCGCGGGCCACGGGTGCTCCGGGGCCAGCCGGTACTCCACGGACAGCACGAGGATCCCGGCCGTCCGGCAGAGCATCCGGCACAGCGCGTCGTGCGAGTCCAGGTCGCCCAGGACGAAGCCGCCGCCGTGGACGAAGAGCAGCAGCGGCGGCCGGTCGCCGAGCGGCTGCCACGTCAGCGCCGGGTTGCGGACGCCGCCGGGCCGGTAGAGCCGCGCGCGCAGGGGGCCCGTGGCGCCGTCGACCCGCAGGTCCTCGGCGGCCGCGACCGGGATCGGCCGGCCGGACGCCACGAGCGCCTCGTGCCGCAGCGTCTTCCGTGCCTGCGGCACCGGCTGCTCGTGCCAGGCGGGGTACCCCAGGCGGTCGCGGAGCGCCAGCATCGCCTGCGTCGGCGCGTCCAGCACCTGCCCCTCGAGCACGACCGGCCGGCGCAGGTGCACGCGGCGGTTCGGTCCTCCGCGGGCCCCCAGCAGGCGCAGGGCCTGGCGCTCGAAGCGGCCCTGCAGGCCCAGCTTCGGCGGCGGCGCGGGACGGGGCTGGCGGCGGAGGCGCATGCGCGCACCCTACCGGCGGTCGCAACACGGCGCGAGCGGTGGCTACTCGCACGTAGCCGCGCCTGCGCCCCGACGCCACCGGCGAGTCCGTACCCTCCTGCGCATGGCCTCCGACGTCGTGACCATGGACAAGATCGTCGCCCTCTGCAAGCGGCGCGGATTCGTGTTCCCCGCCTCGGAGATCTACGGCGGCATCGCGAACACGTACGACTACGGCCACTACGGCGTCCTGCTCGTGCAGAACGTGAAGAACGAGTGGTGGAAGGCGATGCTCCAGGACCGCGACGACATCGTCGCCCTGGACTCCGCGATCATCCAGCACCCCTCGGTCTGGAAGTCGTCGGGCCACCTCGACGGCTTCTCCGACCCGCTCGTGCAGTGCCTGGGCAAGTGCAAGAAGCGCTTCCGCCTGGACCACCTGCAGGAGGCCGCGGTCGAGGCCGGCGAGGACCCCGCGCAGGTGCGCTGCCCCGTCTGCGGCGGCGAGCTGTCCGAGCCGCGCGAGTTCAACCTCATGTTCAAGACGCAGATCGGCACGGTGGAGGACACCGCGTCGACCGTCTACCTGCGGCCCGAGACCGCGCAGGGCATCTTCGTGGACTTCAAGCAGGTCCTGGCGATCGCGCGCAAGAAGCCGCCGTTCGGCATCGCGCAGATCGGCAAGTCGTTCCGCAACGAGATCACCCCCGGCAACTTCATCTTCCGCACGCTCGAGTTCGAGCAGATGGAGATGGAGTTCTTCCACCCGCCGGCCGAGTCCACGGAGTGGTACGAGCACTGGAAGGCCGCGCGCTTCGGCTGGTACCGCACGCTCGGCATCCGCGAGTCGCACCTGCGCCTGCGCGACCACGAGCAGGACGAGCTCTCCCACTACTCCTCGCGCACCGTCGACGTGGAGTACCTGTTCCCCATCGGCTGGTCCGAGCTGGAGGGCGTGGCGGACCGCGGCAGCTTCGACCTGACGCAGCACGCCCAGGGCGCCAAGACGAAGATCGAGGTGTACGACGAGGCGACGAAGGAGCGCTACGTCCCGCACGTCATCGAGCCCGCCGCCGGCGTCGGCCGCGCGACGCTGGCCTTCCTCGTCGACGCGTACGACGAGGAGGAGGTCGAGGGCGACGTCCGCACCGTCCTGCGCCTGCACCCGCGCCTGGCGCCCGTCAAGGTCGCCGTCTTCCCGCTCGTGAAGAAGGACGGCCAGCCCGAGCTGGCGCAGGAGGTCCGCGACCTGCTGCGCGCCGTCGGCCAGACCGAGTACGACGAGTCGGGGGCGATCGGCAAGCGCTACCGCCGCCAGGACGAGATCGGCACCCCCTGGTGCGTGACGATCGACCACCAGACGCTCGAGGACCGCACCGTCACCGTGCGCGACCGCGACAGCCTGGAGCAGACGCGCGTGGCCATCGACGACCTCGTCGCCCTCTTCGCCGGCCGCCTCGCCCAGCCCTGGACCTCGCCGAAGGGCGAGTAGCCGGCCCGCGGCGCGGCGCCCCGCGCCGCGCCACCGCCGCTCGGCGCCTCTCACATGTCGACCGTCGACCACCCCCGCTTCTCCGCCGTCTGGTCGTGGCTCATGCGGCGGGAGCCGGCGGCGCTCGCCCACGGTCGCCGACTCCTGCTGGACGGCGCCCGCGGGCGGGTGCTCGAGGTCGGGGCGGGCACCGGGGCGAACTTCGCGCACTACGGCGCCGGCGTGACCGAGGTCGTCGCGGTCGAGCCCGAGCCGTCGCTGCGCGCGCAGGCCGCGGCGGCCGCCGGGCGCGCGGCGGCCGGCGCCGGTCCGCGCATCACCGTCGCGGACGGCACGTTCGACGCGCTGCCGCCCGTCGCCCGCGGGCCGTTCGACGTCGTCGTCTGCTCGCTCGTCCTCTGCACCGTCCCGGACCTGGACAGCGCCCTGCGCACGGCCCACGCCGCGCTGCGCCCGGGCGGCGAGCTGCGCTACTACGAGCACGTGGCGGCGGACGGCCCGCTCGGCGCGCTGCAGCGGGCGGTCGACGCGACGTTCTGGCCCCGCGCGTTCGGCGGTTGCCACACGCACCGCGACACCGTCGGCGCGATCGAGCGGGCCGGCTTCGCCCGGGTGCGCCACCGCGACGTCCGCGCGGTGCCGGCGTGGGTGCCGCTCCCCGTCGCGCCGATGGCGCTCGGCGTCGCCCGTCGACCCGACGCCGCTCAGAGGTCGCGGTAGAGCCCGCGCGCGGCGGTCGCCGCCACCTCGATCGCGGCGTCCATGTCGCGCGAGGGGTCGGCGAGCAGGCGCAGCGCCATCCCGTAGCCGAACCCGAGCATGACGTCCGCGACGGTCTCGGGGTCCGCCACGAGCTCGAGGACGCCCTCGGCCTGCAGCTGCTTGCTGCGGGCGGCGATGGCGTCCGTCATCCCCTGCATCACCGACGCGAGCTCGTCCGCGATCTCGGGCGTGCGCTGCGCGAGCGTGTAGAGCTCGAGCAGCATGGTCACGAACTCCGGCTCGTGCTTGACCGTCGCCTGCAGCGAGCGCACCCACTGACCCACGAGCTCGTCGGCGGTGCGGGCCTTCTCGAGCTGCGCGGCCATCGCGGCGAAGCGCACCTCGGAGTCGCGCTTGGCGACCTCGACGAGCAGGCGCTCCTTCGAGCCGAAGTAGTAGTGCAGCAGGCCGCGCGAGACGCCGGCCTCGCGCGCCACGTGGTCGAACGTCGACCCCGCCACGCCGCGCCGCGCGACGCTCGTGCGCATCGCGTCCACGATGCGCAGCGCCTTGTCGGTCGCCAGCTGCCGCTTCGTGCCTTCGGTCGCCACGCGGGAGAGGATACCTGGCTGGCCAGCCAGCCGAGGAGCGGCGTCCCGCGGCCGGCCCGAACGCGGTCCGGCGCCCACGTGGGCGCCGGACCGGACGGGTGGGGCGCGCCGCCGGGGCGGCGCGCCGGATCAGCTGCCGGTGACCGGCGAGCTGGCGGTGCTGGACACCGCGCCGTTGCCGTTCTGCGACACCGTCGAGGACGTCGAGCCCACGGAGTAGTCGAGCTCCTCCTCCGGGCCGAAGACGAGGTCGAGCGCCTTCGAGCGCAGCGCGGGGACCGTGGCGACGGCCGTGCCGGCGCCGACGATGGCGAGGAGGAAGAGGCGGAGCTTGCCCTTCTTCTTCTTCGGGCCGGCGAGCTGCGACTTGGCGTCGAGCAGCGCGCTCGTGGCCTCGCGGACCTCGCTGTGGACCTTCTTGTCCTGCAGCAGGGCCTGCGGGTTGGCCGCCACCCGGGCGTAGGCCTTCTTCGCGGCCTCCGCCAGATCGCGCAGGTCGTCGTGCAGGTCCTCGTTGTTGATGAGGTTGCGGACCGCGTCCTCACGGGCGGCGATCTGCTTCGCCGCCTTCTTCGAGACCTTCTTCGACGCGGCGGTCGAGGCCTTCGTGGCCGCCGCCAGCTTCGCCGCCGACTTGGCCTGCTTGCGCATCTGCTTCTTGGACTGCGTCTTCAACGCCATGGTCCTCCGTTCCGGGGTGATGAGGCCGAACGCCTGTGACCCTATCGTCACTGCGGCGCCTACCCCGCCCGCCCGGGGGGCAAACCGCCGAGCGCGGCCTCGAGCACGTCCTCCACGCGGTCGACCCAGACGAACGCGATCCGCGAGCGGAGCGGCTCGGGAACGTCCTCCGCGTCGCGCTCGTTCTCGCGCGGGGCGATGACCGTCGTGACGCCGTTGCGCTGCGCGGCGAGCGCCTTCTCCTTCAGGCCGCCGATCGGCAGCACCTCGCCGGTCAGCGTGATCTCGCCGGTCATCGCCACCTCGGGGCGCACCTCGCGGCCGGACAGGAGGGAGACGAGCGCCGTCGCGACGGTGATGCCGGCGGACGGTCCGTCCTTCGGCGTCGCGCCCGCCGGGACGTGCACGTGCAGGTCGTGGGTGGCGAACCAGTCGTCCGGCACCTCGGGCGCCACGACGTGCAGGTGGCCGCGCACCCACGTGAGCGCCGCCTCGACCGACTCCTTCATCACGTCGCCGAGCTGGCCGGTGATCGTGACGGCCGGCGACCCGCCCATCCGCGGCATGCCCGCCGCCTCGACGAACAGCACGTCGCCGCCGACGGGCGTCCACGCCAGGCCGGTCGCCACGCCCGGGCTGCGGGTGCGCTTGCGCAGCTGCTGGGAGCTGCCGGCGAACGGTCCCCGGCCCAGCAGCTCCTCGACCCGCGCCTTCGAGATCGTCACGCGCCGGGGTCGCGGCCGCTCCTCCGGCGCGTCGCCGGCGTCGGCCTCGGGGTCCGTGGCCGCGGCCTCCTCGCCCTCGACGATCTCGCGCGCGAGCTTGCGGATCACCCGGCCGATCTCGCGCTCCAGGTTGCGCACGCCCGCCTCGCGCGTGTAGTCGTCGATCAGCGCGCGCAGGGCCGGCGCGCCGAAGCCGACCGCCGAGCGGCGCAGGCCGTGGCGGTCGAGCTGCCGCGGCACGAGGTACCGCTTGGCGATCTCGAGCTTCTCCTGCGCGGTGTAGCCGGCCAGCCGGATGACCTCCATGCGGTCGCGCAGCGGTCCCGGGATCGTGTCGAGCGTGTTCGCCGTCGTGATGAACATGACCCGGGACAGGTCGAACGGCACGTCGAGGTAGTGGTCGCGGAACGTCGCGTTCTGCTCGGGGTCGAGGACCTCGAGCAGCGCCGACTCCGGGCCGCCGCCCGGGCCCATCGACCCGAGCTTGTCGATCTCGTCGACCATCAGCAGCGGGTTGCTGGACCCGGCGTCGCGCAGGGCGCGGATGATCGTGCCGGGCATGGCCCCGATGTACGTGCGGCGGTGGCCGCGGATCTCGGCCTCGTCGCGCACGCCGCCCGCGGAGATGCGCTCGAACTTGCGGCCCATCGCGCGCGCGATCGAGCGGCCGAGCGACGTCTTCCCCACGCCGGGCGGCCCGACGAGGCACAGGATCGATCCCCGCGCGTCCGGCTTGAGCTGGCGGACCGCGAGGAACTCGAGGATCCGGTCCTTGACGTCCTCGAGGCCGTGGTGGTCCTCGTCGAGGACGCGGCGGGCGTGCGCCAGCTGGAGCTGGTCCCGCGTGCGGTCGTTCCACGGCAGCGAGACGATCCACTCCAGGTAGGTGCGGATCACCCCGTGCTCGGCCGAGGACTGCGGCAGCGCCTCGAGCCGGTGCAGCTCGCGGTCGGTCTGCTCGGCGACGGTGTCGGGCAGGTCGAGCGCGTCGAGCTGGTCGCGCAGCTCGGCGAGCTCGGCCTCGAGCGGGTCGCTCTCCCCCAGCTCCTCCTGGATCGCCTTGAGCTGCTGGCGCAGGACGTACTCGCGCTGGCCCTTGTCCAGCTCGGACTGCACCTGCGACTGGATCTCGGTGCCGATCGAGATGACCTCGAGCTCGCGCGCCAGGATGCCCATCAGCCGGCGCAGCCGCGCCTTGACGTCGACCTCCTCCAGCAGCTCCTGCTTCTGGTCCGTCGGGATCCGCAGCGATCCCGCGATGAGGTGGCTGAGCGCGACGGGATCCTCGATGTTGGCGACCGCCAGCTGCAGCTCCTCCGGCAGGTACGGGACGGCCTCGACGATGCGCGAGAACGTCTCCTGCACGCTGCGCTGGAGCGCGGCCAGCTCGGGGCTGGCCGCCGCGTCGCCCTCGACGACGTCCGGCAGGTCCTCCGTCCGGGCGACGAGGTAGGGCTCCTCCTGCGTGAACTCCTGGATCCGCACGCGCTGCGTGCCCTGGACGAGCAGCCGCAGCGTGCCGTCCGGGACCTTCAGCATGCGCACGACCTGCCCGAGGACGCCGGTCCGGTGCACCCCGTCGGGCCCGGGCGTCTCGACCTCGGCGTCGCGCGACGCCGCGAGGACGAGCCGTCGGTCGCCCGCGAGCACGTCCTCGACCAGGCGCACGGAGCGCTCCTGGCCGACCGCGAGCGGGATCATCGTGTCGGGCACCGGCACGACGTCGCGCAGCGGCAGGACCGGCAGCGGCCCGCGCTCGGCGGGCTCGCCCGTGCCGCCCACGGCGACGTCCTGCGGGCCGGACTCGTCGGCGACGATGTCGATCACGCGGCGTCCCCGTCCGTGGGGGCGGCGACGTCGATGGGGACCGTGCGGCGCCCCTGCTCCGGCTCGCGCAGGGGCAGCTCGACGCGCAGGATGCCGTCGCGATACGTCGCGCGCGCCGCGTCGGCGACGACGTCGGCCCCGAGCTGGACGACGCGCCGGAACGGCCCCGTCCCGATCTCGACCTGCTGGTACGTCCGGCCCTCGGACTCGCCGGCCGGCCGGTCGCCCGCGATCACGAGCTCGCGGCCGCGGATCTCCAGCCCCACGCGGCGCACGTCGACCCCGGCCAGGTCGGCGTGCACGACGGCGCACGCGCCGTCCGCGCCCTCCGGCGTCTCGTAGAAGACGTCGACGGCCGGCTCGAAGCCGGAGCGCCGCAGGCGGCCGCCCAGGCCGCGGTCGAGCACGCCGCCGAACAGCTCGTCCATCTCGCGGCGCATCCGCTCGAAGTTGGCGAACAGGTCGCCCTCGCGTGCACGCATGGCTCGAATCTACCCCGCGCGTGCCGGGAGGACACGGCGGGAGGACGTTCGCGCGGGTCGGGAGGGGGCGCCGCGCGGCGCCCGACGCTCACAGCTCGAAGACGTCCTCGGCCGCGCCGAGCTGGACGGGGACGTCCCCCGCCGCCTCGACGGCGTGCTGCAGCGCGACCTCGCGGTCCTCCTCGTCCGAGATGTGGACGAGGACGGCGCGGCCGACGCCGGCGCGGCGGGCGTGGTCGGCGGCCTCGGCGGCCGTCAGGTGTCCGCGCGGGCCCGCGCGCTCCGGCCGCGGCAGCGTGGCCTCGGCGAAGAACAGGTCGGCGCCGCGGGCGAAGTCGACGAGGTCGTCGTTCGGCGCGCAGTCCGAGCCGTAGACGAAGCGGCCCCCGGTGACGGTCGAGCGGATCTCGATCGCGTAGGCGGGCACGAAGTGCGGGACCGCCCGAAAGCGCAGCTCGAGCGGTCCGAGGGTCAGGGTGGCGTCGGGGTCGTACTCGCTCGACGCGAAGGCGCGCTCCGTCAGGTCGGGCATCCCCCACGCGGTCATGACCGTGCGCATGACCTTCTCGCCGCCGGGTGGCAGGTGCAGCTGGGGCCGGGCGGGCGTGTCGGTGCCCGGCCACGGCGGCACCGGGACGGGCTGCTGGCGGGGCGCGAAGACGAGCGCGTAGCTGAACGGGACCAGGTCGAGCGTGTGGTCCGCGTGGCAGTGCGAGATGACGCAGGCGTCGAGGTCGGCGTAGTCCAGGTGCTTGCGCAGCTTGCCGAAGACGCCGTTGCCGCAGTCCACGAGCAGGCGGAAGTCGCCCTCCTCGACGAGGTAGCCGCTGCAGGCGCCGTCGACGTCCTGCCACGCCGGCGACTTGCCCAGGATCCTCACCCGCACATGGCCCCCCTCCCCACGATCGGCACAGTCTAGGGCCGGGCGTGGCGGCGCGCACCGCGCGTGGCGCGCGGGCACCGTCCGCGCGCCGGCGGTGCGGCGCGCTGCGCGGCTCGCGGCCGACGCCCGGTCATACTGGCGGCGTGTGGGCGCGCGCCTCAGCCATCGTCGGGCGGCTCCCCGAGCGGGCCGCGGGCGGCGAGCTGCTCGACGCGCTCGCGGCCGGCCGCGGCGGCTGCCTCGTGCTCGAGGGCCCGGCGGGCGTGGGCAAGACCCGGCTGCTCGACGCGCTCTGCGCCGACGCCGAGGCCCGCGGCCTGCGGGTGACGCGCGCGACCGCCCACGAGCGGGACGGCGCGCTGTCCCTCGCCGGCCGGATCGCGCCCGCGCTCGGCTGGCCGCTGGCGTCCGCGGGCGCCGGCACCCCGGCGCTCCTGGCCGGCCCGCCGGCGGATCTGGCCGACCGGCCCCCGACCGTGGTGGCCGTCGACGACGCGCATTGGGCGGACGACGCGTCGCTCCGGACGCTCGCACCGCTCGCCGAGGCCACCGGTCGGCACGCGATCGCCCTCGTGCTCACCGCACGGCCGCACGCCGCCGACGACCCCGCGGGCGACGCGCTCGCAGACCTGCTGCAGGCCGCGCGACCGGTCCGGCGGCTGACGGTCGGCGGCCTCGACGAAGCAGACGTGGCGCAGGTCGTGCGGGCCGCGCTCCCGGGCCCCGTCCCCGACGAGCTCGCGCGCCGCTGCCACCACGCCACGGCCGGGAACCCCCTGCTCCTCGGGCTGCTCCTCGCCGAGCTCGCCCGCGGGGGCCGGCCCGACCCGGACACGATCGCGGTGCCGGACGTGGCGCGCTTCGTCGGCCGCGAGCTGCGCCGCCTGACGGCGGGCGCCCGAGCGGTCGCGCTCGCGCTCGCCGTGCTCGGGCCCTGCCCGGCACCGGGCGTGCTCCGCGCCGTCGCCGGCCCGGCCGCCGCGCCGCTCGACGCGGCCGTCGCCGCGCTCGCCGCGTCCGGGCTGGTGGCCGTCGATCCCGGACCGCGATTCGTGCATCCGCTCGTGGAGCGCGCCGTCCTCGACGCCGTCCCGGCGGCCGCCCGCGCCGCGGCACACGGGGCCGCCGCCGAGGCGTTGGCGCGCCGCGGGGCCCCCGCCGACGTGGTCGCCGCCCACCGGCTGCGCACGGTCCCCGCCGGGCGTGCCGACGTCGTCACCGCGCTGCGGGCCGGCGCCGCTCGCGCGCTGGCCGCCGGCGAGGCCAGCGCCGCCGAGGCGCTGCTGCTCCGCGCGCTCGACGAGCCGCCGACCGCCGACGACCGGCCGGGGATCCTGCACGAGCTGGCGGTCGCGGGCGTCCAGGCGGGCGGCGAGGGCGGCCTCGACCGGTTCGCGGTGGCGGCCGACGCCCAGCCCGACGCGGCGAGCCGCGCACGGGTCGGGCTGGACCACGCGTCGGCGCTCATCGAGCTGGGCCGCCCGGTCGAGGCGCTGGGGCTGCTCGACGCGGTCCTCGCCGCGGGCGACGCGCTCCCGACGGCGGTCGGCCGGCGCGTCCACGCGCGGCGGGCGCTCGTGGCGGTCGACCTGCGCCTGGCGGAGCGGGTGGTGCCGTCGGTGCTGCAGGCGGCGCAGGGCGTGCGGGTGTCGGACGACGCCTCGCGCGAGCTGTTGGCGGTCCGCGCGTACTTCGAGGTGCTCGGCGGACGCCCCGACGTCGCGGTGGCGACCGCCGCGTCGGCGTTCGCTCCGGCCGAGGCGACCACGGAGATGCCGGGCCTGCTCATGGGGCTCGGGGTCCTCACGCTGGCGGCCGGCGAGCGCTTCGCCGCCGCCGACCGCGTCGTGGAGCACCACGCGGCGATCGCCCGGCTGCGGGGCGACCGCTCCCGCCGCGCCACGGCCGCGGCGGCACGCGGGCTGCTCGAGCTCCGGCGCGGGGCCCTGCTGCCCGCCGAGGCGGCCCTGCGCGTCGCGGTGGAGCAGACGCCGCGGGCGAACCGCCTGGGCCGGGCGCTGGCGGCGGCGTTCCTCGTGCGCGCGCTCACCCTCCGCGGCCGTCACGAGGACGCAGCGGCGGTCCTGCACGACCACCGCGACCTGGCGGACGGCTCCAGCGCGGGGCACGGCCTGGCGCTCGCGGCGGCGGGGCTCGCGCTGGCGACCGGCGACGCCGCGGGCGGGATCGCGCAGATGGAGGCCGTCCGCCGGGCCGGGCTGCGCGCGTCGCCGGTGGTCTCGAGCGACCGCGAGCTGGCGCTCGCCTACGCGGCGGCCGGGCGGCACGCCGAGGCCCACGAGGCCGCGGCTCGCCTGCGCGCCGAGGCCGACCTGCTGCCGGCCGCGCGGGGCGGCCGGGGCGACGCGCTCGCCGTCGCGGCCGTCGTCGGCGACGCGGCGGCCCGCGAGGAGCGCCTGCGGGCCGCGCTCGAGCTGCTGCGGGAAAGCGCGCTGCATCTCGAGCTCGCCACCGCGGCCGGGCGCCTGGGCGGCCATCTCCGGCGCCAGGGCCGACGGGTCGACGCGCGCGTCCTCCTCGGCGAGGCGCTCACGCTCGCCGAGGCGTGCGGGGCCGCTCCCCTGTGCGCCGACCTCGAGGCCGAGCTGGCCGCGACGGGCGTCGCCCGCACGCCCGGGGCGCCGGGGGCGCCGACGCTCACGCCCAGCGAGCGGCGCATCGCGGCCCTCGCAGCGCGCGGGCGCAGCAACGTCGAGATCGCCGGCGAGCTGTTCCTCTCCCGCAAGACCGTCGAGATGCACCTGACCGCCGTCTACCGCAAGCTCGGGATCGGCTCGCGCCACGAGCTCGCGGCCGCGCTGGGCGACGCCGACCCCGCCCTCAGCGCGCCCGGATCGTGAAGCGCCCCTCCATGGTCGTCCGGGCGTGCCGCCCGCGGTCGATCGTCACGCGCACGCGGTAGGCGCCCGGACGCGCCGTCGCGCCCGCCGGCAAGGGCACCCGCCGCGCGCCGCCGCGGATCGTCCGCGCGACCCGGGCGAGCGCCCGTCCGTCCCGGGTCACGACGACGCGGACGCGGCGCGCCTTCCGGTCGGCCGGGACCGTGACGAAGCACGCCACGGGGTAGCGGCCGGCGCCGCGCCGCGGGCGGCAGCGGTAGACGCCCGAAGCGCCGCGGGGCCCCCGCAGGCCGACGGGGCCCGCCGGGCCGCGCGGGCCGGTGGCTCCCGCGGGGCCGGGCGCACCGACCGGACCGGGCGATCCGGCCGGTCCCGGGATCCCCGGATCGCCGGCCGGCCCGCGCATCCCGACCGCGCCCGGACGGCCGTCCGCCCCGTCCGATCCGGCCGGCCCCGCGGGACCCGCGGGACCCGGCGACCCCGGAGCGCCGTCGCCGGGCGCCGGCAGGCCGGTCCCCGAGAGCGCGATGGCGTCCGCGTCGGTGTTGTCGTCGAGCGCGATCGCCGCGGTCCGCTCGCCCAGCGCGGTCGGGCGGAACCGCACGGCGACGGTGCACGTCGCCCCGGCGGGCACCGCCCGTCCGCGGCAGTCGTCGTCGACGAGCGAGAAGTCGTCGGCGTCCGCCCCCACGACCGTGGCGCCGTCGACGCGCAGCGGGACCGCGCCGGTGTTGCGGACCGGGACGTGGACCGTGGCGCTCCGACGTCCGACGGTCTGGTCGCCGAGCTCCTGCCGCACGGCCGTCCGCGTGGTCGCGGGCACGAAGAGCTCGGTGGACGCGTCCATGCCGACGGCGCGGACCTGCGCGTCCGGTCCCGGGAGGAGCCGCAGCCAGCGGCGCCCCGACGCCAGCGGTCCGGCGGTCGTCCACGTGCCGCGCTCGGGGTCGTAGATCTCGCTGGTGCTCGTCCCCGCCGTCCCGTCCGAGCCGCCCGTCACGAGCACGCGGCCGTCGGCGAGCAGCGCGATCCCCGCGTTCGCGCGGGGCACCGTCAGGTCGCTCGTCCGGTACCAGAACGAGTCCGCCGGGTCGTAGATCTCGGCGGCAGCGGAGGGTCCGTCGGCGGCACGGCCCCCCACGACGAGGACACGCCCGTCGCGCAGGGCCACGGCCGACGCACCCCACCGGGCGGTGGGCATGGCGCCCGCGGGCCGCCACGCGGCGCTCCGGGGATCCCAGCGCTCGGCGCTGGCGAGGAGCTGGTGGCTGTCGTACCCGCCGACGAGCAGCGCCGAGCCGTCGGGCAGGACGGTCATCGTGGCCCGGCGGCGCCCCGTCGCCAGGTCGCCGGCGGACGTCCACGAGCCCCGGGCGCCGTCGACGGGGTCGTACACGTGCGTGCCGCGGGGGTAGTACTCCGCGGTGCCCTGGTGGATCCCCGCCGCGACGAGGACGCGGCCGTCCGGCAGCGCCGCGGCGTTGCCGTAATCGGCCGCGTCGAGCACGTCGCCCGCCGGGGTCCACTCGCCGCTGCTGGCCGAGAAGACCAGGGTGCCGAGGGCCGTGACGCCGTCCTCGTGCCCGCCGACGACGAGCACGCGCCCGCCCGGGAGCGGCGCGGACGCCGCCCCCAGCCGCGGGCCCGGCAGCGGCGACGTGGCGACCCACTCGTCCGCCGCGGCGTCGTAGCGCTCGACCGACGTCGTGAGGCCGCTTCCCACGGGGCTGCTTCCGTCCTCGACGACGCCGCCCGCGACGAGCACGTCGCCGCCCCCGAGCGGCTCGACGATCGCCGCCTCGCGGGCCAGCGACATCGCGGCGCCCGCCGACCAGCGGTCCCCGCCGGCGGTCGCGCTCCCGGTGGCGAGGAGCGAGACGGCGGCGGCGAGCGCCAGCACGCGCGCGGCCCGGCGGCGGACGCGTGGTGGCCCGGCGGATGGACGGGCGGGAGCGGGCGCGGGACGCGTCGGTGGCAGCACCGGGCGACCCTACGGCGGGCCGTCCGCGCGCCGCTACGGGGAGCACCCTGGGGTGGGCCGGGGCGGCCGTTGGCGCGGTCGCCCCCGGACGACGACGGGGCGCCCGCTGGGCGCCCCGTGGCGGTCCGCCGCGTCGTCCGCGGCGGCACATGGCCCGGCACGCCTGGGCGTGCCGGGGCGGTGGATCAGGCCTTCGCCAGGACCGCGTCGTCGGTGTAGGTGCCGCCGCGCTCGGCGAGCTCGACGAGCGACGCCGGGGGCGTGAACCGCTCGCCGTACTTCTCGGCCAGCTCGCGGGCGCGGGCGACGAAGCCGGCGGGACCGGTCGTCTCGTCCGCCGGCTTGTCGGGGCCGCCGCCCTGGTAGCCGTTGATGTACTGCAGCACGCCGCCCGTCCAGGCCGGGAAGCCGATGCCCATGATCGAGCCGATGTTGGCGTCCGAGACCGTCTCGAGGACGCCCTCGTCCAGGCACTTCACCGTCTCGATGGCCTCGACGAAGAGCATGCGCTCCTTCAGGTCCTCGAACGGGATGCTGGTGTTGTCGCCGCCGAACGCGTCCTTCAGGCCCGGCCACAGGCCGGTCCGCTTGCCGGACTCGTCGTACTCGTAGAAGCCGGCGCCGGCGGCGCGGGACGGGCGCTTCAGCTCGTCGACCATGCGGTCGATGACCGTGAACGCCGGCGCGTCCGGGAACGTGCCGCCCTCGGCCTCGACGGCCGCCTTCGACGCGTTGCGGATCTTCTGCATCAGCGTCATGGTCAGCTCGTCCGTGAGCTGCAGGACCGGTGCGGGGTAGCCGGCCTGCGCCGACGCCTGCTCGATCGAGGCCGCCGGGACGCCCTCGGCGAGCATCGCGATGCCCTCGTTCGTGAACGTGCCGATGACGCGGCTGGTGAAGAACCCGCGCGAGTCGTTGACGACGATCGGCGTCTTCTTGATCTGCTTGGCCAGGTCGAGCGCGCGCGAGAGCGTGTCGTCCGTCGTCTTCTCGCCCTTGATGATCTCGAGCAGCGGCATCTTGTCCACCGGCGAGAAGAAGTGCAGGCCGATGAAGTCCGCGGGGCGGGAGACGCCCTCGGCGAGGCCGGTGATCGGCAGCGTCGAGGTGTTCGAGCCCAGCAGCGCGTCGGGGGCCAGGTGCGGCTCGATCTCGGCGAAGACCTGCGCCTTGACCTTCGGGTCCTCGAACACGGCCTCGATGACGAGGTCGGCGCCGGCGGCGGCCGCCGGGTCGTCGGTCGCGGTGATGCGGCCCAGCAGCGCCTCGGCCTGCTCCTGCGTGGAGCGGCCCTTGGCGACGGCCTTCTCGACGAGCTTCTGCGAGTAGCCCTTGCCCTTGTCGGCGGCGGCCTGCGAGACGTCCTTCAGGACGACCTCGATGCCGGCCTTCGCGCACACGTAGGCGATGGCGGCGCCCATCATGCCGGCGCCGAGCACGACGACCTTGCTCGCCTTCCACGGCTCGCGGTCCTTGTCGCGCCCGCGGCTGCCGTTCACGGCCTGCAGGTCGAAGAAGAACGCCTGGATCATGTTCTTCGCGACCTGGCCCGTCACGAGGCTCAGGAAGTACCGGCCCTCGATCTCGATGGCCGTGTCGAAGTCGACCTGGGCGCCCTCGACGGCGGCCGACATGATCGCCACGGGGGCGGGCATGTTGGCGCCCTTGAGCTGCTTGCGCAGGTTGGCGGGGAACGCCGGCAGGTTCGCGGCGAGCTTCGGGTTGCTCGGGGTGCCGCCCGGGATCTTGTAGCCCTTGACGTCCCACGGCTGCACGGCCTCGGGGTTGGCCTGGATGAAGCGCTTCGCGGCGGGGATCAGGTCGTCGGCGCTGTCGACGAGCTCGGAGATCACGCCGACCTCGAGCGCCTTCTCCGGGCGCATGCGCTGGCCCTGGAGCAGGACCTTGAGCAGCGCGTCGGCGATGCCGAGCAGGCGCACGGTGCGGGTGACGCCGCCGCCGCCCGGCAGCAGGCCCAGGCCCACCTCGGGCA
The DNA here is from genome assembly GCF_017916475.1 of Patulibacter sp. SYSU D01012. Taxonomy (GTDB): domain Bacteria; phylum Actinomycetota; class Thermoleophilia; order Solirubrobacterales; family Solirubrobacteraceae; genus Patulibacter. The sequence goes on from NZ_JAFMTB010000002.1 coordinate 1,113,203, forward strand.
GCCCGAGCTGGATGCGCGGGTCGTTCACGACGACCCGGTGGTGCGTCGCCAGGGCGATCTCGAGGCCGCCGCCGAGGGCCGCGCCGTTGATCGCCGCGACGACCGGCTTGCCGAGCTGCTCCAGGCGGCGCAGGTCGCCCTTGACCTGGCGCAGGTGGCGCGAGACCTCGTCGGCGTTCTCCTTCTTCGCCTGCTTGAGGTCGTTCAGGTCGCCGCCGGCGAAGAACGTCTTCTTCGCCGAGGTGAGGATGACGCCCGTGATGGACTCCTTCTCGGCCTCGAGGCGGTCGACGGTCGCCGTCATGGACGCCGTGTAGGCGGCGTTCATGGTGTTGGCGGACTGGTTGGGGTCGTCCAGGATCAGGGTGACGATCCCGTCCGCGTCCTGCTCCCAGCGGATGGTGGTGCTCTCGCTCATCGTGTGGTCTCTCTCGAAGGGACGGACGGGGTCAGACGCGCTCGACGACGGTGGCGATGCCCATGCCGCCGCCGACGCACAGCGTCGCGAGGCCGTAGCGCTTGTCCCGGCGCTCGAGCTCGTCGATCAGCGAGCCGAGGATCATGCCGCCGGTCGCGCCGAGCGGGTGCCCCATGGCGATGGCGCCGCCGTTGACGTTCGTGATCTCGGGGTCGATGTCGAGGTCCTTGATCAGGCGCAGGGCGACGGCCGCGAACGCCTCGTTGATCTCGACGAGGTCCAGGTCGGACGCCTTCAGGCCGGCCTTCGCCAGGGCCTTCTTCGACGCCGGGCCGGGGGCCGTGAGCATGATGGTCGGGTCGGCGCCCGAGACGGCGGTGGCGAGGATGCGGGCGCGCGGGCGCATGCCGGCGGCCTCGCCGGTCTTCGCGTTGCCGATGGCCAGCAGCGACGCGCCGTCCACGATGCCCGACGAGTTGCCGGGGTGGTGGACGTGGTCGATCTTCTCGATCCAGTGGTACTTCTGGAGCGCGACGGCGTCGAAGCCGCCCATCTCGCCCATCATCGCGAAGGACGGCTTGAGCTTGGCCAGCGTCTCGACGGTCGTGCCGCGGCGGATGAACTCGTCACGGTCCAGGACGACCTGGTCGTTGAGGTCCTTGACGGGGACGACGGAGTTCTTGAAGTACCCGTTGTCCTCGGCGTTGGCGGCGCGCTCCTGGGAGCGGGCGGCGAACGCGTCGACCTCGTCGCGGGTGAAGCCCTCGACGGTGGCGATGAGGTCGGCGCCGATGCCCTGCGGGACGAACGACGTGTGGTAGTTCGTCTCGGGGTCCATCGCCCACGCGCCGCCGTCGGAGCCCATCGGCACGCGCGACATCGACTCGACGCCGCCGGCGAGGACGAGGTCCTCCCAGCCCGAGGCGACCTTCTGCGCGGCGATGTTCACGGCCTCCAGGCCGGAGGCGCAGAAGCGGTTGAGCTGGACGCCCGCGACGGTGTCCGGCAGGCCGGCCTTGATCGCCGCCGTCTTCGCGATGTCGGCGCCCTGGTCGCCCACGGGCGACACGCAGCCGAGCACGACGTCGTCGATGGTGTTCGGATCGAGCTGGGGATGACGCCCCAGGGTCTCGTGCATGAGGCCGACGACCAGGTCGACGGGCTTCGTGCCGTGCAGGGACCCGTTGCTCTTGCCCTTGCCGCGCGGGGTGCGGATGGCGTCGAAGACGAACGCTTCGGTGCTGCCCATGGTGAACTCCTGTGCTCGGTGCTGCCCGCGGGGGCCGGCCGGGAGGACCGTCCCGGTGCGCCCGGGACGGACGCACCCGCCGGCGGGGCCGGCGCGGGAGCGCGGATCTTAGCTGGCTGGCCAGCCGAATACGAGGCTGCGTACGGCCGTCCGACCGACGGTCGCAAAGCGGCCGCGCGGGAGGCTACCGCCCCGCCGGCCGTGACGGGCGGCACGGAGCGGCCGCCGGCGGCGGCCGCCCGGCAGCGCCGCCCTACGCGCGGTAGCGGCGGTGCTGCTCGTAGGCGTCGGGGAACGCGAACGGCGTCCCCGTCGCCCGCTCGGGGCGGAAGGCGAAGGCCATCTGCCGCGGCGGACGCAGCCCCTCGCGGTCGGGCCGGTACGTCGCGCACGGCTCGCTCCGGTCCAGCGCGCACAGGGTGTGGCGGCGGAAGAAGCAGCCGTCGCACGAGGGGGCGGCGGCCGCGGCAGCGGAGCGGGGTCGGGTGCGGGCGTCTGGCGCGAGGTTCACGAAGGGTTCCGGGCAGCGATCTCTGAAGGCGAGCAGGGGGATCCGGACCCCGGGACGACCGGGATCTGCGGACACGACGGGATGCGGCGACCGACGGACGCCGAGGGGCGTCGGCGACGGGCGGCCGAGGAGTCTGGTGGCGCCGGCGGGGCGACCCGCGGCACGAGGGGCATAGAACCACACGGACCGGGGCGCCGCGAGCCTTGTTCCCGCTAGTTGGTCACTTTTCGTTCACGACCCGTCGCCGGAACGCCGCAAATGGCGCAGATCTTCCACGGGCCGTGGACGGGCGGCCGAGCGGGCTCGTCCGATCGTCCGACGCGCCGCCGCGGAGGCCCCCGGCCGTGGTATCCGCGGGCCCGGCGCGCGACCCGCGGACGCGCGCGGGCCGGGGCGCCGGAGAGGCCGGCGGGGGTGCGCGATGATGGGCGGGATGCGCATCCTCGTCACCGGCGCCTCCGGCTTCGCGGGGTCCGCCCTGATCCCGCCGCTCCTGCGCGACGGCCACGAGGTGCGGGCGTTCGCCCGCGACCCCGCGCGCGTGCGGCACGACGTCCCGACGGTGCGCGGGGACGTGACGACCGGGGAGGGGCTGGCCGCCGCGCTCGACGGCGTCGACGTGGCCTACTACCTCGTGCACTCGATGGAGCACGCGCCGGACGGCAGCTCGTTCGCGGAGCGCGAGGCCCGCGCCGCGGAGCGCTTCGCCGACGCCGCGCGCGCCGCGCGGGTGCGGCGCCTCGTCTACCTGGGCGTGATGGTCGACGAGACCCGCGAGCTGTCCCCGCATCTGCGCAGCCGGCTCGCGGTCGAGCGGACGCTCCTCGACGCGGCGCCCGAGGCCGTCGGCCTGCGGGCGTCGATCGCCGTCGGGACGGGCTCGCGGTCGTTCCGCTTCCTCGTCCGGCTCGTCGAGCGCCTGCCCGTCCTGGCGCTCCCGCCGTGGCGGCACTTCCGCACGCAGCCCGTCGACGAGCGCGACCTGGTGGCGGCCCTGCGGGCGGCCGCGACCGCGCCGGCGCTCGACGGCGTGCGTCGGTCGCTCGACGTCGCGGGGCCGGACGTCCTGAGCTACGGGGAGATCCTCGAGCGCATCCGCGACCTGCTGATGCTCCCCCGGCCGACGATCCCGGTCCCCCTGAACAGCACGCCCATCTTCGGCCGCGTCGCCGCCGTGCTGGCGGGCGAGGACGCCGACCTGATCCTGCCGCTCATGGGCGGCCTGACCGGCGACCTGCTGGCCCGCGACGCCGCCTGGACCGCCGTGCTGGGCGTGCGCCCCCACGCCTTCGACCGGGCGGTCGAGCACGCCCTGCGCCGCTGGGAGGAGCAGGAGCCCCTGCGGGCCCGGTGAGCGGCGCCCCCGGCGTGGCGGGATAGGGTGGGCGCATGAGCGCCGTGCGGGTCAGCATCGACCTCCCCGCGCCCCCGGGCGAGGTGTGGGACGTGATCATGGACCCCCACCTGATGGAGCGATGGGTGACGATCCAGCGCGAGCTGACGGCCGCGGACGACGGCCCGCCGCGTGTGGGCTTCACGATGGCCCAGCGGTACGCCATCCGCGGCGCGCCGGTGAACGTGTCGTGGGTGCTCGAGTCGCTCGACCCGCCGCGCACCGCGATCTGGCGGGGCAAGGGGCCGGCCGGCGCGTCCGCCCTGATCGAGTACCACCTCGTCCCCGTGGCGGACGGCACCCGCACCCGCTTCGACTACGTCAACGACTTCGCGGCGCCGATGGGCCTGTTGGGGAAGGTGGCGTCGCGGGCGTTGATGGGTGGGACGCCGGAGCGCGAAGCCACCCAGTCCCTCGAGCGGCTGCGCGACCTGCTCGCGGCGCGCGCGAGCGCCTGATCCCCCACGTCCGGTCACGGCCGGACGCAACACCGTTCACGCCCCACGGTCGACGGTGTAGAGCAGGATTCCTACCACATCACGGGGTATGCGGTAGGATCGCCCGCGACGCATTTCCGTGGGGTCGGACCAGGCCGCCCCCAACCCCGGCCGGCGTCGCCCCCCTTCCCTCCAACCGAGGTTTCACCCATGTCGGACTTCCTCTCCGAGAAGCGCGACGAGATCCAGGCCCGCCTGGACGAGCTCGCCCCGCTCATCGCCGAGCACGACCGCCTGCGCCGCGCCCTGGACGCGCTCGACGGCGTCGACCACAGCTCGTCCAGCACGCGCTCGAGCGGCACCGGCCGCGGCGCCGGCCGTCCGCGCGGGTCGGGCGAGCGCTCGCGCCAGGCGCTCGAGCTGCTGCGCAAGGAGCCGGGCCTCGGCGCCGCCGAGGTGGCCCGCCGCATCGGCGTGCACCCCAACTACGCGTACCGCATCCTCCCCGGCCTGGAGGAGCAGGGGCTCGTCGAGAAGCGCGACCGCGTCTGGTACGCGAAGGACGCCGCCTAGCCCCGCATCCCCCGGCTCCCGCTCTGCGGCGGGCGCCCTCCCCGGCCCGCCGCGCGCGGCGCCGGGACGACGAAGGCCCGGCGTCCGCCGGGCCTTCCGCGTTCCGGGGCCGGTCCCCGCCGGAGCGGGGACCGCAGGCCGCTAGATCAGGCCCAGGCCCTTCACCGCGTCGCGCTCCTCGGTCAGCTCCTGCACCGAGGCGTCGATGCGCTCGCGCGAGAAGGCGTCGATCTCGAGGCCCTGGACGATCTCGTACTTCCCGTCCTTGCACACCACCGGGAACGAGGAGATGATCCCCTCCGGCACCCCGTAGGAGCCGTCGGACGGGATGCCCATCGACGTCCAGTCCCCCTCGGGCGTGCCGTTGACCCACGTGTGGATGTGGTCGATCGCGGCGTTGGCCGCCGACGCCGCGGAGGACGCCCCGCGCGCCTCGATGATGGCGGCGCCGCGCTTGGCGACGGTGGGGATGAAGTCGTCCTGCAGCCACGCCTGGTCGTCCACGAGCTCGGCGGCGTTCTTGCCGCCCACCTCGGCGTGGAAGATGTCCGGGTACTGCGTGGCCGAGTGGTTGCCCCAGATCGTGAGCTTCTTGATGTCGCTCACCGGCACGCGCAGCTTGTTCGCCAGCTGCGAGATGGCGCGGTTGTGGTCCAGGCGGGTCATCGCGGTGAACCGCTCCGCGGGGACGTCGGGGGCGTGGGCCTGGGCGATCAGGGCGTTGGTGTTGGCGGGGTTGCCGACCACCAGCACGCGCACGTCGTCGGCGGCGCCGGCGTTGATGGCCTCGCCCTGCGGCTTGAAGATCCCGCCGTTGGCCTCGAGCAGGTCGCCGCGCTCCATGCCCTTCGTGCGCGGCCGCGCCCCGACGAGCAGGGCGACGTTCACGCCGTCGAACGCGCGCGTGGCGTCGTCGGTGATGTCGATGCCCTTCAGGAGCGGGAAGGCGCAGTCGTCGAGCTCCATCGCGGTGCCCTCGGCGGCCTTGAGCGCCGGCGGGATCTCGAGCAGGCGCAGCTTGACGGGCACGTCGGGCCCGAGCAGCTGCCCGCTGGCGATGCGGAACAGCAGCGCGTAGCCGATCTGACCGGCGGCCCCGGTGACGGTGACGTTGACGGGCGACTGGGTCATTGGTCCTCCTGCGGTGGGATGCGGAGCGTCCGGTGCGGTCCGCCGCGCGCGGGGCGCGGCTCCGGGCCGGTCGTGCGGGCGATGCTATCCCCCGGGCCGCCCGCACGGCGTGCGGCGACGGCCGTCCGCGCCCCGCGCGCGCGGGCGGTCGCGGCGCGACGGGCCGCCGTACGCCCCGCATCCCGGGCCCAGGACCCGGCGGACCTGCGACGATGGGCGCGCATGCCCACCGCCACGCGCTCCGTGAAGCTCGCCGAGGTCTTCGGCATCCGGATCGGCGCGAACCCCAGCTGGTTCCTCGCGCTGCTCCTGATGATCGTCCTGCTCGGCGACCGCTTCGAGGTCGCCCTGCCCGACCTGTCCCCCGCGGGCGCCTACGGCCTCGCCGTCGTCGCGGCGGTCCTCTTCTTCGTCTCGCTGATTGCGCACGAGCTCGGCCACGCCCTGGCCGGCCGGCGGTTCGGGATCCGGACGGAGGGCATCGACCTGTGGCTGCTCGGCGGCGTCGCGCGGCTCAGCCGCGACTCGCGCACGCCGAAGGAGGAGTTCGTCGTCGCCTTCGCGGGCCCGGCCGTGACGCTCCTGATCTGCGCGCTGGGCGTCGGGGCGGGCCTGCTCCTCGGGACCGCCGACGAGCTGGAGGACGCGATCCGCGTGTCCGGCACCGAGACGACCGCCGCCCTGTCGCTCGTCGGCTGGCTGACGCTCGTCAACGGCGTGCTGTTCGTCTTCAACATGGTCCCGGCCTTCCCCCTCGACGGCGGCCGCATCGCCCGCTCGATCGCGTGGAAGCTGACCGGCGACCGCCGCCGCGCCACCGTGGTGGCGGGGTTCCTGGGCCGCGGCTTCGCCGTGCTGCTCGGGGCCTACGGCGTGTACCTGCTGATGGAGGGCGACTCGTTCGGCGGCATCTGGTACCTGCTGCTGGCGTGGTTCGTCGCGGGCGCGGCCCGGGCGGCCGTCGTCACCAGCGAGATCTCGGAGCAGCTGCACGAGGTCGCAGCCGGGGACATCATGGACGCCGGTCCGCCGTGGCTGCCCGCCGACGTGACCGTCCTGGACGCCGAGCACGAGACCTTCGCGCCGTTCCGCGTGGCGTGGGCGGCGATGCTCGACCCGGACGGCCGGTACCTGGGGATCGTCACCCGCGACCGGGTGCGCGACGAGCTCGCCGCCGGACGGCCGGGCGTCGAGGCGCGCGAGCTGCTCGAGCGCGAGCGGCCGCAGGTCGACCCGACGCTGGCGCTCGAGGACCTGCTGGCGAGCGACGACCTGCGTCGCCTGGGGGCCGTGCCGGTGGTCGACGCCGACGGCGTCATGCGCGGCCTGGTGACCTTCGCCCAGGTGCGCGACGCGCTCGCGCGGGCGCTGCCCGGCGCCGACGTCCGCGCCTGAGCGGTCGCCCCGGAACGACGACGGCCCGCCGCGGGAGCGACGGGCCGTCGGGCAGCGGGCGCCCCGCCGGAGCGGGGCCGGGGCTCGCGGCTACTGCGCCACCATCTTCGGCGCGTGCGGGTTCGGCTTCTGGCGCACGGCCGAGCGGTACTCGCGGTAGAGCATCCCGATGACGTCGATCGAGATGTCCTGCGGGCAGACGCGGGAGCACTCGCCGTAGTTCGTGCAGCCGCCGAAGCCCTCCTCGTCCATCTGGTGGACCATGTTGCGCGTGCGCTCCGCGCGCTCGGGCTGGCCCTGCGGCAGGATGTTCAGGTGCGTCAGCTTGGCGCCGGTGAACAGCATCGCCGCGCCGTTCGGGCAGGCCGCCACGCAGGCGCCGCAGCCGATGCAGATCGACGCGTCCATCGCCCGCTGCTGCGTCTCCGGCGTGACCGGGGCCGCGTTCGGCTCGGGCTGCGGGCCCGTCGTCACCGAGACGTAGCCGCCGGCCTGGATGATCCGGTCGAAGGCGGAGCGGTCGACGGCCAGGTCGCGCACGACCGGGAACGGGTTGGCGCGGAACGGCTCGACGTAGATCGTCGACCCGTCCTCGAAGTCGCGCATGTACGTCTGGCACGTCGTGACCTGGTTGGGCCCGTGCGGCATGCCGTTGATCGTCAGCGCGCAGGTGCCGCAGATGCCCTCGCGGCAGTCGCTGTCGAAGGCGACGGTCCGGGCGCCCTTCGCGATGAGGCGCTCGTTGAGGACGTCCAGCATCTCCAGGAACGACGCGTCGGGGTCGATGCCCTCGACGTGGTGCGTCTCGAAGTGCCCGGGATCCTCCCGGACGTCCTGTCGCCAGATCTCGAGCTGGAAGTTCACTTGTAGCTCCTCGTCGCCAGGGCGATCTCTTCGAAGGCCAGCTGCTCGTCGTGGGGGGTGAAGCGGCCGTCGTCGCCGGCGCGCTCGTCGAACGCCCAGGCGGTCGCGACGGCGAAGTTCTCGTCGTCGCGGAGCGCCTCGCCGTCCTCGGTCTCGTGCTCGCCGCGGAAGTGGCCGCCGCACGACTCCTCGCGCCGCAGCGCGTCCTCGCACATGACCTCGGCGAGGTCGATGAAGTCGACCAGGCGGCCCGCGTACTCCAGGCTCGGGTTGAGCTCGTCCGTCTTGCCGTCGACGCGGACGTCCTCCCAGAAGGACTTCCGGATGTCGCGGATCTGGTCGATCGCCTCCGTCAGGCTCTCGCGCGTGCGGAGCATGCCGCACTTGTCGAGCATGATCTGGCCCATCTCGCGGTGGATGGCCTGCGGCGCCTTCGTGCCCTGCACCGCCATGAGCCGGTCGATCTGGCCGCGGACGTCCGCCTCGGCCGCGTCGAACGCCTCGTGCGTGGTGTCGATCCCCGGATTGGGGTTCGTCGCGATCTTGTGCATGACGGTGTGCGGCGCGACGAAGTACCCGTCGGCCAGCGCCTGCATGAGCGCGGAGGCGCCCAGGCGGTTGGCGCCGTGGTCGGAGAAGTTGGCCTCGCCGATCGCGAACAGGTTCGGGATCGTCGTCTGCAGCTCGTAGTCGACCCAGAGCCCGCCCATCGTGTAGTGCGGGGCCGGGTAGATCATCATCGGCGTGACGTACGGGTCGTCGCCGGTGATGCGCTGGTACATCTCGAAGAGGTTCTGGTACTTGCGCTGGATCGCGTCGTGGCCCTGCTCCTCGATCGCGTCGCGGAAGTCCAGGTACACGCCGCGGCCGGTGCCGCCGACGCCGAGGCCGTCGTCGCAGACGATCTTCGCGGCGCGCGAGGCGATGTCGCGCGGGACCAGGTTGCCGAACGCGGGGTAGCGCTCCTCGAGGAAGTAGTACCGCTCCTCCTCGGGGATGTCGGCGGCGAGCCGGTCGTCGCCCGGCTTGCGGGGCACCCACACGCGACCGTCGTTGCGCAGCGACTCCGACATGAGCGTCAGCTTCGACTGGTACTCGCCGCTCTGCGGGATGCAGGTCGGGTGGATCTGCGTGAAGCAGGGGTTCGCGAAGAGCGCCCCGCGCCGCGTCGCCTTCCAGGCGGCCGTGACGTTGGAGTTCATCGCGTTCGTCGACAGGTAGAAGACGTTGGAGTAGCCGCCCGACGCGAGGACGACGACGTCCGCGACGTGGCGCTCGATCTCGCCGGTGACGAGGTTGCGGGCGATGATGCCGCGGGCCTCGCCGTCCACCAGCACGACGTCCAGCATCTCGTGGCGGTTGTAGACCGTCACGCCGCCGGCGTTGACCTGATGCTGCAGCGCGCTGTAGGCGCCGAGCAGCAGCTGCTGGCCGGTCTGGCCGCGCGCGTAGAACGTGCGCTGCACGAGCACGCCGCCGAACGAGCGGGTGGCCAGCTGGCCGCCGTACTCGCGGGCGAACGGCACGCCCTGGGCGACGGCCTGGTCGATGATGTTGGCCGACAGCTCGGCCAGGCGGTAGACGTTCGCCTCGCGCGAGCGGAAGTCGCCGCCCTTGATCGTGTCGACGAACAGGCGGCGGATCGAGTCGCCCTCGTGGGCGTAGTCCTTCGCCGCGTTGATGCCGCCCTGGGCCGCGATGGAGTGCGCGCGGCGGGGGCTGTCCTGGAAGCAGAAGCTCTTGACCTTGAAGCCCTGCGCGCTCAGCGTGGCCGCGCACGAGGCGCCGGCGAGGCCCGTCCCGACGACGATGACCGTGTGCTTGGGGCGGTTGCGCGGGCCGACGAGCTTGTGGGCGTCGAGCCAGGTCGTCCACTTGTCCTCGATGGGACCGGCGGGGATGCGGGCGTCGAGGATCATCGGGCGACCTCCAGGGCCGTCTGGGCGTGGGTCGTGATCGGCTCGGCGAGCACCCCGGTCCACATGAAGATCGGGATGAGGACGAAGCCGACGGCCACGACGACGGCCACGGTGGCCGACGTCAGGCGCAGCGCGCGGTTGCGGGCGGGGCGGTCGGCGCCGAGCGACTGGAACGCGCTCCACACGCCGTGGTGCAGGTGGAACATGAGCGCCGAGACGGCGGCCACGTAGAGCAGCACGAAGTACCACTTCTGGAACGCGCCGTAGAGGTTCTCGTAGATCGCGCCCTCGCGCAGCGGCGTGACGTCGATCGTCAGCGTCGTGAACTGCAGGATGTGGAAGATCACGAAGGCGAGCAGCAGCGGGCCGCTGATGCGCATCGTCATGGAGGAGATCGAGCGGCCGATGCGCTTGCCGGGGTGCCCCTTCGGGCGCGCGGCGCTGCTGCGCTTGGCGAGCTGGAAGACGCCGACGACGTGGACGATCAGCGCGGCCAGCAGGACGACGCGGATCACCCACAGCACGAACGAGTAGGGCAGCAGCGGCGTGCCGAACTCGCGGAGCCAGTGGCCGTACTCGTCGATCCGGGGGCTGCCGCCGTCGGGCCCCTGCAGGGCCGTCAGGTTGCCGACCATGTGGAGGATGACGTAGGCCACGAGGACGAAGCCGGTGATCGCGACGATCACCTTCTTGCCGACGTTGGACTCCCAGGCCTCCCCCAGCCAGGTGCGCCTGCGTTTGCGGGTCAGTTCTTGCGTCGCCACAGCCCGCCGGATACTACGCCCCGATCGCTCGCGACGACCCCTCCTCCCGGGCGGCCCGTGTACGCCGCGCGGCCCGGTGGGGACGGGGGTTCGGGCGCGCCGACGAGTTAGGGAACCCGACTGTTCGCCGTCCGCGGAGGGCGCGCCCCGCGCGGCGCTCAGGGCCGCAGGCCCGCCCCGACGAGGTCGTCGAGCTGGGCCGCCACCGGGCCGTACAGGTCGAGCGGGACCGACGTCAGCGGCGCCGGCTGCTGGATGCCCTGCCGGGCGGCGAGCGGCGCCAGCGTCCGGCCCGGCAGCTGGCGTACCGCGACGAGCACGAGACGGCGGAAGGCGTTGGGGATGCCGGGGCGGATCGCCACGACGTCGGCGAGCGGGCCCGTGGCGCGCCACACGCGGCGCAGGCCGCGGACCTCGCGGCGTGCGGGCCGCTGCCGCGTGAGGGCGGCGTCGACGCGGCCCGCGCGCAGGGCGCGGAGCGCCTCGGCGTCGTCGCCGGCGTCGAGCACGTCGTCCGTGGCCGGGGCGTCGGCGCGGACGCCGGCCGCGAGCAGGGCGGCCCGCGGGGCCAGGTCGCCGCCCGCGGTCAGCGGCGCGCCGAGCGCCAGGCGCCGGCCCCGCAGCCCCGCCAGGTCGCGGGGGCCGTCCCGCCGCGTCCACAGCGCCAGGGCGCCCGCGCGCGCCGGCGTGTCCTGGTCCACGGCGTAGGCGCCGACGGACGCCACGCCGGCCGCCCGATCCGCGACGACGAGCGCCGCCGGGTCGAGCTGCCCCAGGTCGACCTCGTGCACGGCGAGCGCCGTGACGACCCGCGCCTGCGTCGCGTACGGGACGACCACCACGCGGCAGCCGAGCTGCTCGGCCAGGTCGGCGCGGAAGACCTCGGCCGCGCGTGCGCCCGCGGCGTCGTCGTCCGCCAGCACGACGCCGAAGCGCACCGCCGTGCCCTCGCAGGTGCCGTCGGCGAAGCGCGTGTCCTTCGCCGGGGGATCGCCGTCGCCGGCCGCGACGCCGCGGGTCGCGAGCGCGCCGGCCGCCGCCGCGACGAGCAGCAGCAGGACCGCCAGCGCACGGCGGGACGGGCGGAGGACCGAGGGCGTCACGCCAGGGAGGATGCCGGGTCCGTCGGCGGGCCGCCGCGCCGGCTCACGCGCCGCCCGACGCCCGCAGGAGCGCCAGGACCGCCAGGACGCGCCGGTGGTCGCCCGGCGCGTTGGACAGGTCGAGCTTGCCCAGGATGCTCGTGACGTGCTTCTCGACGGCGCCCTCCGTGACCACGAGCGCCTCGGCGATGCCGCGGTTGGAGCGTCCCTCGGCCATGAGCGCCAGCGTCTCGCGCTCGCGCGGCGTCAGCCGGGACAGCGGGCCGTCCTCCTGCCGACCGCGGACCATGAGCTGCGCCACCACCTCGGGGTCGAGCGCGGTGCCGCCCGCCGCCACGCGCTCGCACGCGCGCACGAACTCGGCGGGCTCGGCGACGCGGTCCTTCAGCAGGTACCCGACCCCGCCGCGCCCGTCGGCGAGCAGCTCCGCCGCGTACGTGCGCTCGACGTACTGCGAGAGCAGCAGGACCGCCTGGCCCGGCCGGGCCGCGCGCAGCTCGAGCGCCGCGCGGACGCCCTCGTCCGTGAACGTCGGCGGCAGGCGCACGTCGAGGAGCGCCAGGTCTGGTCGCAGCGCGCCGCCGCGCCGGACGATCTCGTCCGGCGCGTCGACGGCGGCGACCACCTCGTGGCCGTGGTCGCGGAGCAGGCGGGTGAGGCCGTCGCGCAGCAGCGCGTGGTCCTCGGCGATCAGGACGCGCACGGGATGCGGGCCTCCACGGTCGTCGGTCCCCCGTCGGGGCTGGTCAGGTCGAGGGTGCCGTCGAGCGCGGCCACCCGGTCGCGGAGCCCGGCGAGGCCGCCGCCGGGCGCCAGGCGCGCGCCGCCGGGGCCGTCGTCCGTCACGCGCACCGCGAGCACGTCGTCCTCGCGGCGCACCCGCACCGTCACGCGGGTGCCGGCGGCGTGCTTGCCGGCGTTGGTCAGGGCCTCCGCGACGACGAAGTACGCGGCGGTCTCGACGGACGACGGGGGACGCTCGGCCAGCGCGACGTCCAGCTCGACGGCGACGGGGGCGCGTGCCGCGATCGACCCGATCGCCGCCTCGAGGCCGCGGTCGGCCAGGACGGACGGCGCGATGCCGCGCACGAGGTCCCGCATCTCGGCGAGCGCCCGCCGCGTCTCGTCGCGGGCGCCGCGCAGCATCTCGCGGGCCGCCTCGGGGTCGCGGGCCAGCCGCTCCTCCGCCATGCCGAGCTCCATCGCCACGGCGACCATCCGCGCCTGGGCGCCGTCGTGGAGGTCGCGCTCGATGCGCCGCAGCTCCGCCGAGGACGCCTCGACGACGCCGGCGCGCGTCTCCTCCAGGCGCGAGACGCGGGCGGCGAGGGCGGCGCGATCGTCGCCCAGCAGCGTGCGGGCCAACGCGACCTCGGCGGCGACGAGCGCGCGCGCGACGGCGAACGAGACGGGCAGCAGCGCGAAGCCCAGGACGCAGGCCACGAGCGCGAGCGGCAGCGAGTCGAAGCCGACCTCGTTGAGCCAGGTCCCGCCGCCCTCGGGCAGCGCCCAGTAGTACAGCGGGTAGAGGATCATCGACAGCGCGGTGCCCCACAGCCCGACGGCGAGCGAGAAGGCGACGACGGAGAGCGGGAACTGCACGACCAGGTAGGCCAGGTCGCGCCAGCGCCGCGGGTCCCGCACGACCTCGAGCGCCCGCGAGAACAGCGGCCCGGACGCCGGCCGGTAGTGCGCCTCGACCCGTGCCCCCGTGATCGCGGCGACGCGGTGGCGCTCGACGTCGGCGCACCAGCGCAGCACGGTGAAGGAGAGCGCGGCGACGGGCAGCCCGACCACGAGGACGAGCAGGCCCACGGAGAGCGAGGCGAGCGTCACCGCGACGGAGAAGAAGGCGGTGCCCGTGACGAGGCCCGCGACGAGGAACGCCAGGTCGCGGGCCGCGCGCCGCCCGAGCACGCCGAGGGACCGGTCCGGTCCGGCGTGCGCGGGGCCGTCGGCGGGGACGGTGGGCGTGCGGGTGCTCATGCCGGGATCGTGGCGGGTGGGCCCGCCGGCGCCCATGCGGCCTGCGGCCGGACGGGCGGGGGATATCCCCACCATCGTCGGCGGCCGGTGGCGGGCGTGGGCCGTGGGAGCATGCAGCATGGCGCTCCCCCACGTCCACCGTCCGTCCGCCGAGGTCCGCACCCGGACCGGCCCGTGCCGCGCGTGCGCGCCGCTCGCCGCGGTGCTCGCGGGCCTGGCCCTGACGCTGCCGGCCGCCGCCGGCGCCGTGCCCGTCGGGCCGCCCGTGCCCGTGGCGACGGGGCTGAACGTGCCGTGGGAGATCGCCCCCGCCCCCGACGGCCGCACCTTCGTCGTCGAGCGGGGCGGGACGATCCGCGTCATCGACGCCGCGGGGGCGCTGCAGGCCGAACCCGTGCTGCGCGCGGCCGACGTCGCGGGCGACGTGCGCAAGTTCCTCGGCCTGGCGCTGCACCCCGACTTCGCCCGCAACGGGCTGGCCTACCTGTACGTCTCGCGTGCGGAGGACCGCGACGGGAGCGGGCCCGAGAACGGGACGAACGGCGTCTGGCGGCTGCGCTCCGCGGGCGGGCGGTTCGTGGTCGACCGTCGGGTGTTCTCCGGCATCGGGTCCGACGGCAACCACGACGGCGGCCGGATGGTCTTCGGTCCCGACGGCGCGCTGTACGTCACCACCGGCGACATCCACCAGCCGTCCCGGCCGCGGGACCTCGGGTCGCTCAACGGCAAGGTGCTGCGCTTCTCGGCGCCCGGCACCGAGACGGAGCTCGGCGTGCCGGCCGACAACCCGTTCGCGGGCCGCGGCGACGCCGGCCGCTACGTGTGGTCGCTCGGGCACCGCCACCCGCAGGGGCTCGCGTTCGACGCCGCCGGCCGGTTGTGGGAGACCGAGCACGGCCCCACGGGCGAGCAGCACGGGCCGCAGTACCCGGGCGGGAACGGGCAGTCCGGGCGGGACGAGCTGAACCTGATCGTGCGCGGCGGCGACTACGGCTGGCCGACCGTGTCGGGGCCGGGCGCGGCGCCCGGGACGATCGCCCCCGTGGCCGTCGCCGGGGACCGCCCGCCGTGGGCGCCGGGCGACGTGGCGGTCGGCGGCGACGGCTCGCTCTACGCGCCGTTCCTCGCCGGTACCCAGCTGCACCGCTTCGACGTGCGGGCCGGCGCGGTGTTCGACCAGGGCACGCACCTGGCGGACCTGGGCCGCCTGCGCGTGGCCGTGGCGGTGGGTCGCGACCTGCTCGTCGCCCAGGACGGGGCGGGCGCGACGATCTACCGGGTGCCGCTCAGCGCCCCGACGCCGGGCGGCAGCGACGCCGCCGACCCGCTGCCGGATCCCCTCGCGACGACGCCGCCGCCGGGGCAGCAGCCCCTTCCCACGCCCGCGACCGCCGCGACCGCGCGGACCCGCGTCCGTGCGCTCGCCGTCCGTCTGCGCCGCGCCGCCGCCCGGCTCGGCCGGCGACGGCTCGAGCAGGGCAGCTTCGTCGCGACGAGCGCGACGGGCCTGCCGGCCGGCCGCCTGACGGTCGAGCTGCGGCTGGGGACGTCGCGTGGCCGCGTCCTGGGCGCGACCCGCCTGCGGATCCGCGCGGGCGCCGACCGCCGCGTGCGCGTGCGCCCCACCCGGGCCGGCCGGGCGCTGCTGCGCCGGACCGCGAGCCGCCGCCTGGTCGTCCGGCTGGCGCACCGCCCCGCCGCCGGCCGCACGATCGTGAGCGCGTCCGGCGCGCGCCTGGCGCGGCGCACGCGGCGCTGACCGGCCCCGCGCCCCGCGACGGCGTCCGCGCCGCCGGGGGCATGGGGTAGCGTCGCGCCCATGAAGGCGCTCCAGATCACCGAGCTCACCGGCCCCGCGACCGCGCTGCAGGCCGTCGAGCTGCCCGAGCCCGACCCGGCCGCGAGCCACCCCCTCACGCCCGGCAGCGGCGTGGTGATCGAGGTGCACGCCGCGGGCGTCTCCTTCCCCGAGGTGCTGCAGACGCGCGGCGAGTACCAGCTGAAGCCGCCGCTGCCGTTCGTGCCCGGCAGCGAGGTGGCCGGCGTGGTCCGCAGCGCGCCGGACGACGCGCCCGTGCGCGCCGGGGACCGCGTCGCGGCGCTGTGCCTGCTCGGCGGCTTCGCCGAGACCGCGGTCGCGCCGGCGCACCTGACCTTCGCGCTGCCGGACGCCCTCGACTTCGCGCAGGGCGCCGGGCTCGTCCTGAACTCCCACACGGCCTACTTCTCGCTCGTCACCCGCGGGCGCCTGGCGCCGAACGAGACGGTGCTCGTGCACGGGGCCGCCGGCGGGGTCGGCACCGCGACCCTGCAGGTGGCGAAGGGCCTGGGCGCGACGACGATCGCCGTCGTCTCGTCCGACGCGAAGGAGCGCGTCGCGCGCGAGGCCGGCGCCGACGAGGTCGTGCGCGCCGACGCCGGGTGGAAGGACCGCGTGAAGGAGCTCGTGCCCGGCGGCGTCGACCTGGTGATCGACCCCGTCGGCGGCGACCGGTTCACCGACAGCCTGCGCTGCCTGGGCGAGGGCGGGCGACTCGTCGTCGTCGGGTTCACGGGCGGGTCGATCCCCGAGGTGAAGGTCAACCGCCTGCTGCTGAACAACACCGAGGTCGTCGGCGCGGGCTGGGGCGCCTACGCGATGGCCAAGCCCGAGGTGAACCGACAGATCGGCGCCGAGATCCAGCGCCTGATCGAGGACGGCTTCGTGCGGCCGCTCGTCGGCGAGCGCTTCCCGCTGGACCGGGCCGCGGACGCGCTGGCCCTCATCGACGGCCGCGGGGCGACCGGCAAGGTCGTCCTGGACGTCCGCGGCTGACGCCCCGCCCGCGCGGGGGGTCCGCCCCGCGCGGCCGGTCGGCCTCAGTCGACCTCGAAGTCCTCGGCCGGCGGCTCCATCGGCCGCCCCTCGCGCAGCGCGCGGAGCGCGGCCTTGCGCTGCTCCTTGCTCGTCCGGTCGATCATGAGCACCCCGTCGAGGTGGTCGATCTCGTGCTGCAGCCGCCGGGCGAGGGGGCCGCTGGCCTCGATCACGTGCTCGCGGGAGCTCAGGTCCAGGCCGCGGACGCGGACGGCGACGGGCCGCTCGACCGGCACCCAGACGCCCTCGAGGGACAGGCAGCCCTCGGTCTCGACGTCCGTCTCCTCGGACGACCACTCGACGACCGGGTTGACCAGGGCGGTCGCGGCGCCGAGCACCTCGTCGCCCTCGTGGTAGACGAAGTAGCGGCGCAGGATGCCGACCTGCGTCGCCGCCAGGCCGGCGCCGAGCGCGGCGTCCATGATCGTGATCAGGCGCCGGGCCTCGCCGACGAGGTCCGCGTCGATCTCGTCGACGGGCTTCGCGACGGCCTTGAGCGCCGGGTCGCCCCACTGGCGGACCTGCGTCAGGGCCTCGCGACGGCGCTGGAGGACTTCGGGCGTGATGTCGGTGCGGGCCACGCCGCAACCGTACCGGCCGCGCGCCCGCCGGACGACGGCGGACGCGGACGGCCGGGCTAGAGCGCCGGGACCTGCTCGGCGGGCGTCGGCCGCACCAGGCCGCGCTCGTGCAGCACGACGGCCAGCTGGATCGTGTTCGTCGCGGCGCCCTTGCGCAGGTTGTCGCCGACGACGAACAGGTCGAGCGCCCGGTCGTTGCCGCGGTCCCGGCGGATGCGGCCGACGAGCACGTCGGCGCGGCCGTCCGCGTCGATCGCCATCGGGTAGACGCCCGCCTGCGGGTCGTCGCGCACCTCGACGCCCGGGGCGCGCTCCAGCAGCTCGCGCGCCTCGTCCGGCTCGAGCGGCGCGCGCGTCTCGACGTTGCAGGTCTCGGAGTGCCCGTTGATCACCGGCACGCGGACGCAGGTCGCGGACACGCGGATCGTGTCGTCGCCGAGGATCTTGCGCGTCTCGTTGACGAGCTTGAGCTCCTCGTCCGTGTGGTCGTCGACGAACGAACCGGCGTGCGGCAGCGCGTTGAAGGCGATGCGGTGCGCGTACGAGCGCGGCGCCGGCGGCTCGCTGCCGTCGAGGACCGCCCGGGACTCCTCCAGCAGCTCGTCGACCGCGGCCTTGCCGGTGCCGGAGACGGCCTGGTAGGTGGAGACGACCAGGCGCTCGATCCCGGCGGCCTGCTGGATCGGCCGCAGCGCCACCATGAGCTGCATCGTCGAGCAGTTCGGGTTGGCGACGATGCCGCGGTGGCCGTCGAGGGCCTCGGGGTTGACCTCGGAGACGACGAGCGGCACGTCGTCGTGCATGCGCCACGCCGACGAATTGTCGACGACGACCGCGCCGGCCCGGGCGAACTTCGGCGCCCACTCGCGGCTCGTGCCGCCGCCGGCGGAGAAGACGGCCAGGTCGAAGCCCTGGATGCTCTCCTCCGTCAGCTCCTGGACCGTCATGCCGCGCAGCTGCGTGCCGGCGGAGCGCGCCGACGCGAACGGCACGATCTCGCGGATCGGCAGCGACGCCCCGGCGGGCGTGCCGCCGTCCTTCGTCGGCGCCGCCGCGCCGACCCGGGTGCCGTCGTTCGGCACGCCGAGCTCGTCGAGGAGGACGCCGCCGACCTGGCCGGTGGCGCCCACCACCGCGATGCGATACCCGTCGCTGCTCATGCCCCGAAGGGTACGGGGATCCGTCCGCCCACCCCGTCCCGGCCGCGTCCGCCTGGCGCCGCCGCGCGCGTACGCCGCGCACCCACGGGTTTCCCCCGGTCGACCCGGGGTAGGCAGGGCCCATGCGACCCATCCCCGTCTCCCTCCACGCCACGGCCGAGCCGTTCATCGCGATCGTGCTGATCGCCTTCCCCTGGATCCTCGGCTACGACGACAACGACGCGGCGACGATCGTCAGCGTGGCGGCCGGCGTCGTCACCCTGCTCGTCGGCGGCTCCACGAAGTGGCGCCAGTCGCTCGTCAAGCTGATCCCGCTCCGCACCCACGCCATGCTCGACGTCGGCGTCGGCGTCGTCCTCGTCGTCGCGCCGTTCGTGTTCGGCTACACCGAGGAGACCGGCGCGATGGCCTTCCACATCGTCATCGGCCTCGGCGAGATCATGGTCGGCGTCATGACGAACTGGCGCACCGAGGACGAGGTCTCCCGCGCCCGCCCCGAGGCCGGCATCTCCAGCCGCCTGCGCTGAGCGCCCGGGCCGGGTCGCGGCACCGGCCCCTCCCCCGCCCACCACCAGCCCGGCCGCCGCGCCGAGCGTCGTCGTCCCGGGCGGCCGGCGGCGCCGACGCCCGTCCGCGTCACCAGGGCGCGGTGGCGATCTCGCGCACGTCGTCGACGCTGAGCGGCCAGCCCTTGTCCGGGTCGTACGTCAGCTCGGGCAGCGACGGGCTGGCCCAGCGGAGGGTGGCCTGCAGGTGCGCGCCGACGCTGCGGGCGATCTCCTCGGGGTCGCCCTGCAGGTCGAGGGGCAGACCGAGCAGGTCCTGCACCTCCTCCGCCACGTCCTCGTGGGCCGGATAGACGTAGTGCGCCAGCCAGCCGGTGAGGAAGGCGTAGAGGTCCTCCCCCACCACGGCGCAGGAGGGGACGTCCTCGGCCCCGTCGCCCGCGCCGATCAGCACGACGAGCGGACGGGCCGGGGCGTCCGGGTCGGGGTCGGCCGGGGACCAGACGCCGAAGACGTCGCCGCCGCCGTCGAAGCCGAACGGGATGACCTCGGCCGGGACGAACCACTCGCGCGAGCGCAGGGCGTTGCGGGCGGTCGCCAGGTACGGGCCGGCGACGCCGCGCTCCTTGACGACGGCGAAGGTGCGCAGGTTGCCCCCGGCCAGGACGGCCCCGCCGCCGATCGTGCGGTACCACTCCCGCAGCTGGGCGGGGAGCGGACGGCCGAGGCCGCGCTCGGCGGCGTCGAGCGCCTCCGTCGACGCGCCGCCGGGCAGCTCGGCGTCGGGGTCGAGCTCCTCGATCGCGCGGAGGAGCGTGTCCAGGCGCTCGGCGTCCTCGGGACTCAGGTCGGGCTGCATCACCCCGAACGCTAGAGCAGGCGGGGCGCGACCCCGATGCGGGGAGTCGCCGCCCCGTGGGGCGGTGCGGCGCCCGGGTCGCCCGGGGCGCCGCGGCCGCTCAGGAGAACTCGCCGAACGGCTGCTCGGGGCGGATCGTGTCCTCCCCCGACAGGCCGAACGCGCCGTGCAGCGCGCGGACCGCCTCGGGCACCTGGGCGCCCGGGACCACGCACGAGATGCGGATCGGCGACGTCGAGATCATCTCGATGTTGATGCCGTGCTCGCCGAGGACGGTGAAGACCTGCGCCGCGACGCCGGGGTGCGTCTTCATGCCGGCGCCGACGATGGAGACCTTGCCCATCTCGGGCTCGGTCCGCAGCTCGCGGATGCCGAGGTCGCTGACGACGGGCGCGAGCGCCTCCTCGGCCGCGCGGACGTCGTCGCGCGGGACCGTGAACGACATGTCCGCCCGCGCGCCGTCCTGCGGCGGCTCGTTCTGGATGATCATGTCGACGTTGACGCCCTTGTCGGCGAGCGCGGTCGCGATCTGCCCGGCGGCGCCGGGGGTGTCCGGGACGCCCGCCAGGGTGATCCGCGCCTCGACCGTCGAGTGCGTCACGGCGGTGATGAGCGGGTTCTCCACCTTGTTCTCCTTCGTGTTGTCGGCGGTGCGCGGGGCGTTGGCGGCCTCGGCCTCGGCCTCGGAGACGACCCAGGTGCCGGGCACGTCGTCGAAGCTCGAGCGGCAGTGGATGCGCACCCCGTGCGTGCGGGCGTACTCGACGGAGCGCAGCTGCAGCACGCCGGCGCCGGAGGACGACATCTCGAGCATCTCCTCGAACGAGACGACGTCGAGCTTCTTCGCGTGCGGCTCCACGCGCGGGTCGGCGCTGAAGACGCCGGGCACGTCGGTGTAGATCTCGCAGACGTCGGCGCCGACGGCGGCGGCCAGGGCGACGGCGGTCGTGTCGGAGCCGCCGCGGCCGAGCGTCGTGACGTCCTTCGCCGTCGAGACGCCCTGGAAGCCGGCGACGAGGACGATGCGGTCCTGGTCGAGCGCCTCGAGGATGCGGTCGGCGCGGACGTCGAGGATCCGCGCCTTCGTGTGCGACGTGTCGGTGACGATGCCGGCCTGCGAGCCGGTGAGCGAGATCGCCTGGTGGCCCAGGTCGTTGATCGCCATCGCCGCGAGGGCGCAGGAGACGCGCTCGCCGGTCGAGAGGAGCATGTCCATCTCGCGCGGGGCGGGCCGGTCGGAGATCTCGAGGGCGTCCGCGATCAGGCGGTCCGTCTCCTTGCCGCGGGCCGACAGCACGACGACGACGCGCTGGCCGGCCTCGCGCTTCTTCACGATCCGGGCGGCCGCGCGCTTGATGCGCCCGGCGTCGGCGACCGAGGTGCCGCCGAACTTCATGACGACCGTGTCGGTGGCCGTGCCGTTGACGCTCGGGATCGTGGGGGTGCTCATGCGCGGCCCCGATCCTACGGGGTCGGCCCGGCCGAGCCCCGTGCGCCGCAAGCGGACTCCGGTCCTCTTCTGGCGTCGTCAGGGGGCGGATCGTCAGTCCCAATGGACCCCGGTGGGTGCGCGCGCAACCATGGAGGCACGATGTCGACCTCCTCCGACCCGCCCGTGCCGCGCGGCACCGCCCACCGCAAGCGCCTGGGCTTCCTCTCCTTCGGCCACTGGCAGGCGGCGCCGGGGTCGCGCACCCCCACCGCCGCGGACAGCCTGCAGCAGACCGTCGAGCTGGCCGTCGCGGCCGAGGAGCTCGGCGTCGACGGCGCGTACGTGCGCGTGCACCACTTCGCGCGACAGATCGCCGCGCCGTTCCCGCTGCTCGCCGCGATGGCGGCCCGCACGAGCCGCATCGAGCTCGGCACCGGCGTCATCGACATGCGCTACGAGAACCCGCTGTACATGGCGGAGGAGGCCGCCACGGCCGACCTGCTCTCGCGCGGGCGGCTGCAGCTCGGCGTCAGCCGGGGGTCGCCGGAGCCCGCGTACCGCGGCAGCGAGGCGTTCGGCTACGTGCCGCCCGAGGGCGCGACCGCCGCGGACGTGGCGCGCGCGAAGACGTCCCTGTTCCGGCAGGCGATCGCGGGCGCCGGCGTCGTCCGCGCCGACGTGGGCGGCGCGCCGTCCGAGGCGACGCTGGCGATCCAGCCGCGCTCGCCGGGGCTGGAGGACCGCATCTGGTGGGGCTCGGGCTCCAGCGACACGGCCGTCTGGGCCGGCCGCGAGGGGATGAACCTGATGAGCTCGACGCTGCTGCTCGAGGAGACCGGCGTGCCGTTCGACGAGCTGCAGGCGTCGCAGATCCACGCGTTCCGCGAGGCGTGGGACGCCGCGGGCTGGAAGCGCGAGCCGCGCGTCTCCGTCTCGCGCAGCGTCATCCCGATCCTCGACGACACCGACCGCCGGCTCTTCGGCCGCGACGGCGGGGCGGACCAGGTCGGGCATCTGGACGGGGCGCTCTCGCGCTTCGGCCGCACCTACACGGGCGAGCCCGACGTCATCGCGGCCGAGCTGGCCCGCGACCGCGCGGTGCGCGAGGCGGACACGATCCTGCTGACGGTGCCGAACCAGCTCGGCGTGGAGCACAACGCGCGGCTGCTCGAGGCGGTCGTGCGGCACGTGGCGCCGGCGATCGGCTGGTCGCCCGCGACGGCGACGGCGTGAAGACGCCGACCGCCGGGTGCCCCACGGCGCTCGGCGGCCCGGCCGACGCCCCGGCCGGTCGGGCCCCCGCGGCGCGACCGGGTCAGCCGGCGGCGGGGCCGGCCGGCGCGGCCGGCACGACACCCGCGGCGGGCGGCGCGTCGGGGTCGGGCTGCGACTCCACCGGCGGCGGGGAGCCCGGCGCACCGGCGCAGGCGAACCCGTAGACGTCGTAGTCCTTCGGGCAGAGGTCGTCGACCCGCAGCCCGCGCGGCGGCTCGCCCGCGCCGGACGCCGCCGCGGGGGTCAGCGGCACGCGCAGCTCGCCCTCGGGCGCGCGCACCCGCAGCCCGTCGCCGGTCAGGTACAGGGCGGTGTTGACCGTCGTGAGCGGCAGCGTCGTGGCGACGGCGCGCAGGCCGGCCGCGTCGGCGACCCACAGCCGCCCGCCGGCGACGAACGCGGCCGTGCCGGGCCCCACCACGGCGAGCGTCGCCCGCTCGTCCCGCACCGTGCCGTCCGCCGCGCGCACCAGCACCCGCCGGGCGCGGGTCGCCTCGGTGCCCGAGCCCGAGGTGCCGCGTCGCCACGTCGCCTCGAGGACGACGGCCGGACCGACGGCGACCGCCGCCACGGCCCCCTCCTCGCCGTCGGCGTGGTGGTCGACGCGGTCGGAGCGCAGCAACAGGCTGCGCAGGCGCCGCCCGTCCGGCGCACAGACGTCGAGCCCGGACTGCGCCGAGACGGAGCCCGCGGCCCAGACCGCGGCGTTCAGCACGCGAACGTCCACGGCGTCGGTCGTCGCGCGCCCGACGCCGTCGCGGTCCGGCGCCTCGCACGTCGCCCGCGCGCGGCCGCGGTCCAGGTCGAGCGGCAGCACGTCGACCGGCCGTCCGGCGCGCGCCGGCACGAGCGCGACGGTCGTCGGCGACCACTGCACGATCTGCCCCGTGCGCGCCAGCCGCGCGTCGAGGCGGCCGGCGGGCACCGGCTGGGCCGCGGCGGTGCGGCGCAGCACGACGAACCGGCCGGCGCCGGACGTCGCCGTCTGCGCGACCACCCGCCCGTCCGTCGTCGCGACGAGGCGCCGCACCGTGCCGGGCACGCGCCGGACGACCGTGCCGCCGCCGTCGATGCGCCGCCAGCGCACCGTGGTGCTCGGGGCCCCCGGGCGCCGCACCGCCCACGCGACCCACGGGTCCGCGACCGCCACGGCACGCAGGGCGTCGGCCCGTCGCACGCGGATCCCCGTGGCCAGGGCGCGGCGCCGGTCGCGGAACCCGGTGGCGACGCAGAGCAGCAGCCGGCCGCGGGAGGCCGTGACGAGCGCCGCGCGGAGGCTGCTTCCCCGTGCCGTGCTCCACGGAGAGGCCGGCGGCAGGGCGACCGCCGCGCGCCGCAGCCGCGCCGAGCTCGAGTGGTCGACCTGCGTGCAGGCGCGGTCGCCCGGCCCGCCCACGGAGGCGGCGCCGGCGGCCGGAGGACCGGCCGCGAGCAGCCCGCAGGCCACCGCTCCGACGATCCCGGCCGTCCGCCACGCATCACGCATCGGCGGGAGGATAGGCCGCGCCCCGACGCGTCGCGCCGGCGATCGGCTGTCGCCCGCGACGGCGACGGCCTGAGGACGCCGGGCCGCCGTGCGCTCAGAGCGCCCGGCGGCCGGCGAACGCCCGGCCGAGGGTGACCTCGTCCGCGTGCTCCAGGTCGGCGCCGACCGGCAGGCCGGACGCCAGGCGGGTGACGGTGACGTCCGGCGCGCGCTGACGCAGCTCGTGGGCGACGTGCAGCGCGGTCGCCTCGCCCGACGTCGTGGGGTTCGTCGCCACGACGACCTCGCGCACCGGACTGCCCCCCGGGGCGCCCGGCAGCGGGGCCACCGGGTCGTCCGGATCGCCCTCCAGGACGCGCCGGTACAGCTCGTCCAGGTGCAGGTCGCCCGGCCCGACCCCGTCGACGGGGGAGAGCGCCCCGCCGAGCACGTGGTAGCGCCCGCGGAACTCGTGGGTGCGCTCGACGGGCAGCACGTCCGCCGGGCCCTCCACGACGCAGATCACCGTCGGGTCGCGGCGCGCGTCCTCGCAGATCACGCAGCGGTCGCCCTCGGCGAGGTTGAAGCAGATCCGGCAGGCCCCGATCCGCTCCTTCACCTCGATCAGGGCGGCCGCGAGCGCCCGCGCCTCGTCGTCGGGGCGCGAGAGCACGTGGTACGTCAGCCGCTGCGCGGTGCGCGGGCCGATGCCCGGCAGCCGCGAGAACGCGGCCGTCAGGCGCTCGATCGGGGCCGGCTGCAAGGGCTAGAGGCCCATCCCGCCCAGGCCGAGGGCGCCGAGGTCCATGCCGCCGGTCAGGCCGCCCAGGCGCTTCTCGGCCAGCTCCTGCGACTCGCGGATCGCCTGGTTGACGGCCGCGGTGACGGTGTCCTGCAGCAGCTCCGCGTCCTCGGGGTCGATCGCCTCGGGGTCGATGGTCACGGAGCGGACCTCGAGCGCGCCCGTGATCTTCACGGTGACCATGCCGCCGCCGGCGGTGACCTCGAGCTCCTCGTCCTTCAGCTTCTCCTGCTCCGCAGCCATCGTCTGCTGCATCTTCTGGACCTGCTTCATCATCTGCTGCACGTTCGGCTGGCGCATCAGCGGTCTCCGTCGGTCGGGGTGGTGGCCTCCGCGGCGGGCGCCGCGTCGGTGGACGTCTCGGCGGCCGTGAGCTCCTCGGCCTCGAACTCCTGCAGCACGCGGCGCACGAGCTCGGCCTCGGGCAGCACGGCCTCCTCGGGGGCCTCGAGGCCCGCGCGCTCCTCGGCCCGGATGACGAAGCGCACGCCGAGGAGCTCCTCGAGCGCGGACGCCAGCGCGTCCTTCGCGTCGTCGCGGTTGAGCAGGCGCGCGGACGAGCCCTTCCCGGCCGGCACGCCCAGGACGAGGTCGGTGCCCTGCACGGACACGGTCTGCGCCTGGCCGAGCGCGGCCCGGACGGCGTTGCCCGGCATCTGGTCGGCCAGCGTCGGCAGGAGCTCGTCGACGTCGGACGCGCTGACGCCCAGGGACGGGCGCGCGGCGGCCGGCTCGGCCGCGGCCGGCTCGGGCGCCCGGGGCTCAGGCGCCGGCGGGTCGGGTGCGGGTGAGGGGGCCGAGCCGGCGGGCGCGGCGGCCGGCGCGCCGTCGTCAGCCGCCCACGCGTCGGGCGGCGTGCTGGGGGCCGGGGTCGGGTCCGGCTGCGGTGCCCGCTCGGGCTGGGGTGCGGCCCCCTCGGGGTCGCCCCAGCCGCCGGGGTCGGGCGTCGGGGAGCGGTCGGGCGCGAGCGCCGGGGCGGACGGGGCCGGCGCGGGCGTCGAGTCCCACGCGGGCGCGCGCGTGGAGTCCCATGCGGGCGCGGGGTCGGCCTGGGGCGCGGGAGCGGGCGACGACGCCGGCCGCGAGGCGGGCTCGGCGGGACGCGGCGGCGTGGCGACCGCGGCGCGCTGCCCGTCCTCCGGGGCCGGCGGCGCCCACGCGGGGCGGGCGGCCGCGGCCGGGGCCGCACGCGGCCCGTCGTCCGGCGCGGGCGGCGCCCACGCGGGGCGTTCGGCGGGCGCGGGCGCGGACGCGGCGGGCGCGGACGCGGGGGACGCCGGCGCGGAGGCGGCCGGCGCCCCC
Source organism: Patulibacter sp. SYSU D01012 (assembly GCF_017916475.1). GTDB lineage: Bacteria > Actinomycetota > Thermoleophilia > Solirubrobacterales > Solirubrobacteraceae > Patulibacter. The sequence goes on from NZ_JAFMTB010000002.1 coordinate 1,139,185, forward strand.
GGGGCGGACGGCCCCGGGCCCGCGGACGGACCGCCGTCGGCCGGCCCGGGCCGCGACGGGGCGGACGGCGCGCCGTCGACGGGCGGCGCCCAGGCGGGCCGCTCCGGGGCGGCCGGGGGCGCGGGCGCGGCGGCCTGCGGGGCGGCCGCCGGCGCGGCGGGCAGCTCGCCGCCGCCCGCGACCGCGGCCTCCAGGCGGGCGATGCGCGCGGCGAGCGCCTTCGCCTGCGGGTCGATCTGCGGCAGCGCCGCGCGCACGAGCAGCAGCTCGAGCTGCGTGCGCGGGTCCGCGCCGTCGCGGACGGCGGACAGCGCGGCGGCGACCAGGTCGATGACGCGGATGATCGCCGCGCCCGACAGCACGCCGGCCTGGGCGACGGTGCGCGCGTCGCGGTCCGGGCTGATCCGCAGCTCGTCCGGCAGGCCGCCGGTCATCTTCACGAGCAGCAGCGCGCGGGCGTGCGCCTCGACGTCGCGCGTCACCTGCACCAGGTCGCGTCCCTGGGCGGACAGCTCCGCCGCCACGCCGAGGGCCGCGGCGGCGTCCCCCGCCCCCACCGCGTCGAGCGCGCGGAACAGCAGCTCGGCGTCGGCGACGCCCAGGACGGACAGGACGTCCTCGGTCGTGATGTCGTGGCCCGCGTACGTGACGAGCTGCTCGAGCGTGCCGAGCGCGTCGCGGAACGACCCGGTGGCGTGACGGGCGACGAGCGCGATCGCCTCGGGGGCGATGCCGATCGTCTCCTGCTGGGCCACGCGCGAGAGCACCCGGGAGAGCTGGTCCGGCGTCGGCCGGTGGAAGTCGAAGCGGTGGCAGCGGTCGACGACCGTCGGCAGGACCTTGTTCGCCTCCGTCGTGGCCAGGACGAAGATCGTCCGCGGCGGCGGCTCCTCGAGCGTCTTCAGGAACGCGTTCCACGCCTGCGACGAGAGCATGTGCGCCTCGTCGAGGATGTAGACCTTGTGGCGCCCGCCGACCGGGGCGAAGGCCACGGCGTCGCGGAGGTCGCGGATGTCGTCGACGGAGTTGTTCGACGCGGCGTCCATCTCGACGACGTCCATCGACGTCGCCTCGGCGATCGAGCGGCACGACTCGCAGCGGCCGCACGGGTGCGTCGTCGGCCCGGGGCGCCGCTCCGCGGGCGGGGCGTCGGGGTCGCCCTGGCAGTTCATCGACGCGGCGAGGATCTTCGCCATCGACGTCTTGCCCGTCCCGCGCGAGCCCACGAACAGGTACGCGTGATGGACCTTGTCCTGCTCGATCGCGTTGCGGAGCGTGCGGACGACGTGCTCCTGGCCGACGACGTCGTCGAACGAGCGGGGGCGGTGGCGACGGTAGAGCGACGGGGCGGACACCGCCACCGAGTCTACGCGGCGGCCCGGGGTCGGGCCCGGGCCGCTCCCGCGCGGCGGCCGCGTCCGCCGCACCGCGTGCGGTGGGCCCGTGCCGCGGCGCCCGCGCGCCGGCCGGGGGCTACGCGCCCAGGTCGGCGCGCAGGGCCGCGAGCTCCGCCCGGAGCGCCGCGACCTCGCCCTCGAGCGCGTCGACGCGGGCCGCCAGGACGCCGTCGGCCGGGGCGGCCGGCGGCGCGGCGTGCGGGCGCTCCGCGGCCGGGACCGGGGCGTCGCCCGCCCCGGCGTCGAGCGGCGTCTCCTGCGGGCCGGCGTCGCCGAGCAGCTGGACGATCCGGCCCTCCTTCTGGCCCGGGCGGCGCTCGACGCGCGCGGCCAGCCCGCGCGCGACGAGCCCGTCGATCGTCGCCTCGAGCTCCGCGCCGTCGGCGAAGCGGTGCAGCCGCTCCGTGCGCGTGCGCAGCTCGCCCGGGGTCTGCGGCCCGCGGAGCAGCAGGACGGCCAGGACCGCCTGCTCGGGCGGCGTGACGCCGAGGGTGTCGTTGAGCAGGTGGCGGTACTTCGCGGCCCGCGTCCCGCCGGCCGAGCGCGTCCAGCGGCGACGGCCCAGCTCGTCGAGCGCGTGGCGGATCTCGGCGTCGTCGTACTGCACGACGGGGTCGCGGTTGGTCGTCTGGTTGCAGGCGCCCCGCAGCGCGTTGAGCGTCAGGGGGTAGACGTCCGGGGTGGTGCGCTGCTTTTCGAGCAGGGCACCGAGCACGCGGAGCTGCACGGCGTCGGGCTTCACGCGGCGGAGCGTAGCGCCGCGCTCCGGTACCGTCGCCCCCCGCATGGACGGCTCCCGGCGCACGACGGCAGGCTCGATCGCGGCGCACGTGGGCGCCGCGTGCGGCCTCGGGCTGCTCGTGTGGCTGCTGTTCGGCCGCACCGCGTTCGTCAACTACGACAGCGCCTGGTCGCTGGACTGGATGCGCGGCCTCGTGGCCGACGGGACGCGGCCCGACCTGGAGCGGCTGTTCTCCCCCACCCCCCACCCGCTGAGCGACCTGCTCTCGGCGGTCCTGACCCCGCTGAGCGGCGCGGGCCCCGCCGGCGGCCGGGGCGTCCCCGCCGAGACGGCGCTGATCGTCCTGGCGTGCTTCTGGCTCGGCGCCCTCGGGGTCGTCGCCTTCCGGCTGGGGCAGGCGTGGTTCGGCACCGCGGCCGGCGTCGTCGCCACCGTCCTGGTGCTGACGCGCGAGCCGGTCCTCTCGTACGGCCTGCGCACGTACCTGGACCTGCCGTACGCCGTCTTCCTGCTGCTCGCGCTGCTGGCCGAGACCCGTCGGCCGCGGGGCGGCGCCCGCACGCTGGCGTGGATCACGCTGGCCGGACTGCTGCGCCCCGAGGCGTGGCTGCTGGCCGCGGCCTACGTCGGCTACCTGGCCGTCTGGCAGGTCCGCGCGGGCGGGGCGGTCCCCGCCGGCCACCCGCGCGGGCGCGCGTGGCTCGCCCGCCTGGACGTCCGCGGCCTGGCGCTGCTTGTCGGCCTGGCGCTCCTGGCGCCGCTGGGGTGGATCGTCGAGGGCCTGGTCCTGACCGGCGACCCGCTGCAGGCGCTGACCGGCACGCAGGAGAACGCGGCCGACCTGGACCGCGTGACCGGCGTCGGCTCGGCCGTGACGGTGATGCCCCGCCGCCTGGGCGAGATCGTCCGCGAGCCGGTGCTCCTCGCCGCGGCCGGTGGCGTCGTGCTGGCGCTCGCGCTCCTGCGCCGCCGCGCGGTCCTGGGCGTCGCCGCGGGCGTCGCGGCCGGCGTCGCGTTCTTCGTCCTCGCCGCCGCCGGCCTGCCGCTGCTGACGCGCTACCTCGTCTTCCCCGCCACGCTGCTCGTCGTCTTCGCCGCCGCGGGGCTGCTGGGCTGGCGGCGCCTGTCGGACGACCACCGGTGGCGGCGCCCGTGGCAGGCGTTCGCGGTCGTGTGCCTGCTGGCGTTCGTCGTCTTCGCCCCGGGGCAGGCGCGGCGGCTGGATCGCCTGCAGGCCGCGCTCGCGCTGCAGCAGCGCGTCATCGGCGACCTGCGCGCGACGACGCGCGACGTCGTCGTGCCGACCTTCGCCGCGGGTGACGCCTGCGCCGCCCGCGGGACCGCCCTGGACATCGCGCTGCCCAACCACCGGGCGGTGCCCCAGACCCTGCTGTGGCTGGGGACGGACCCGCTCGGGCCGCGAGGCGACGGAGACGCGGGGCGCCCGCCCGCGGTCGGGCCGATGACCGCCGGCCAGGCCGCACGGGTGGTCCTGCTGCCGTCGTCCGACCGCGTCGCGCGCGGGTTCATCCTGGACAAGGCCGACGGCCGGAGCGGCCTGCCCCGGCCGCCGGCCGGGGTCGTCCGCGCCGGCACGCGGGGCACTTGGACGGTCTACGGGCGCGACGCCGCCTGCGCGAGCGCGCTGCGCGCGCGGCTCGGCCGGTAGGGCTCGGGCGGCGGCGGGCGGGGGCCGGCGCCCGGGACCGCGGGTGGGGCGGGGTGCCGCGGCCGGTGAGGCGGGTTGCCGGGGGTGGTGGGGCCGATTCGCGCGGGTGAAGCGGATGCCGCGGCCGGCAAGGCCGATTGCCGCGGGCGGTGAGGCGGATGCCGCCGGCGAGGCGGATGCCGCGGGCGAGGCGGATGCCGCGGGCGAGGCGGATGCCGCGGGCGAGGCCGATTCCGTGGGCGGTTAGGCGGATGCCGGGGTCGAGGCGCATTCGTCGGCCGGTGAGACCGACTCCGGGGGTGGTGAGGCGGGTTGCCGCGGCCGGTGCGGCGGATGCCGCGGGCGAGGCGGATACCGCCGCCAGCGAGGCCGATCCCCGGGAGCGGTGAGGCGGTTGCCGCGGGCGATGAGGCGGATACCGCGGGCGAGGCGGATACGGCGGGCGGCCAGACCGACCCCGTCGGTGGTGAGGCGGGTTGCCGCGGCCGGTGAGGCGGTTGCCGCGGGCGAGGCAGATACCGCGGGCGAGGCGGATACCGCGGGCGAGGCCCATTCCCGGGAGCGGTGAGGCGGATGCCGCGGGCGAGGCGCATTCGGCGGCCGGCGAGGCCGACTCGGGGGGGCGGTGAGGCGGGTTGCCGCAGCCGATGAGGCGGATACCGCGCGCGAGGCGCATTCGGCGGCCGGCGAGGCCGACTCCGGGGCCGGTGAGGCGGGTTGCCGCGGCCGATGAGGCGGATGCCGCGGGCGAGGCGGATTCGGCGGCTGGCGAGGCCGACTCCGGGGGCGGTGAGGCGGGTTGCCGCGGCCGATGAGGCGGATACCGCGGGCGAGGCGGATACCGCCCACATACGACCGACAAGCCGCCTCACCCGTGCGAGCCGCCTCACCTCTCCGCGAAGTCGCCTCGCCTTACCGCGAAGCCGCCTCACCTCTCCGCGAAGCCGCCCCGCCTTGCCGCGAAGCCGCCCCCCCCCCCCCCCCCCGACAAGCCGCCCTCTCACCTCTCCCCTCCCCGCCAAGCCGCCCCTTCCCTCTCCCCTCCACGCCAAGCCGCCCCGTCCCGCCCGACCGCGCTCGCGCTCGCGCTCGCGGATGCGGATGCGGACGCGCCGCACCCCCGCGCACGCGTCCCGTCGACCGATGTCCGACCCGCCGGAGGGGCGACGGACCGTCGGTCGCCCGGCCCCGCGACGGCCCCGCGGCCGGGCGCTTCGGGGGCCTCCGCCGCCGTCAGGGCGCGGCGTGCCCCACGCCGACCGGACGGTAATGAAACGACCGAACGGTCGGCTCCGACCGTTGTCGCAAGCGTTCGAACACAGGTGCTCCACGTGGCCAGGATGGGCCCCGGCGACCCCGACCTACCGTTCGCGGCGTACTCCGGTGGGCCGCCGAGACGGGCCGCCTCTCCCCTCCCCACGAGGACCCCTGCATGCGTGACACCTCCGCCGTCGCGGACGCGGTCGACGACGCCGTCGTCGACCGCCCTGCCGCCGAGACGGCCCACTCATCCGGCCTGAGCCGCCGGGCGCTGATCGGCAAGGGCGCCGCCGTCGGCGTCGGCGCCGCGGTCCTGGCCGGCGGCCTCTCCACCCCGGCCGGCGCGCGGACCACGACGGTCGCGAAGGCCTCCTCGTCGGTCCTGCCGTCCGTCGCCGAGGTGCAGGAGCGCCTGGAGACGGTGCGCCTGGTCGACCTGGAGATCGTCGAGCTCGCCGCGCTGCTGCAGGCCGGCGAGCTGACGTCGGTCGAGATCACCCAGGCGTACTTCGACCGCATCGCGAAGCTCAACGGCGCGTTCGAGGTCTACGGCGACAACGGCGGCTACAACGCGTTCGTCCGCATCGACGAGGCGGACGCGATGGCCGCCGCGAAGGCCGCGGACGAGCGCCTGAAGGCGGCGCGCGCCGGCGGCCCGCCTGCGCCGATCCTGTGCGGCATCCCGCTCGCGGTGAAGGACTCGATCGGGCTGAAGGGCCGGCCGGCGCAGAACGGCACGGTCGCCTTCAAGGGCAACGTCGCGAACGAGGACCCGCCCGCGATCGCCCGGCTGCGCGAGCAGGGCGCCGTCTTCCTGGGCCACACGATCTGCTCCGCGTTCTCGGGGTCGATCACCGGCACGTTCGCCGGCAACGCCTGGAACAAGGACTACTTCCCCGGCGGATCGAGCCAGGGCTCCGGCGTCGCGCCCGTCGCGCGCCTGGCCGCCGGCGCCATCGGCGAGGAGACCGGCGGATCGATCATCTTCCCGTCGGCGGCCAACGGCGCGTCGGGCATCAAGCCGTCGCTGGGCACGTGCTCGAGCGCGGGCGTCATGCCGCTCACGCCGGGCCACGACGTCATCGGGCCGATCACGCGCTCCATGCGCGACTCGGCGGTCGTGCTGAACGCGATGATGGGGGCCGACCCGTCCGGCGACCAGCAGACCCTGTCCTCGCCCCTGCCGTTCACCGCGCTGCCCCTCACGCCGAGCGGCGGCGCCAAGCCGCTCGCCGGCCTGACGATCGGCGTGCCCCAGACCGACTGGCTGACGGGGAGCGGCGGCGCCGGCACGTCGCCGCAGGCGCTCTACGCCGCGGACAACCGGGCCGTGTTCGACCGCGTGCGGGCCGAGCTCGAAGCGCTCGGGGCCGAGGTCGTCGACTTCCCCGGCATGGACATGCGGGACGCGAGCCTCAACACGTACTTCAGCTCGTCGGACGTCCTCGAGACGGTCGACGGGTCGAACGTCAGCCCGTCGTCGGCGGTGCGCTACTCCAACCTGTACGAGATCAAGTACGCCAAGGCCGTCGGCGACTTCGCGAAGACGGCCCCCGCCAGTCAGGCCTCGCTGCTGCTGAGCAACTACGGGCGCCGCGCCGGGAACGCCGCGTCGAACTCGGGCGTGCCCGTCACGTACGCGGCGGCGACCGCCCTGTACGGCGGCGTCTCGACCGGCGCGCGGCGCGAGGGCGAGCGCCGCCGCCGCCAGACCGCGGCGAACTACCAGGCCGCGCTCGACGCCGCCGGGGTCGACTTCATGCTCGTCATGAACTTCGGCACGAAGATCACGAAGCGGACGGGCGGCAGCTCGGGCCTGCGCTACCGCACCTACTACCAGGTGCCCAACGCCCTGGCGTGGCCGATGCTGTCGTTCCCCGCCGGCTACGGCAGCGACGCCGACGGCCTGCCGATCTCGGTGCAGTTCTGGGGGCCGCGGTTCTCGGAGCCGCAGATCATCCAGGCCGCCATCGACTACCAGGCCGCGCACCCCGAGCACCACCGCGCGGCGCCGAAGGACCCGACGGTCGCGATCACCGCGAAGAGCCGGCGCCTGTCCCAGAAGCAGGTCGACGCGGTCGAGCTGACCCCCGACCCGATGCTGACGAACGATCCCGACGCCCACGAGGCCGGGTTCCCCGACGAGTACCGCCCCCGCTAGGCCACAGCCCGGAGCCCTCCCATGCCCTACATGACCGTCGGCTGGACCGCCACGTACTCGATCGGCCACATGCCGCAGGACGCGAGCTACGTGGCCGAGACCCCCCTGACCATCGGCTGGACCGGCAAGGTCTCGACCTACGTCCTGCCCTACGACCTGGCGGACCTGGCCGTGACGGCCGGCGAGCCGGACCCCGTCGTCGTCAACCCGCCGACGGGCCCGGCGCCCGCCGCCGGCGTGCCCGTCGTCGCGCCGCCGTCCGGCACCGTTCGCCCGGCGACGCCGCCGCGCGTGGCCCTGCAGGCCCGCGTCAACCCGGCGCTCTTCCGCCGCCGCGGCGTCCGCGTGCGCCTGACGCTCGCCGAGCCCGCCACCGTCGAGGTGTACGCGACCGCCCGCGTGCGGAAGACGCTGTCGCGCCGCCGCACGAAGACGGTGACCCGCCGCATCACCCAGCAGCGCCGCCTGAGCCTGAAGCCCGGCTCGTACGCGCTGCGCCTGAAGCCGTCCGCGGCCGGCCTGCGCACCGTCGGCGCCCGCTCGCGCCTGACCGGCTCGGTGACGATCAAGGTCCGCTACCGCGACGGCCGCCGCGCGACGCTCAAGCGCGCCGTCCGCATCGCCCGCAGCACGAAGAACGCCTAGGAGCCCGCATGCACGACATCACCGACACCACCGTCGACGGCGGGACGACCACCGCCGTCGCGGAGCCCGCGGGCCTGTCCCGCCGCGGCCTGCTCGGCCGCGCCGGCGTGCTCGGCGCCGCGGGCGCCGCCCTGGCCGCCACCGCCTCGCCCGCCGCGGCGGCCCCGAAGGCCAAGGCCGCCGCGGCGCCCGCCGTGCGCGCCGCGGCGGCGCCGCCGCTGCCCGACGCCGCCGCCGTCAAGGCGCTCGGCAAGCCGCTCGTCGACCACGAGATCTTCGAGCTCGCCGCGCTGCTGCGCTCCGGCGACACCACCGCCGTCGCGCTCACGGAGGCGTACCTCGACCGGATCGACCGCTTCAACGGGCCGTTCGAGGTCTACGGCGACAACGGCGGCTACAACACGTTCGTCCGCATCGCCCGCGACGAGGCGCTGGAGCAGGCCCGCGCCGCGGACGTGCGGATCGCCGTCGAGCGCGCCGGCGGCGAGGCCGCCCCGCTGCTGTGCGGCATCCCGCTGGGCATCAAGGACTCCGTCGGCGTCGCCGGCCGGCCGTCGAAGAACGGCACCCACAACTTCGACGCGAACGTCGCGCTCGAGGACGCCACCGCCGTCGGCCGCCTGCGCGACCAGGGCGCCGTCTTCCTGGGCCACTGCATCTGCTCGGCGTACTCCGGCGTCATCGCCGGCACCTTCGCCGGCAACGCGTGGAACAAGGACTACGTGCCCGGCGGGTCCAGCCAGGGCTCGGGGGCCGCCCCGATCAACCGCCTCGCCGCCGCGGCGATCGGCGAGGAGACCGGCGGCTCGATCACCTGGCCGGCGGCCATCAACGGCTCGTCCGCCATCAAGCCGTCGCTGGGCCTCGGATCGATGGCCGGCGTCATGCCGCTCTCCGCCACCTACGACGTCCTGGGGCCGCTCGCCCGCTCGGGCCGCGACGCCGCGCTGATCATGAACGCGCTGATCGGGCCGGACCCCGACAACGACCCGCAGTCGCTGGCCGCGCCGACGCCGTTCCCCGTCCTGCCGATGACTCCGCGCCAGGGATCCAAGCCCCTCAAGGGGCTGACGATCGGCATCCCGCAGACCGACTGGATGACGAAGTCCGTCTACGACCCGGCCACGAAGGGCGTCGTCTCGACGGTGGTGAAGGCGTCGCCGCAGGCGCTCTACGACGCCGACCACCGGGCGGCCTTCGACCGCGTCCGGGCCGAGCTCGAGGCGATGGGCGCGACCGTCAAGGAGTTCCGCGGCCTCGACATCACGGACTACGGCACCGAGGAGAGCAACTACCTCGACGGCGACAACCCGTACTACAACAACCCCGCGGTCCTGCAGACCGTCGACGGGACCGAGGTGACGCCGCGCAACGCCGTCGTCCTGGCCAACCGCGCGGAGATCCGGTACATCGAGGCGGTCGCCGAGTTCGCGGCCACGCAGCCCACGGCGGTGCAGACGGCCCTGGCCGCGCAGTACGGCCGGCGCCCCGGGGGCACGACGGACGCGAGCGTCGCGCCGACGTTCGCCGCGTCGGCGGCGCTGAACAACGGCGTCTCGGCCGCGGCCCGCAACGAGGGGGAGCGCCGCCGGCGGCTGCTGATCACGAAGTACCAGAAGGCCCTCGACGACGCGGGCGTCGACGTCATGCTCGTCATGTCGATCGGCGCCGAGGTCGGCAAGCGCAACCCCGACAACGCGAGCGACGGCCTGCCGCTGCGCCGCTACAACCAGATCGCGAACGACCTCTCCTGGCCGCTCGTCTCCTTCCCGGTCGGCACGACGTCGAACGCGGGCCTGCCGATCTGCGTCCAGCTGTGGGGTCCGCGGTTCAGCGAGCCGCGCCTGGTGCAGGCGATGATCGACTACCAGGCGAAGCACCCCGAGCACCACACCCGGTTCCCCGCCGACCCGGCGGAGGCGCCGAAGGCCCTCTCGCGCGCGCGGGCCGCGCGGGCGGCCGACGGCGAGGCCGGCCCCGTCGACCCGTTCGGCACGAACGACCCGGTGGCGACGGAGCTCGCCGCCGTCGCCGCGCGCAAGTAGTCCCCGCGCCAGCCGACCGACCGGTAGGCTGGCGCGTGATGGCGCACCGCCACGCGACGCTCCCGTCCCCGTCCCGCACCCGCGGGCGGGGCGGTGCTGCCGTCGTCCTGGCCATTACCACCTGAGCCTGCGCGCCCGTCGCGCAGGCCCGTCGTCCCGCGCGGACGGCAGGTGGTGCGTGCGCGAGCAGCGGCACGGCCCGTCGGCCGCCGGGAGGAGGAGTCCCCCGTGCTGCACCACGTCGAGCTGACGCTCACCCCGACCGACCCCACCGCCCTCGAGCGCGTCGTCGCCACGTGCCGCGCGCGCCGCTGCGCCGTCGTCGCGCTCGCCTTCGAGACGACCGACGCCGCCGGGCGCCTGCGGATGACCGTCGACGGCGATCCGGGCCGGGTCCGCCATCTGCTGCGCCGGCTCGGTGGCCTGGTCGGCGTGCTCGACGCCGACGGCGCGCCGTCGGGCCCCGCGGGCGGGGCGGCGGCGGACGTGACGGCCGCCCGCGCCGGCTGACGCCGGCGCGGCGACGCCCGGGCCGCTACGCGGGGGCGTCCAGCGCGTCCGCGACGGCGGCCGCGGCCTGCGTGGTCGTCGCCGTCCCGCCCAGGTCGCGGGTGCGCGCGCCGCCGTCCCGCAGCGCGGTGCCGACGGCGCGCTCCAGGGCGTCGGCCGCTCCGGGGCAGCCGACGTCGCGCAGCAGCATCGCGCCCGACAGCACCGCCGCCGTCGGGTTGGCGATCCCCTGCCCCGCGATGTCCGGCGCCGAGCCGTGGACGGGCTCGAAGAACCCGGGCACGTCGACGCCGGGCGCGACGTTCGCGCTCGGGGCCATCCCCAGGCCGCCCGCGAACGGGGCGCCCAGGTCGGAGAGGATGTCGCCGAACAGGTTGGAGCACAGGACGACGCCGAGCGACTCGGGGCGGGCGACCATCCGCGTCGCCAGGGCGTCCACGTACGCCTGCTCGCGCGGCACGTCGGGGAACTCGCGCTCGCCGAGCTCGGCGACGACCTCGTCCCACAGGCCGTAGCCGTGGCGGGCGACGTTGCTCTTCGTCGCCAGCGTCAGGGTCTGCCCGCGCTCGCGCGCGTGGCCGAAGCCGCAGCGGGCGATCCGCTCGATCGCGCGCCGGGAGTGCACGGCCACCTCGGTGGCGACCTCGTCCGGCGTTCCCTGGTGCACGCGCCCGCCGATGCCGGCGTACTCGCCCTCGGTGTTCTCGCGCACGACGAGCAGGTCGACCTCGGCGCCCTCCCGCGCCGGCGTGGCGACCCCGGGCCAGCCCACGATCGGCCGCAGGTTGGCGTACAGCTGCAGGCCCTTGCGCAGCGGCAGCACGAGCGTCCAGACCGAGACGTCCGGGTCGACCTGCGGGTGGCCGATGGCGCCGAACAGGATGGCGTCGTGCGCGCGGACGACGTCGATCGCGTCGTCGGGCATCGCGTGGCCGGTGCGCAGCAGCCGGTCGCCGCCCCAGTCCAGGTCGGTCACGTCGAGCGTGACGCCGTCGGCCGCGGCGGCCCGCGCGATCACCGGCAGCGCGGCGTCGAGCACCTCGGGGCCGATGCCGTCCCCGCGCACGGCCGCCACGCGGACGCGGCGCGTCCCGTCCGCGCCGCTCACAGCGCCACGCACACGTTCTTGACCTGGGTGTAGGCGTACATCGCGTCCATTCCCTTCCCGCGCCCGTAGCCCGAGCGCTTCATCCCGCCGAACGGGATCTCGACGCCGCCCGCGACGCCGTACGAGTTGACGAACACCTGCCCGACCTGCAGCGCCCCGGCGACGCGGTGCGCGCGCGACAGGTCGCGGGTCCACACGCCGGCGACCAGGCCGTACGGCGAGTCGTTGGCCAGCGCCACGGCCTCGTCGTCGTCCGCGAACGGGGTGGCCGCCAGGACCGGCCCGAAGACCTCCTCGCGGAAGAGCTCCATCGCCGGGGTGACGCCCGTGACGAGCGTGGCGTCCAGGTACCAGCCGTCCTCGCGGCCCGCGGGCGCGCCGCCCCCGACGGCGACGGTGGCGCCCTCGGCCCGGGCGGTGTCGAGCATCCGCGTGGCCCGGTCGAGCTGCTGCTGCGCGACGACGGGGCCCAGGTCCGGGTCCTCCGCGCCGGGTCCCACCCGCAGGTCGGCGAACGCGCGCCCGACGCGCGCGACGACCTCGTTGTGGACGTCGCGGTGCACGAGCAGGCGGCTGCCGGCCGAGCAGCTCTGCCCCGCGTTCTGGATCAGCGCCTTCACGACCGCCGGCACCACGCGGTCCAGGTCGGCGTCGGCGAAGACGACGTTCGGCGACTTGCCGCCGAGCTCGAGCTCGACGGGCACCAGGCGCTCGGCGCAGGCGTGAGCGACGCGCGAGCCGGTCGCCGCCGACCCGACGAACGTCACGTGCGCGACGTCGGGGTGGTCGACGAGCGCGGCGCCGACCGCGCCGTGGCCCGTCGCGACGCCGACCATCCCCTCGGGGATGCCGGCCTCGACGGCCAGCGCCGCCCAGCGCAGGGGCGTCTGCGACGCCAGCTCGGACGGCTTGACGACGACCGCGTTCCCGCCGGCGAGCGCCGGCGCGGCGACCCGCGTGATCATCTGCAGCGGGTAGTTCCACGGGATGATCTGCGCGCAGACGCCCCACGGCTCGCGCACCGTGTAGTCGACGACGTCGGGCCCCAGCGGGATCGACCGCCCCTCGAGCTTGTCGCACGCGCCGGCGTAGAACTCGAGGTAGCGGACCGTCACGGCGACGTCGGCGCGCGCCTGGGCCAGCGGCTTGCCGGTGTCGCGGCACTCCAGGTCGGCGAGCTGCTCGCCGTCGCGCTCGATCAGCCGCGCCAGCCGCAGCAGCGCCGCGGCCCGCGTGACGGGGAAGCGCCACTCGCGGGACGAGCGCTGCGCGTCCCGGGCCGCGCGGACGACCGCGTCGACCTGCTCCACCGTCATCTCGACGACCTCGGCGAACGGCTCGCGCGTCGCCGGGTCGACGGCGGGGAACGTCTCCGCGGCGCTCACAGGTCGCGCCCGCCGTCGACGTTGAGCGCGATGCCGGTGACGAAGCGCGCGTCGTCCGACGCCAGGTACGCCACGGCGGCCGCGACGTCCTCCGCGTCGATCGCGCTGCCGAGCGGGATCGTCGCGGCCATCTTGTCGAGCAGCTCGTCCTCGGCGGCCAGGCGGAACTCCTGCAGCATCGGCGTCTTCACCGCCACCGGGTTGATCGCGTTGACGCGGATGCGGTCCGCGGCGAGCTCGAGGGCGAGCGCCCGGGTCAGGCCGAGCACGCCGCTCTTCGCGGCGGCGTAGGCCGAGAGCCCCGGCCGCGGGTGCACGGCCGACGTCGACGCCGTGACGACGATCGACCCGCCGCCGCGCTCGCGCATCGCGGGCGCGACCGCCTGGGCGCCGACGAAGAACGCGGTCAGGTTGACGGCGATGAGCGCGTCCCACTCCGCGCGGCCGACGTCGGCCAGCGGCTTCGCGGCCTGCGCCATCCCGGCGTTGTTGTGGAACACGTCGACGCCGCCGAAGCGGGCGACGGCCTGCTCGACCAGGCGGGCCATCGCGTCGGCGTCGGTCACGTCGGCCTGCACGGCCAGCGCGCGATCGCCGATGACGCTCGCGGTCTCGCGGGCCGCGGCCTCGTCGCGGTCGGACGCGACCACGGACGCGCCCTCGGCCGCCAGACGGGCGGCGGTCGCGCGACCGATGCCGGAGCCGGCGCCGGTGACGACGGCCACGCGGCCCTCCAGGCGGGGCGCGCCGGCACGGGGCGCGGGGCGGACGGCGGGGGAGCTGGGATCAGTGGGCACGGAAGGGCACCTCGGGGGATCGGGGGACGGGGAGCGCGGGGTCGGCGGCGCTCACGACGCCGGACGGAGGGCGAAGTCGGTCCACGGCGCGCCCGCGCGGGGCCGCACCTCGACCCACAGCGACGCGGCACAGGACGGACACACCTGCTGGTGGACGGCGAGCTCGTCGTGGACCGTCACGAGCGGGCTGACCTGCTCGGGCCGCAGCTCGAGCGTCCCGGTCAGCGCCCGCCAGTCCGCGCCGACCGCGCCGAGCTCGTGGTCGCAGTGGGCGCAGCACGCGACGGAGCGGCCGTCCCGGTGGACGAGCCGCAGCGCGTCGCCCCAGCGACCCTCGGGCGTGGCGGCCGGGCCGCCGGACGCGGACGGGTCGGGCGGCGTCATCGCCGCCAGGCGCTCGTCGCGCAGCGCGCGGCGGCGGGCGTCGGTGGCGGCCGCATCGACCGCGTCGCCGGTCGTCACGACGCCGTAGAGGTCGCGCGCGGTGGCCGGCGTGACGGCGCCGTCCAGCACGTCGCGCAGGACGCGCTCGGGCTCGCGGTCGAGGGGATCGCCGTAGCCGCCGCCGTTCTGCAGGCGCACGTTGACGATCTCGCCGCGGCGGACGACGGCGCCGGACGTGACGCCCGGCAGGACGACGTGCTCGCCGCCGGCCTCGTCGAGCGCCGTGATCGCACGGCCGGCCCCGAGCTCGGCCAGGGCGTCGACGCCCGTGACCAGCTCGTAGCGGCCCGTCGATCCGGGGTAGCCGCCGAAGATGCCGGTGCGGTTGGGCAGCGACGTGCCGTGCGTGGCGAGCACGCCGGAGACCTCGTCGGTGTCGTACGGGACGAGCGCGAACTCGATGCCGTTGCCGCCGCGGTTGCGGCCGGCGCCGCCCGAGTCGGGCACCTCGCGCCGCCACAGGTACAGCAGCGGCTGGCCGACCTCGTGCTGCTCCACGTCCTGGGTGCCGCCGCCGAGGATCACCATCGCGCCGCCCGAGTCGACGCCGTCGCGGTCGGCGAACGCGGGGCCGCCCCACAGCAGCGAGTCCATGTACATCGCCGCGAACGGCTCGCCGTACTGGTTCAGGCCGCCGAACTGGCCGAGCTGCCACGAGCCGTCGCCGGGCCCGAACGCCAGGCCGCGCAGGTCGTCGCTGAAGCTGACCATCTTCGCGATGCAGCCGGCGGCGGCGCTCATCGCCACCCAGTTGGCGCCCGCCGCGCCGCCCGACACGGGCATCGGCGGCTGCGCGGTGACGCACAGGCCGTCGCGGGCCTTCACCGTCACCGGGCGCATGAGCCCGTGGTTCCACGGCAGCTCCGACCCGAACAGGCACAGCATGAGCGTGGCGACGGCGCCGACGGTGCCGGCGCGGGTGGCCATCCCGTAGGCGGCGGACTGCTCGTCCGAGTCGTCGTAGTCGAACACGAGCTCGTCGCCGGTCTTCGTCAGCCGGCAGCTGATCGTCAGCAGCTCGGTCTCCGCGGCGCCGGCGGCGACGGGCCGGTCGAGGTAGCTCGTGTGCTCGAACGTGCCGTCGGGCAGCGTGCTCAGCAGCTCGCGCAGGCCCCGCTCGGACGCCTCGATCGACTGGCCCATCACCGCCTTGACGGTCGCGCCGCCGTAGCGGTCGCACAGCTCGGTCAGGCGCTCGCCCGACACCTTGAGGCCCGCGAGGAACGCGGTGAAGTCGTTCGACACCACGAACGGCATCCGCGAGTTGGCGATGACGACGTCCCACAGCTCGCGGTTGACCTCGCCGCGCCGGACGATGCGGCCCGGCGGGATCCGCAGGCCCTCCTGGAAGACGTCGGTGGCGGTCGGGCACCAGCTGCCCGCGTCCATCCCGCCCAGGTCGACCTGGTGGGCCATGCAGCCGATCCACGCGACGAGCTCGCCGTCGTGGAAGAACGGCGCGCAGAACTGGACGTCGTTCTGGTGCTCGGCCGCGATGTACGGGTCGTTGACGATGAAGACGTCGCCCTCGGCGATGTCGTCGAACCGCGCGAGGAACTCGCGGATCGCCATCGCCCCCGTGTAGATCGGGACGAGCAGGTAGACGCCGACGACGGCCATCTCGCCGTCCGCGGCGTAGATGCCGAAGTTGTAGTCCGTCGCGTGGACGACCGGCGACCCCGAGACGTGGGTCATCGTCTGCGACCCCTCCTCGTTGATCGACCACAGCTTGTGGCGGATCACCTCGAAGGTGATGGGGTCGACGGCGCCGTCGGTGCCCCGGGCGTGCGTGGTGCTCATGGTGCGCTCCCTCTCTCCGTGCCGTCAGGCCGCCAGGCGGATGACGATGCTCCCGCGGTCGTCGACCGTCGCGGTCTGGTCCGCGCCGACGACGACCGTCGTGTCCTTCATCTCGATGACGGCCAGGCCGTCGACGGTGCGGCCGGGGCGCAGCGCCTCGTGCCGCAGCACGCGGGCGTCCCGCCATGCGCCGCCGGCGAAGATGCGGCGCGTGCCCTCGGCCGCGGCGTCCCCGTCCGCGGACGGCGCGAAGGCGCCGAGCGTCGGCTCGGCGGCGGGGCTGCGGGCGACGACGCGGAACGTCGTCATCTCGATCCCGGCGGCCTCGAAGGCGGAGCCCTCGCCGAACCGCGCCTCGTAGCTCGCGACGAAGCGGGCGACGAGCCCGCGGATCGTGTCCGCGTCGACCGGGCCGTCGGGCAGCGGCACCGACAGCTCGTTGATCTGGGCGCGGAAGCGCATCTCCACCGTCCGGGTCACCCGCACGGCGTCCGGGGCGGCGCCGGCGCGGCCCAGCCGCGCGAGCGCGGCCTGCGTCAGGCGCTCGAAGCGCGCGGCGACGCCGGCGGGGTCCAGCGCCGCGGCGTGGTCGACGGTGCCCGGCGGGCTCAGGATCGGGTCGGACAGCTCCTCCGTGGCGATCAGCTCGGCCGCCGCGACGCCGAACGCCGAGTGCACCGACGCGGTGAGCGGCACGACGATCTCGTCGATCCCCAGCTCGCGCCCGTACGAGAACGCGTGGGTGGGCCCGGCGCCGCCGTACGCGTAGAGGGTGAAGTCCGCGGGGTCGTAGCCCTGCCGGATCGTCGCGGCGCGGACCAGGTCGGCCATGCGGTTGTCGACGATCGTCTTGATGCCCTCGGCGGCCTCCTCCACCCCCAGGCCGAGCGGCTCGGCGACGTGGGCCCGGATCGCCTCGCGGGCGGCGTCGACGTCCAGCCGCAGCCTGCCGCCGAGGAAGTTCTCCGGGTTCAGGTAGCCCAGGACGGCGTCGGCGTCGGCCACCGTCGGCAGCGTCCCGCCGCGGCCGTAGCAGGCGGATCCCGGGACGGCGCCCGCGCTCTCGGGCCCGACGCGCAGCAGCCCGCCGACCACGGACGCGATCGATCCCGACCCCGCCCCCACGGTGCGGACGGACACGGACGGCAGCCCGATCTCGTGGCGGCCCACCCACGTGCTGTTGGTGATGTGGGCCTGGCCGTCGAGGATCAGGCCGACCTCGAAGCTCGTGCCGCCCATGTCGGTCGCGACGATGTGGCGCCGGTCGGTCAGCGCGCCGTAGAACTGGCACGCCACCACGCCGCCGACGGGCCCGGACATCACGGTCGACGCCGCCTCGGCGTCGATCTCGGCGATCGGGGCCAGCCCGCCGCCGGACTGCATCAGCAGCGGCTCGACGGTCATCCCGCCCTCGCGCAGGCGCGCGTCCAGGCTGCGGACGGCGCGGCGGACGACGGGCCGCAGGCTGGCGTTGAGCGCCGTGGTGACCGCGCGCTGGTGCTCGCCCAGGCGCGGCAGCAGCGCGCTCGAGAGCGAGACGAGGGCGTCGGGGGCCTCCTCGGCGATGATCTCGCCGACGCGCACCTCGTGGTCCGGGTTCTTGAACGACCACAGCAGCGAGACCGCGAAGGTCTCGGCGCCCTCGGCGAGCAGGCGGCGCACCGTCGTCCGGACGTCGTCCTCGTCGAGCGGCAGGACCACGCGGCCGCGGTAGTCGATCCGCTCGGTGACCTCGCCGATCAGCCGCCGGGGCACGACGAGCTCCTGCTTGACCAGGGTGCGGAAGCTCTTGACCGCGTCCTCGTCGAGCCCGAGCGACTTGAAGCCGCGCATGATCGGGACGGTGTCGCCGAACCCGCGCGTCTGGATCAGCCCGACGGGCGCCCGCTTGCCCTCGAGCATGGCGTTCGTCGCGACGGTCGTGCCGTGCGCGAAGAGCGAGACGCGGCGCAGCAGGTCGGGCAGCCGCTCGCCCCGCTCGTCCGCGGCCAGCTCGAGCGTCGCCAGGACGCCCTGCGCGGGGTCGTCGGGGACGGTCGGCGCCTTGTAGCGGCCGATCGCGCCGCCCTCGTCGATCGTCACGGTGTCGGTGAAGGTGCCGCCGATGTCGCTGGCGACGAGCAGGGTGCTCATGGGTTCGCGGTGCTTCCCTCGGGGTGGTGGTCCCGGACCCGGCCGAGACCCTCGATCGTCACGCGGATGTGCTGCCGGGCGCGCTCCTCGGCCTGGGGGCCGTCGCCCGCGGCGATCGCGGCGACGATCCGCTCGTGCTCGGCCACCGCGCCGCGGGCGCGGTCCTCGGCGACCAGGCGCTGGGGCACGAACACCTGCGAGGTGAGCGGCACGAGCGGCAGCTGGCCCGTGACGAACTCGTTCGCGGCGATCGCGACGATCCGCGCGTGGAACGCGACGTTGGCCTGGGTGTAGGCGCCGGCGTCGAAGGCCCCCGCGTCGCCCGTCACCGCCCGCTGGCGCGCCAGCATGGCCCGCAGGTCGTCCACGTCGGCGGGCGTCGCGCGCTCGGCCGCCAGCCGCGCGGCCAGGCCGTCGAGCACCTCGCGCACCGCGTAGGCGTCGCGCAGCGTCGCGTCCGTCACGGCGACGACGCGCACGCCGCGGCCGGGCTCCGACGTCAGCAGGCCCTCGCGCTCGAGCACGCGCAGCGCCTCGCGCAACGGGGTGCGCGAGATGCGCAGGTCCGCGGCGAGCTGCTCCTGCCGCAGGGCCTCGCCGGGGCCGTACGCCCCCGAGTAGATGCGCTCGCGCAACACCTCGGCGACCTCGTCGACCAGCCGCACGCGGCCCTTCCAGGCGATCTCGGAGGCCTCCATGCGCGATCAGGCCCCCGCCGTCAGGAAGGCACGGGCCGCGTCGGCGTAGATCCGGGCGTAGCGGTCCAGGTCGGCGACCGGAACGTGCTCGTCGACCTGGTGGGCGATCCACTTGTCGCCGGGGCCGTAGACGACGCACGGCACGCCGGCGTCGCGCTGCAGGATCGTGCCGTCGGTCGCGCCGGGGACGCCGCCGTACGCGGGCCTCGTGCCGCACTCGCGCTCGTGGGCGGCGACGACGGCGCGCACGACGGGGTGGTCGGGGTCGATCTCGACGGCCGGGCGGTCGTCGATGACCGTCGCCTCGACGGTCACGCCGAGCGGCTCGGCGCCCTCGCGCGCGATCGCCGTCACCCGCTCCACGAGCGCCGCGTGGTCGACGCCGGGGAGCGTCCGCACGTCGATCCGCACCGCGGCCTCGGCGGGGATGACGTTGATCTGGTCGTGCGATCCGGCGTCGAGGACGGTCGGGGTCACGTGGACGACGCCGAGGTGCTCGTGCTCGGGGTGGGCGTCGCGCAGCTCGTCCTCGTAGGCGGCGAGCGCCGCGACGAGCCGGGCCGCGGCGACGACCGGATTCCGGCCCTGGTGCGGCATCGCGCCGTGCGCCATCCGGCCGTGGAAGTCCAGGCCGATCCGCACCGCGCCCTTCGCCGCGACGCAGACCTCGTCGCCCTCGGGCTCGCAGACGATGCAGGCGTCGATCCGGCGCGCCAGCTCCGTGCCGGCGAAGTGCTTGGCGCCGAGCATCAGGCCCTCCTCGTCCGCCAGCACGCAGAGCACGACGCGGCCGGGGAACGGGCCCGCCTGCTGCAACGCGCGGACGGCGAAGAGCATCGACGCCACCCCGGCCTTCATGTCGGCGGTGCCGCGGCCGTAGAGCCGGCCGTCGCGGATCTCGGCGCCGAACGGGTCGACGCTCCAGCTCGCGCGGTCGCCCTCGGTGACGACGTCCGTGTGGCCCTCGAAGCCGAGCGTCGGACCGTCGCCTCCACCGCCCTCGACGACCGCGATGACGTTCGGGCGGCCCGGCGCCACCTCGGTGACCTGCGGCTCCCAGCCCCAGCCGCGCATCAGGTCGGCCACGAGCGCGGCGGCGGCGGACTCGTCGGAGCCCGTCTCGGGCTCGTGGACGCTGCGGATGCGGACGAGCTCCTGCGTGAAGCGCACGAGGGCGTCCACGTCGATGCGGGCGTCGGTGGCGGTGGGCCCGGTCATCCTCCGAGCACCTCCTCGGATCGGGGACGGTCGCGCTCGCCGAGGGCCCGCTCCAGCGTCGGGACGGCCGCCAGCAGGGCGCGCGTGTAGGGATCGGACGGCTGCCGGTAGACCTGCTCCGTCGGGCCGGTCTCGACCACCCGGCCGTGGCGCATGACGGCGACGGTGTCGCAGACGTGGCGCACGACGGACAGGTCGTGCGAGACGAAGATCAGGGTCAGCCCGTACTGCTCGACGAGGTCGGCGATCAGGTCGAGGACCTGGGCGCGGACGGAGACGTCGAGCGCGGAGACGGCCTCGTCGGCGACGAGGACCTTCGGCCGGACGGAGAGCGCGCGGGCGATCGAGATGCGCTGGCGCTGGCCGCCCGAGAACTGGTGCGGGTAGCGCGACGCCGCGTCGGCCGGCAGGCCGACGGCCTCGAGCAGCTCCGCGACCCGGCGGCGGCGCTCGGGCGCGGCCACGTGCTGGGCGACGAGCGGCTCGGCGACGACGTCCTCCACGCGCATCCGCGGGTCCAGCGAGCCCATCGGGTCCTGGAAGACCATCTGCAGGTCGCGGCGCAGGAACGCCAGGTCGCGCTCGCGCCGCCCGACGATCTCGGTCCCCGCGAACCGGACGCTGCCGGCCGTGGGCCGGTCGAGCCCCGCGATCAGCCGGATCAGGGTGGACTTGCCGGACCCGGACTCGCCGACGATGCCGAAGCGCTGCCCGGCGCGGATGTCGAGGTCGACGCGGCGCAGCGCCGGGATCTCGGGGCCCGGCCGGCGCAGCGACTGGCGCGGCCGCCGGTACGTGCGCTCCAGGCCGCGGACCGCGACGAGCGGCTCCCCCGCGTCCCCGTCCGGCGCCGCGCCGACGCCGCGCAGCCGCTCACCGCGGCCGTCGGCCTCCAGGTCGGACGCCGCCAGCAGCCGCCGGGTGTAGGCGTGCTGCGGGGCGGTGAACACCTCGTCGACCGTCCCGCGCTCCACGACCCGGCCCTCGTGCAGCACGAGCACGCGCTCGCAGACCTCGGCGACGACGGCCAGGTCGTGGGTGATGAAGAGCAGCGCCGCGTCGCGCGCGGCGGCGCCCTCGCGGATCAGGTCGAGCATCTGCGCCTGGACCGTCACGTCGAGCGCGGTCGTCGGCTCGTCGCAGATCAGGACGTCGGGGTCGTTGGCGAGCGCCATCGCCAGCATCACGCGCTGCCGCTGGCCGCCGCTGAGCTGGTGCGGGTACGCGCGCGCCGACGCCGTCGGGTCGGGCAGCCGCACGCGGCCGAGCATCTCGACGGCGGCCTCCGCCGCCCGTCCCCGCTCCTCGGCGGGGCCGTGGAGCGCGATCGCCTCGGCGACCTGCCGCCCGACGCGCATGAGCGGGTTGAGCGCGGTCATCGGCTCCTGGAAGACCATCCCCAGGCGGGCGCCGCGCACCGCGGCCATCTGCGCCTCGCCCGCGCCGACCAGGTCGTGCTCGACGCCGCGCAGGCGGATGGAGCCCTCGGCGGTCAGCCCCTCGGGCAGCAGGCCCATCGCCGACAGGACGGTCAGCGACTTGCCCGACCCGGACTCGCCGATGATGCCCAGGCGCTCGCCGGCGCCGAGCGTGAAGCCCATGTCGTGCAGCAGGGTGGTGCGCGGCGTGCGGACGCGCAGGCCGGACACCTCGAGCACGGGCGGGGCGGCGGCCGCGGGGCCGGCGGGGCGGTCGACGGAGCTCATCGGCGGTCGTCCAGTCGGGGGTCGAAGCGGTCGCGCAGCCCGTCGCCGAGCATGTTGAAGCCGAGCACGGCGATCGCGATCGCCACGCCGGGCCAGACGGAGAGCATTGGCGCGCTGTGCAGCGTCTCCTGCGACTCCTGCAGCATCCGGCCCCACGACGGCGTCGGCGGCTCGGTGCCGAAGCCCAGGAAGGACAGCGCCGCCTCGGCCAGGACGGCCACCCCGAACGCGACGGACGCCTGCACGATCAGCAGCGGCGCGATGTTCGGCAGCACGTGGCGGCGGGCGATCGCCAGGCGGGTGCGGCCCGCCGCCCGCGCCGCGAGCGCGTACTCGCTGCGCATGACCTGCAGCGTGCCGCCGCGGGCCATCCGGGCGAACGCCGGCGCGGTGGCGACGCCGATCGCGATCATCGCCGTCAGGGTGCTGGCGCTGAAGACCGCGCCGAGCATGATCGCCAGCAGCAGCGCGGGGAAGGCCAGCAGCAGGTCGCACGCCCGCATGACGAGCTGGTCGACGGCGCGCGGCGCCATCCCGGCCAGCACGCCGAGTGGCGTGCCGACGAGCGCCGCCACGCCGACCGCGACGACGCCGACGAACAGGGTGGTGCGGGCACCCCACATGATCTGGCTGAGCACGTCGCGGCCCAGGCGGTCGGTGCCGAGCAGGTGGTCGGCGCCGGCGCCCTGCAGGCGGCTCGTCGCGTCGACCTCGGTCGGGTCGTACGGGGTCCAGGCGAACGAGACGAGCGCCAGCAGCACGACCAGGCCGACGAGGACCAGCCCGATCGTCAGGCTGGGCGTGAGCGGCCGGCGGCGCGCGCGGGCCGCGGCGACCGGGACGGGGTCGGTGCCCGGGAGCGGGCCGGCGACGTCGGTGCTCATCGCACCACCTCCATCGGGGGACGGCAGGGCATCAGGCGCCCCGCAGACGCGGGTCGATCACCGTGTACAGCACGTCGACCACGTAGTTGATGAGCAGGACGAGGACGACGAGCACCATCACGACGCCCTGGACGAGCAGCAGGTCGCGGTTGGAGACGCCGTCGAGCAGCAGGGTGCCGAGCCCCGGCAGGACGTAGACGCGCTCGATGACGACCGCGCCGATCAGCATGCCCGAGAGCTGCAGGCCCAGGACCGTCACGACCGGGATGGCGGCGTTGCGCAGCCCGTGGCGGACGAGCGCGCGGCCGCGCGTCAGCCCCTTGGCGCGGGCGGTGCGCAGGAAGTCCTCGCGGAGCACCTCGAGCACCGCGGAGCGCACGTACCGCGTCAGGATCGCGCCCTCGACGAGGCCGAGCGAGATCGCCGGCAGCGCGAGCTGGCGCAGGAACCCGCCGACGTCGTCGCTCGGCGCGGTCCAGCCCGACGACGGGAACCAGCCGAGGGTGACGGAGAAGAGCGCGACGAGCAGGATGCCGGCGATGAACGCGGGCACCGCCGCCCCGACCTGGCTGGCGCCCGAGAGCGCCAGGCCGCTCGCGCGACGGTGGCGGGCGGCCGCGAGCGTGCCCAGCGGCACCGCGATCAGCAGCGCGACCAGGGTGGCGGCGCCGACCAGGATCAGCGTCACCTGCACGCGATCGCCGATCTGCGGCGCGACCGCCTCGCGGCTGATGTACGAGCGGCCGAAGTCCCCCTGCAGCAGCCCGCCGACCCAATCCAGGTACTGCGTGGGCAGCGGCCGGTCCGTGCCGAACTCAGCGCGGACGGCGCGGACGGCCTCGGGCGTGGCGTTCGTGCCGAGGGACACCTCGGCCGCGTCGCCGGGCAGGACGGCCATGAACAGGAAGACCAGGACGGACGCGGCGGCGACGCTGGCGAGGAAGACGCCGGTGCGGCGCAGGAGGGAGAGCAGCATGGGCGGGCGCCGGGTCAGCGGCGGATCGTCGTGACGTCGAGGGCTTCGCTGACGCGGTTGCGCGGCAGCCCGCGCACGTCGGCGTCCGCGACGACCAGGCTGGGCATCAGGTACAGCCAGATCGCGGCGTCGTCGGTGGCGAGCTTGCGCGCGACGCGGCGCATGTCGGCCACCTGCTCCCGCGTCGTGCCCCGGTCGGCGCGCGCCAGCCACGCCTGCACCTGCGGGTCGTCGTAGCCCCAGTAGTAGTCGGGGTTGCCGAACGTCGCGATGTCGCGCGGCTCGGTGTGCCGGACGATGGACAGGTCGTAGTCCTGCTTCGTGAAGACCTCGGACAGCCAGCGCGCGGGGTACTCGAGGATCTCGATGTCGGCCGTCACCCCGATCTTCCGCAGCTGGGACTGGACGACCTGCGCGGGCGCCAGCACGTACGGCAGGTTGGGGATGCGGAAGCGCAGCTTCAGGTCCCGCACGCCCGCCTGCGCGAGCAGGGCCTTCGCCCGCGCGGGGTCGTACCGGTGCAGGCCCTCGAGGTGCTCGAACCACGGGTCCGTCGGCGGCACCATGCTGCCGATCAGCGTGCCGCGCCCGGACCACGCGGCGTCCATGACGGCCTTGCGGTCGATGCCCAGGCTGACGGCGTGGCGGATCCGCGGGTCCTTCATCGGCCCGCGCGCGTTGTTGAGCGCCATCGTCAGCTCGCCGTTCGTGGTGCCCTCGGTCACGCGGAAGCGGTCGTCGTCGGTGAACTGCGCCAGCGAGTCCGGCGCCTGGTGGTCGGCGATGACGTCGATGGCGCCCGAGAGCAGCGCGTTGTTCAGCGCGGTGGCGTCCTTGAAGTACTTGAACGCGACCCGCTCCATCGCGGGCCGGCGGCCCCAGTACGCCGGGTTGCGGCGCAGGACGATCGAGTCGCCGCGCACGCGCCGGTCGAGCACGTAGGGGCCGGTCCCGACGGGCTTCGTGGGCAGCGCGTCGACGCCGTCGGGCGTGTACATCGCGCCGATGCGCGTCGTCATCGCGAAGAGCCAGGCGTTCGACGGCTCCTTCAGGTCGACGGCGACCCTCGTCGGCGAGAGCACCCGGACGCGCCGGACGACGTCCATCCCCGACTTGAGCGCCACCTTCCACGCCGGGCTCTTCACGCGCTCGATGCTGAACTTGACGGCGTCGGCGTCGAACGGCGAGCCGTTGGAGAAGCGGACGCCGGAGCGCAGGTCGAAGACGTACGTGCGGCGGTCCTCGCTGACGCGCCAGCGCCGGGCCAGCAGCGGGACGATCCGCCCCTGCGGGTCGAGCTTGACGAGCCCCTCGTAGACGTTGACGAGCATCGCCTCGGGGATGCCCGTGCCGTCCGTGGTGCTGAAGTCCAGGTTCTCGGGCTCGACGCTCAGGCCGATGGCGATCGTGCCCGGGTCGCCGGTCGCGCTGGTGCTCGTGCCGCCGCAGGCGGTCAGGCCGACGGCGACGGCGAGCGCCGCGAGCAGCGCCGCCGCGCGGCGGCGCGCCGGGCGTGGCCGGTCGCGACGGCGGACCGGGGACCGGGATCCGGGTTGCGTGACGGGGGGCACACGACGGTTTGTATCCAGGATCCAGGATGCGGTCAAGGCCAACCGGTCGTTCGGGTGGCGCGGCGCCTCCAGCGGCGGGCCCGCTCGGGGCCGCGGGCCGGGCGCCGATGCCGGGCCGGGGCGCGCCCGCGGGGGGCGCCGTACCCGGGTCGGTACCGGTGGGCGTACCGCGCCCTATCCCCCGGTATTCCGGGGAAATCTGCGCCCCCGGTGCGCCAGACTGGGGCCCATCGTGCTGACCGAGGAGCCCCGCAGCACCGCGTCGTCGTCCCCTCGCGGACGCGCGCCCCACTCGCCGGAGCACCCCCCGCCGCCGCGCCCCGCCCCGCCGGCGCCGCCCCGCCTGACGGCCGCCGACCGCGCCGCCCTGCTGCGCTTCATGGTCGAGATGCGGACGTTCGAGGAGCGCGGCGTGGCGCTCTACAAGCAGGGCCGCACGCCGGGGTCGTTCTACGACGGGCACGGCCAGGAGGCGATCTCGGTCGGCGCCGCGTTCGCCCTCGGTCCCGACGACGTGATCTGCTCGCCCCTGATCCGCGACCTCGGCGCGCACCTCGTGCGCGGCACCGACCTGGCGCAGATCATCCGCCACCACCTGGGCCGCGACAACGCGCTCAGCCGCGGGCGCGAGGGCAACGTCCACTTCGGCGACGTCGACCGCGGCGTGATCGGGATGGTCTCGATGCTGCCCGACATGATGGTCGTCGCCGTCGGGCTGGCCATGGCCTTCCGGATGCGCCGCGAGCGCCGCGTCGCCCTGACGTTCTTCGGCGACGGCGCCACCTCGCCCGGGGCGTGGCACGAGGCGATGAACGTCGCCGGCCTGCGCCGCGAGCCCGTGATCCTGCTCTGCGAGAACAACGGCCTGGCGTACTCCACCCCGACGGAGCGGCAGTTCGCCGTCGGGCCGGCCGAGCGCGCGAAGGCCTACGGGATGCCGGGCGTCGTCGTCGACGGCAACGACGTCGAGGCCGTCTTCGCCGCCACCCACGCCGCCCGCGAGCGCGCGCTGGCGGGCGACGGGCCCACGCTCATCGAGGCGCGGACGATGCGGATGCACGGCCACGGCTCGCACGACGACGCCCGCTACGTCGATCCCGCGGTGTTCGCGGCGTGGCGCGAGCGGGATCCGATCGCCACCTACGAGGCCCGCCTGCGCGCGGAGGGCACCGACGTCGACGCGCTGCGCGCCGGCGTGCTCGAGCGGCTCGAGGCCGCGGTGCAGGCGGCGCTCGCCGCGCCCCTCCCCGACCCGGCGACGGCGACCGACGGGGTGTTCGCCGACGGCCCGGGCCGCACGCTCGGCCGCGGCGACGCGCCGTGGAGCGGCCACGCCGGCCCGGAGGCCGGCCGGTGAGCGCCGTCGACGTCGCCGCGGGCACGCGGACGATGACCTACCTGCAGGCGATCACCGACGGCCTGCGCGAGGCGATGCGCGCCGACGAGCGGGTCTTCGTCCTGGGCGAGGACGTCGGCGCGTTCGGCGGGGCGTTCAAGGCCACGGAGGGGCTGTACGACGAGTTCGGCGCCGACCGCGTGCAGGACTTCCCGATCGCCGAGTCCGCGATCGTCGGCACCGCCGTCGGCGCCGCGATCGCCGGCCTGCGCCCGGTCGCCGAGGTGCAGTTCGCCGACTTCGTCGCCTGCGGCTTCGACCAGCTCGTGAACGTCGCGGGCAAGATGCACTGGCGGACCGGGCTGGCCGTCCCGATGGTGCTGCGCCTGCCGTCCGGCGGCGGCTTCGCCGGCGGCCCGTACCACTCGCAGAACCCCGAGGCGTGGTTCATGCACGCCCCCGGCCTGAAGGTGCTGGCGCCGAGCACCCCCGAGGACGCCAAGGGGATGCTCATGGCGGCGATCGCCGACGAGAACCCCGTCTGCTTCCTCGAGCACAAGCACCTGTACCGCCGGGTGAAGGGCGCGGTGCCGCTCGGCGACCACCGCACCCCGTTCACCGCCCGCGTGGCCCGCGAGGGCGCCGAGCTGACGATCGTCGCCTACGGCGCGATGGTCCACGCGGCGCTGCAGGCCGCCGACGCGTTCGAGCCGGGGCGGGTCGAGGTGCTCGACCTGCGCGCGCTCGTCCCGCTCGACGAGGAGGCGATCCTGGCGAGCGTGCGCCGCACGAGCAAGGTGCTGATCGTCGACGAGGCGAACGAGACGTGCGCCGCCGGCGCCCAGGTCGCCGCGCTCGTCGCCGACCGCGCGTTCTCCGACCTCGACGGCCCGGTCCGCCGCGTCGCCACGCCGGACGCGCCCGTGCCGTTCAGCCCCGGCCTGGAGCAGGCCGTCCTGCCCACCCCCGACCGCATCGCGGAGGCCGCGCGTGAGCTCCTCGCCTACTGACGCCGCCACGCTCGTCGACGTCCTGATGCCGCAGCTGGGGACGTCGGTCGCCGAGGGCACGATCCTCTCCTGGGCCGTCGCCGTCGGCGAGCCCGTGCGGGCCGACGAGACGATCTGCGCGATCTCGACGGACAAGGTCGACAGCGACTGCCCCGCCCCGGCGAGCGGCACGCTGGCCACGATCCTCGTCCCCGAGGGCGAGACGGTCGACGTGGGGACCGTGATCGCGCGGATCGCGACGAGCGGGGCCCCTGCCGCCGACGCCGGCGATCCGGGCGCCGCCGCGGGCGGGGTGGGGTCTCCGGACGGGACGGCGGCGGCCGGGCGGGCGTCCAAGGCCGGCGGTCCCGGGCCCGCGAGACCGGCCGGTGTCCCCGTCGGCGCCTCGCCGACGCCGGACGCGCCGGGGGGCGGGGCCGGCCCCGCCCCGACGCGCCGCGAGATCCTGCGCGCCTCCTCCCCCGTCGCCGCCCGCATCGCGGCCGAGCTGGGCGTCGACGTCCTGGCCCTGTCGGGCACGGGACGCAACGGCCGCGTGACGAAGCGCGACGTGCTGGCGGCGGCGGGCGCCCCGGTCGCGGGGGCGGCGGACACCCGCGCGCACACCGGGACCGCGGACGGCCCGGCGGCGCCGGCCACCGAGGCCGCCGCCGACCGCCCGCCGGCGCCGAGGACCGACGGGGTGGGCGCGTCCGCGCCCGCAGACGGGCCCGCCGTGGGCGCCGAGGCGCCGATGCACACGGAGTCGCCCTACCGCCACGATCCCAGCATCCCGGTCGCCGGCGCCGCGGCCGGGGGTGGCGGGGGCCCGACGACGGCGGTCGGCGGGCCGGCCGCGACCCCGGACGACCGCGGCGGGGTGCTGCAGCCGCCGTCGCGCATGCGTGCGGCGATCGGCCGGGCGATGCGCACGTCGCTCGACACGGCGGCCCACTGCACGACGGTCGTCGAGTGCGACATGACGCGCCTGGAGCGGGAGCGCCGCGAGCGCGGCCTGACCGCCCTGCCGCTCGTGGCGGCGCACGTCGTCGCGACCCTGCGCGAGTTCCCGGCGCTCAACGCGACGATGGACGGCGAGGCCATCACGCGCTACGACCGGGTGCACCTGGGCATCGCCGTGTCGCTCGGCGAGGACGGCCTGATCGTCCCGGTCATCGACGACGCGCAGGACCTGAGCGCCGCGGGCCTGGGGCGCCGGATCAAGGCCGTCGCGGCCCGCGCCCGGGGCGGCGCGCTCACGCCCGACGACGTGCGCGGCGGCACCTTCACGATCACCAACCCGGGCGCCGCCGGCGCGCTCATCGCCACGCCGGTCATCAACCTGCCGCAGGTGGCGATCCTGGACCTGGAGGCGATCGTCCGCCGCCCCGTCGTCGTGACCGACGCGGACGGCGGCGAGAGCATCGCGATCCGCTCGATGACCCACCTGTGCCTGGGCTGGGACCACCGAGCGCTCGACGGCCTGTACGCGGCGCAGTTCCTGACGGCCCTGCGCCGGCGGATCGAGGGCTCACCCACGGCCTAGCCGGCGCGGCGGCGCGGGCCAGGCCGCCCCGGCGTGCACCGCGGCGTCGGCCGCGACCCGCCGCCACGCGAGCGGCGGCAGCTCGCGCGCCGCGGCGCGGGGCTCGGCGCCGTGTCGCCGGAGCGCTGCGACGGCCGCCCGCCGACCGACGGCGGCGCCGAGCAGCGCGTCCGCCCGCGGAGCAGCCGGCGCGTGCGCACCCGCGAGCAGCCACCAGAGCGCGGCTTCGGCGCGCGCGGGCAGCGGGCGGCGAGGCCGCACCCTCAGATGGGCGGCGTCGATGGCGGGCGGCGGAGCGAACGCCGTCCGCGGGACGACGCGCACGAGCCGCAGCTCGTGGCGCGCGGCCCACCAGGCGACGGTGGCGGTCCGCGGCCGGCCCGCGGTGACGCGGAGCGCGAACCCGCGCTCGACGAGCACGTCGCAGCCCGCGGTGACGCGCCCCGGCGGGTCGAGACGCCGCCGCAGCACCGCTGTGCTCGTCGCGAACGGCAGATTGGCGACGATCCGCGCGCCGCGGGGCAGCGACACGGTCCGCAGGTCGGCATGGAGCACCCGGACGCGCGGGTTCCCGGCGAAGCGGCGTTCGAGCCCGGCGGCGAAGCGCGCGTCGCGCTCGACGGCCATCACCCGGGCTCCCGTGGCCGCGAGCGCGGCGGTCAGGGTCCCCGGGCCGGCCCCGAGATCGACGACGAGGTCGTCCGGTCCGGGGGCCGCGGAACGGACGAGCCGCGCGACGGTGGCGCGGCAGTGGATGAGGTGGACGCCGGACGGGTTCGCGGGCAGCGACCGGCGACGGGGACCACGACGGGTCATGGAGGACTCCCGCTCGGGAACGTCGGAGACGTCCGGGCGGGAGCGAGCCGGCCCGGACGCGACGCGCCGGGCGAAGCCCGGGCGCACCGGAGACGCGGGGAGCCCGAGGGCGCCCGCGGCGGACCGACGGATCGAGGGCGGTGGGCGCGAAGGCGCCACCGACGCCGCGTCGGGGACGCGGCGTCACTCGGCGTCGGCCGCTAGGACCGGATGCGCACGGAGGCCAACATGCGCCGCACGGTACCACCCGGCGTCGCGCGGGACGTCCGCCCGGGCGGCAGCGGACCGCCGGCCACGGCCGCCGCCGTGGCGGCGTCAGGTCGTCGCGTCGGCCGCCCGCGGCCCGGCGGGCGGCACGCCGCCGCGCATGACGGCCCGGGCGGCGACGAGCAGCCCCGCGCCGACGACGGCGGTGGCCCCCAGCGCCAGGCCGGCGGCGGGCGACGTCGCGTCGGCCAGGTGCCCGGCGACGGCGCCCCCAGCCGCCATCCCCACCATCATCCCGGTGCTCGTCCACGTGACGGCCTCGGTCAGCGTGCCCGGCAGGGCGAGCCGGTCGAGGATGCCGTTGAAGACGGTGAGCGCGGGCGAGATCGTGGCTCCCGCGGCGAAGAGCGCGACGACGAGCAGCAGCGGGGTGCCGGCCAGGGCGAGCACGCCGTGCAGGGCGCCCCACGCGCCGACGAGCAGCGCCAGTCGCCGGACCGGCCGGGCGGGCGCCGCGGAGCGGGCCACGACCACGGCGGCGAGCATCGAGCCGACGCCCCACACGCCGAGCGCCAGGCCGGTCAGCCCGCGATCGCCCATGTCCTCGAGGGCCGCCGGGACGCCGACCTCGACGGCGCCGACGGTGATGCCGAGCGTGGCGTAGACGAGCATGGCGACGACGACGCCTGGCGCCCGCAGCGCGCCCAGCAGGCCGTGGGGCTCGGCGCCGTCGGCGACCGGGGCCCCGGCCAGCGTGCGCACCACGGGCAGCCGCGCGAACGCGACGTTGCCGACCGTGATCGCGGCGCCGCAGAAGATGAGCGCTCCCGGGACCGACAGGCTGCCGAGGCCCGAGACGATCGCGATCGGCCCGAGCAGGTAGACGAACTCCGCGAGCACCCCCTCGGTCGCGTACGCCCTGTGCCGCAGGTCGGGATCCGGGACGAGGACGTTCCAGACGCGGCGGCGCAGGGCACCGACCGGCGGCTGGAAGGCGCCCGCCACGGCCGCGAGCACGACGCGCACCCAGACCGGGACGCCGTCCCCGAGCAGCGCCTGGGCGACGATCGCCGCCGTCGACAGCGGGGCGCACAGGACCAGCACCGCCACGGGCCCGCGCCGGTCGGCGATCCGGCCCAGCAGCGGGTTCGAGACCCCGAGCGCCAGGCCGAAGGCCGCGGTCACCGCCCCGCCGGCCGCGTACGTGCCGGTCACGTCGCGGGTGTGCAGCACGAGCAGCAGCCCGAGCGCGCCGACCGGGATCTGCGCGAACAGCGAGGTGAGGAGCACCGCGAGGGCGCCCGGCACGCGCAGGACGGACGACATGGGGCCGGAGAGGGTACGTCACGCACCGGTGGCGGGCCTCCGTCGTGCGACGGTGCGGCGGGCGCCGTCACACCGACGCCGCTCGTGCGACTGAAGAAGCGATGGGCCCCCGCCGACGTCATCCCCCGGACGAGCAGCTGCTCCGTCGCACCGCCACGGACGGCGAGGCGTTCGGCCTGTTCTACGACCGCTACGAGCACGCGGTCCTGCTGTACGTGCGGCGTCGCGTGGCCACGGCGGAGCTCGCGGCCGACCTGACGGCCGAGATCTTCGCCGCCGCCCTGGAGCAGGCCCCCGCGTTCGCCGGCCGCGACGGCGCGACGGCGGTCGGCTGGCTCTTCGCCATCGCGCGCAACGTCGTCGTCGACGCGTACCGTCGCGCCCGCGTGGCCGACGACGCGCGCCGCCGCCTGGGCGTTCCGCCGACCGTGGTGACGGACGAGGCCGTCGAGCTCATCGAGCGCCTGGTCGCCACCGCGGCCGGCAGCGTCGCCCTGGAGGCGCTCGCCGCGCTGCCCGCGGCCCAACGCGACGCGGTGCGGCAGCACGTCCTCGAGGACCGCTCCTACCCCGAGATCGCGGCGCAGCTGGAGTGCTCGACCGCCGTCGTCCGTCAACGCGTCAGCCGCGGCCTGGCCGCGCTGCGCAAGGAGGTGCAGCTGCCGTGATCCGCCATCGCCCCCGCCCCCGTCGCGACCGGCCCGTGCTGCCGGACGTCCGCTCGTCGCTCGTCGCGGCGGCCCACGCCCGCGCCGCGGACACCGCCCATCCGGCCGTCCCGCCGCGGCCGGCGCGGCGGCCGCGGTGGCCGGTCGCCGCCCTCGCCGCGGTCGGCGCTGGTGCCGCCGGAGCGGTCGGGGTCGCCCTGGTGCCGACGCCGCGGGACGCGCCCGTGCCCGGCCCTCCGCGCGTCGTGGACGCCCGGCTCGCCGCCGCGACGACGGGCGCCCAGAGCGCGTTCGCGGTGTTCCGGGGCCCGTCGCCCCAGCGGCCCCGCAACGGGGCGGGCCCGGCGTCGCGCCGCGACAACCTGTTCCTCCGCCCGCCCATTCCGGACCTTCCCGGCGACGCCACCGACGTCGCGCACGCCCGGCGGCTGGCGATCCCGGGCCGCGAGATCTGGGTGGCGCCGGCCACGATGCGCGGGAAGGCGGCCATCTGCATGCGGGCGAGCTCGGTGCTGAGCGCCGGGACGGTCGGCGGCACGTGCGCCCCGCTCGAGGCCGTCGGCGACACCGGCCTGTGGATGTCGGGGCGTCCCGCCCCGGACGATCCGCGGGCGTCGTGGAAGGAGGTGCAGGGCCTGGTGCCGGACGGGGTCCGCGAGGTCGTCTTCGACGTCGCCCGCGGCGAGCGGCGCACCGTCCGGGTGCACGACAACGCGGTGAGCGCCTCGTTCGAGCGGGGACCGCTGGGCGTGCGGTTCGTCGACGCCGAGGGGCGGCGCCGGCGCCTGCGTTTCTGAGCGGCCGCCACGGAGCGCGCCCGCATCGCCGGCGTCCCGGCGCCGGCGCGCTCGCCTCGGCCGGCGCCCCCGCACCCGGGATCAGGGGTCGGCGCGCTCGCCTCTGGACGCGGCACCCGGGATCGGCGGGCCGGCGCGCTCGCCCACCCCCGATCAGGGGTCGGCGCGCTCGCCTCTGACCGGGTGCCCGGGAGAAGCGGCCGGCCCCGCCACTACCGCGCCGGCACCCACCCGGCCGGGAACGCCCCGGCCGGGACCTGCCCCGGCACGTCGGGGAACAGCCTCCGCGCCAGCGCCTCGCCGGGGCGGTCGGCCATGAGCGGGCGCAGGTCCTCGACGGTCAGCAGCGTCGCGAGCGTCGCACCGATCTGGAGGTCGGCCGCGTTGACGTGGTCGGCGCCGATCGTCCCGTCCGCGGCGAGCGCGTCGATGCGGTCGAGCATGGCCGGGAACGCGTGCAGGTCGTCCTGCAGCCGCTCCTCCGTGATGCCGTGGTAGCGCCAGGTCGCGCGGACCACCTTGCGCGCGAACTCCGTCCCCGCCTCGTCCAGCGGCCCGCCGCCGACGAAGGTGCCGAGGGCGTCCGGCCGGTAGTGCAGCGCGCCCCACGGCAGCCGCCGCCCCAGGTCCTGCAGGACGGCGTCGCCCCAGCGCTCGGCCTCGTGCACCGCCTCGGCGATCGACGGCGGGTACAGGGACGGCTCGGGGTGCAGCTGCTCGAGCCGCTCCAGGATCGCCACGGAGCCGTGCACCCGTTCCTCCCCGACGAGCAGGCCGGGGACGGTCGTGCGCGCCGGTCCGTAGATCTCGGTCATCCGCTCGACGTGCTCGCCGAGCGCGAAGTCGATCCGCTCGTACGGCAGGCCCTTGAGCTGCAGCGCCGCCTCGACCGTCCGACACGGGTGCGACGGGCCGAGGGCGTGGAGCGTGATCGCGGGCGGGATGGCCGACATGCCGCCACCCTACGGGAGGGTCGCCGCGACGGTGGATCGGTCGCCCGGACGCTCGGGCGAGGACCCCGCGGGCGGGCCGGATGCCCGGGCGGGTGGGCCGAATGCCCGGGCGAGGACCGGGGGCGCGCGAGGCGCGGACGTCCGCGGACGGGATCAGCCCGCCGCCGACGGCTCCGGGGTGGGCACCCGCGCGCCCGCCGACGACCGCTTAAGGCTGCTTCCTTCCGGACCTGACCTGGTTCACGGGCCGGCGTCGCACGGGGACCACCCCATCGACACCGTCGACGACGGGCTCATCCCGCCGCGAACGTCGGGCGATGGTAGCGCCACCGCCCGTGACGCCGCGCTCCGCCCGTCGGCCGCACGCGGGGCGCGGCGTCGACGCGGGCGGACGGCGCGGGGGCGCGTCAGTCGGTCGACATCATCGCGAAGACCGCCCGCAGGACGATCGCGGCGCCCGGGATGATCGACACGAGGGCGAGGACGAGGAGGATCGTCGAGCCGGTCACGGCCGCGACCACCAGCAGGATCACGACCAGGAACATCGCGAGGATGATCTGGACCATGAACGAGTTCGCCGACGGCGCGTTCTCGGGATCGACGGCGACCTCGTCGTCGTCGTACGCCCGCCCGCCGCGCGGGGACTTGTTGCGGTCCTCCGCCTCGGAGCTGGGCTGCGCGGGGCCCTCCTCCGGCGTCTTGTGGAGGTCGGCCCCCTCGTAGTCGGTCGGCGTGCCCGTCCGGCTCTCGTCTTCCATACGTGCAGTCTCCCACGATTCGCGCGTCTCGGGCACCCCGCGGGGGCATCGGCGTCGCCGGCGCGCTATCGTGTCGGCTCCTCCGGGCGTATAGCTCAGTTGGTTAGAGCGCTCGCTTCACACGCGAGAGGTCACTGGTTCGAGTCCAGTTATGCCCATGCAGGACCGAAGGCCCCGCCACCGCGGGGCCTTCGGCGTTCCGGGGGGCGGGGGCTTGGAGGCCGGGGATGGCCCGGCCAGCCCGGCAGGTGGCGTCCGGGGGACGGCGGGGCCGGCCGGTGGCGTCCGGGCGGACGGCGGGGCCGGCCCGTCGCCTGGAGTACGGGGGGGGACGGCGGGGCCCGCTGCCCCCGCCGCCCCGCCCGTCCCCTCGGGCATCCGCCGCCTGCCCCTCCGGTTCCGCGGGTTGCGGCCGATCACGGGCCCATGACGCTCCTGCAGATCCCCGCCGCGCCCGTCGCGATCGTCGACCGCCCAGCCGCGACCGCGTCCGCGCGCGCGGCCGGCACGGCGTGGCGCGCGCCCCTCTCGCGCGCGGTCGCCGTCGCCGACCTGGACGCGCTCGGCGCCGCCGCCCTCGCGGTGCGGGGCTACGCCCTGCCGCGCTGACGGGCCGGGGCACGAGGCGGAGCCTCGCCCGTTCCGGATCGCCCCGCCCCTGCGTGGGTGATCCGGAACGCGATCCGCCGCCCGAGCCGGCGGGCGTCGCGTGCCGGATCGCCTCGCGCCTACCGCGGTGATCCGGAACGCGATCCGGCGCCCCGATGCGGCGGGCGTCGCGTGCCGGATCGCCTCGCGCCTGCCGCGGTGATCCGGAACACGATCCGCCGCCCGGGCCGTCCCGCCCCCGCCCCTACTCCACCCGCAACCCCGACCGGTGGACCGCCCGGTCGAACGACACCGTGCACGCCGGGTCCAGCTCGTGCGCGAGCCCCCACAGCGTGGCGGCGGCGCGCGGGAAGAACCGGTCGGGCAGGCCCTTCACCCGGGGCACGCGGGCCCGCGGCAGGGGGAGCAGGAAGTCCTCGAAGGCCAGGCCCAGCAGCCGGTCGACGAGCGCGCCGCGGTAGGTCAGGTCGAGCAGGATCCGCTCCGGGCGCACCTCGGTCAGGCGGCCCAGGTTGCCGAGCCACGGCTCGAAGTAGTCCCGGGACGACTCGCGCATCCCCCACTCGAGCGCCACGTCGACGTCGGCGCGCAGCACCGCGCGGGTGTGGTGGGCGGCCGGCGGGTCGGGGGCGTCGGCGGGGTACGGCCCGAGCGGCAGCAGGCGCCAGCCGGCGGGGTGGCTCTCGGCCACCAGCTCGTGCAGCTCCTCGAACCTCACGCGGATCCCGTCCTCGGCATCCCGTCAGGCTACGCAGCCCCCGGCCTCCACGGCGCCGACCGACCGCCCGGCGCCCCGTCTCCCCCGACCACGTCGCCGCCCGCCGACGTCCCCGCCGTGCCGGCCCTAGAGGACGACGAGCAGGAGCACGAGGAGGGCGGTGATCGCCGCCGACAGCAGCAGCGAGCCGAAGCAGCCCAGACCGTTCGAGAAGAACAGGAACATGGCGGCGTCGGTACCCCGGTGACGCCGTCGCATGCGTCGCCGCCGGCCGCGCATCGTCCCGGGCGGGCGGGGTACCCGCCGCCCATGCTGCAGACCGAGGTGGCCCCGGGCGTCCACCGGATCGAGGACGCGTTCACGAACTGGTACCTGCTGGAGGACGACGACGGGATCACCGTCGTCGATGCCGGCGTGCCGACGTCGTGGCGGTCGTTCCGCTCCGCCCTCGGCGCGGTCGGGCGCGGCCCCGGCGACGTGCGGGCCGTCGTGCTGACCCACGCCCACTTCGACCACGTGGGCTTCGCCGAGCGCGCCCGCCGCGAGCTCGACGTCCCGGTGTACGTGCACGAGGACGACGTCCCGCTGACGATGCACCCATGGCGCTACGACCACGAGAAGCCACGCGCGCCGTACTTCGCCACGCAGGTGCGAGCGTTCCCCATCGTGGCCGCGCTCCTGCGCGCCCGGGCGTTCTGGCCCGCCCCGATCGGCCAGGTCGAGCGCTACCGCGACGAGGGCACGCTGCCGGTCCCGGGCCGCCCCCGGATCGTCCGCACGCCCGGCCACACCCTCGGGCACTGCGCGCTGCACGTGCCCGACCGCGACGTGGTCTTCGCGGGCGACGCCTTCGTGATGCTCGACCCGTACACCGGCCGCGCCGGCCCGCGGATGGTGGCCCGCGCCGCGACGGTCGACAGCGCCCGCAACGCGGCGTCGCTCGACGCGCTCGCGGCCACCGGCGCCGGGACCGTCCTGACGGGCCACGGTCCGGCCTGGACGGGCGGGGCGGCGGAGGGCGTCGCGCGCGCCCGGGCGGCCGGGATCGCCTGAGCGTCGGGCCGCTACGCGACGGTCCGGTACGCCACCGGCTCGGTCCGCCCGGACGCCGCGGCGCGCAGGATCGCGTCGCACACCTCGGCCGCCCGGTAGCCGTCCTCGAAGTCGGCGCCGTGGGGCCGGACGCTCCGCCCGTCCCGGACGGCGCGCAGCAGGTGGTCGAGCTCGTGGACGAAGGTGTGCTCCCAGGCGAGCAGGTGGCCGGGCGGCCACCACGCGGGCGCGAAGGGGTGCTCGGGGTCGGTCATCAGGACCGTGCGGAAGCCGTCCGTGCCGGGCGGTCCGCCCGGCAGGTACAGGCCCAGCTCGTTCATCCGCTCGAGCGCGAAGGTGATGGACCCCTCGCTGCCGTGGATCTCGAGGCCGAGCGCGTTGCGTCGCCCCGGCGCCACCCGCGAGGCCGTGAGCGTGCCGCTGGCGCCGCCGGCGAACGACAGCGTCGCCGAGACCGCGTCGTCGACGTCGACCGGCCCGCCGGGGCGCTCCGGCGTGAACGTCCGCGTCTGCGCGGCGACCGCGTCGATCTCGCCGACGAGGTAGCGGCACAGGTCGATCAGGTGCGAGCCCAGGTCGCCGAGGGCGCCCGAGCCGGCGGACGCCCTCCGCAGGCGCCACGTCGTCGGCGCCTGCGGGTCGACGAGCCAGTCCTGCAGGTACCGCGCGTCCACGTGGCGGACCGCGCCGATCGTGCCGGCGGCGATCAGGTCGCGCGCGTGGCGGATGGCGGGCACGAAGCGGTAGTTGAACGCGCACAGGTGCACGACGCCGGCCTCGTGCGCCGCCCGCCAGGTCTCGAGCGCCTCGTCGGCCGTGCGGCCGAGCGGCTTCTCGCAGATCACGTGCTTGCCGGCCCGCGCGGCCGCGATCGTCGGCGCGGCGTGCAGGTCGTTGGGCCCGACGTCGTCGAAGATCGCGATCGCCGGATCCTCGACCGCGGCGCGCCAGTCGCCGACGCCGCGGGCGAAGCCGAGCTGGCCCGCGGCCTCGTCGGCCCGCGCGGCGTCGCGGCCGACGAGCAGCTCGAGCCGGGTGGACGGCGAGCCCGGGAGCATCGTCGCCGCGGTCCGGAACGCGTGCGCGTGGGCGCGGCCCATGAAGGCCGCGCCCAGCAGGGCGATCCCGAGCGGCTCGTCGCTCACGGGCGCCGGTGCGTCATCGCGCCCGCTGCACCTTCAGCTTGCGCGCGTGACGGTCGGAGGCGTACTTGCCCTTGGCCTTCGACGTGGCCGTCACCGACACGCGGGCCGCGGAGCGGCAGGCCTTCGGCGCCTTCAGCCGGGCCGTCCAGCGGCCCTTCCGCGGGCGGACGGGCTTCGACTCGACCGTCGTCTTCTTGCACTGCACCGTCACGCTGACGCGGCCCTTCGCGGCCTTCGCGATCTTGCCCTGCACCGTCAGGCGGCCGCCGCCGCGGCGCACGCGCACGACCGACAGGTTCGGGCTCTTGCCGCAGGCCGTCGCGATCTCGGGCGCCTCCTTCGAGGTCTTGCCGCCGTAGCTCGAGAACCGCGCGTCGGCCTTCAGGCCCCGCGCCGTGCACAGGTCGCGGGTCGCCGCGATGATGCCCTTCTTGCCGCCGTTGATCTTCAGCTTGAAGGTCGAGACCGGCTGGTCGGGGATCGCGGGGAACGTCGTGACGAGGCGGTTGTTCTCCACCGCCGTGTCGGCCCGCAGGTAGATCGTCGCCTCGCCGCGGAGCGGGATGTAGAGCTTCGGCAGCGTCGGCACCAGGCGGCCGCCGGCGTTGCGGAAGCCCTTGACGAAGTAGACCGGGCCCTTCAGCGGCTTCTCGAGCACCGTCGTGGTGACCGAGGCCGAGCCGACGATCGTGTTCTTCGGGCACTTGTCCGCGTCGGCCGCGGCCGGCTCGCACAGGCCGCCGGCGTTCGACGCCGCCAGCGCGACGGCCTTGGGCAGCACGACCGTGGTGCCCTTGATGCCGGCCTCGCCGTCCTCCTGCGTGACCGTGGCCTCGACCGACGGGTGCTTGAACTTGCCCATCTCGGAGCGCTTGCCGAACGCCATCTGGATGCTCGGCTCGAACTCCTGCGCGGCGCAGTCGCCGATGCCGACGTCCGCCGTGCGGCCGGCCGCGATCCCGCCGAGCGACGTGACGGTCGCCCCCAGGCGGGCCGGGCCGCACGAGGTCGGGTTGCGGGTGAAGCCCTTGCGGTTCATGTCGAGCCGCAGGCTGCGCATGCGCAGCACGACGCCCTCGATGATCTGCGGCAGCGGGTCGCTCGTGACGGTCACGTGGCCGTCGACGGGGTTGATGTTCAGCGCCTGGCGGACCACGACGTTGCCGAGGTCGTAGGGGCCCGCGACCGCGCGGATGATCGTGACCATGCCGAACGGCGCGCCGGCGTACCCGTTCGTCAGGTACACCGGGCCGGCGAGCGGGTACGGCTCGGGGCCGGGGCCGGACAGCACCGAGGCCGTGCCGATGCGCGAGGACTCGGGGCAGGCCTGCGCCGCGATCTGGGCGGCGGCGCAGCGCGGCACGCCCTTGATCTTCGCCGTCATGCCTTGCGGCAGGTCGACGCGGATGCCGCTCATCGTCTGGTCGCCGTCCTTGCGCTGGAAGCCGACGGCCAGCGGCGTGAACGCGCCGGCCTTCGCCGAGCCGGTCGCGGCCCCGAACGTGGGCTCGAAGCCGAAGTGGTCGCCGCAGCCCTGCACGCCGACGCCGGTCGACGGCGTGGCGGCCGCGCGGCCGGACCACGGGTCCATGGACGACGTCAGGCTGCCGCCCTCGCAGGTGATCGGCGACGCGATGACCGCGCGGGGTCCGCCGTCGAACCGCAGCTCCAGGTCGGAGAACGGCAGCTGCGGGTTGTCCTCGAAGACGGTCGTCAGCTGCCCCGTCTGCGGGTCGGGCTTGACCGAGCCGGCCAGCCGGATCGTGACGCCCGGCGCCGACGCCGCGACGAACAGGCGGTAGCGGTCACCGGGGCGCTGCTCGCCCAGGTACACGTCGCCCGTCAGCTCCTGGTCGAGCACCGGGGTGCGGATCGACACCGTGCCGACCTTCGACCCGGGCGGGCACGAGATCGGGTTGTCGGTGCCCTTGCCGAAGGCGCCGTCGGCGCAGGTCTCCAGGCCCTTCGCGGCGGACGGGCTGATGCCGAAGCCCTGGGGCAACGTCACCTGGATGCGGCGCGCGTGGGCGGTGGCGAGCGTGCCGGCGTCCTGGGACTGCGGCACCTGGATGCCGACCGTCAGGCCGGTCGGGCTGTCGCGGTCGACGGTGCCCGGCGTGACCGTCACCGTCGGGTCGAACGGGATCTGGTCGCAGCCCTCGGCGCCGACGGGCGTGGTGTAGCTCGCGTCTCGCCCGTCCCCGTCGTACGAGTTGGAGTGCATGGTGGACGTCTGGCGCCCGGCGCACGAGGTCGGGTTGGAGAGGAACGCCGTGGTCTTGTCGGCGACGGAGCGGTTGCCGCCCTCGGGCGGGGCGATGAAGCCGTCGAGGCCTGTCCCGCGCACGTCGGTCTCCCTCCGGGTGCGAAGCGGGTCGTGCCGAGCAGCGCCCGGGACGCCCCAGAAGATGAGGCGTGAGCGGACGAGCGCCGGGTTGATCGGCACCTTCGGGATGGTGAAGAACAGTCCGTTGTCCGACGGACGGACGCCTCCGATGATCTCGATCGGCGACAGGTCGGCCCGGTTGCCGTCGTAGGTGGACAGCTGACCGGAGCCCGGCGCCTGAGCGGGATTGAACGCGAACCGGGCGACCTGTCCCGGCTTCCGCTCCATGTTGTAGAGCGGCACCAGAACGTCGACCGTTCGCCGCGTCCCTCCGATCACGAGCAGGGGGATCGTGCCGCGGATGGTCAGCCGCTGCACCCCGATCTGCGACTCGACCGGACAGTCCTCGTCCTCGAGCTGCGCGTCGCTGCAGGTCGGGAACGCCCGCGGGTTCGGCACCAGCCCCTGCGGGATGTCGACGCGGATGTCCTTCGTGTTGCCGATCGGCTCGCCGTTGCCGTCCGTGGCGAACGTGAAGTCGGTGATGCCGAACGGCGGGCGGCCGCCGGCCTGCTGGAAGTACGCCTCGTCGTTGTCGTCCTCCGTGAGCACCCCCGCCTTGAAGTCGGTGATGTCGTAGGCGTGCGCGGCCGGCGCGAGCGCGGCGGCCGTCAGCGGCGCGGCCAGCAGCGTGGCCCCGACGAGCAGCCGGCGCAGCGACTGATGTGATCCGCGGCGCGCGCCGCGGACGGACATGGCTCCCATGCTGTCTCTCCTCTCCCGCGCCCGCCGGGGATGCGGGCGACGCGAGGAGGCTACGCGCTCGACACGCCGGTGTCCACCGGGAACGTGACGGTCGTGCACCGGATCGCGACCGCGGGTAGGACGCCGCGCCACCTCCGGACCACGACGTCGCTTCCGCGTCGGTCCCGACCGGGCCGCGGGGGCCGCGAGGGCGGCGCGAGTGTCGCGAGGGCCGCGACCGGGCCGCGCGAGGACCGCGGCGAGGACGGCCGTGCCCCGAACGCACGGAACCCCGGCGTCGGCCGGGGTTCCGTGGTGCTGCGGGCGGCCGGGGCGCGGGCCCCGGCCGGAGCGCGGTCAGCGCTTCTTCTTGCCGCCGCAGCTGCGCTTCATGGCGGCCGACTTCGTCACGGCCTTGCCGTTGTAGCCGCCGAACTTCGCCTGCGCCTTCAGGCCCTTCGCGGAGCAGATGTCGCGCGTGGCCTGGAGGATGCCGTGCTTGCCGCCGTTGATGGAGAGCGCGAACTCGGTGATCGGCGCGTCGGGGATCGCCCCGAACGTCGTCACGAGCTTCTTGTTCTTCACGTCGGTGGTGGCGCGCAGCTTGATCGTCACCTCGCCGCGCAGCGGCACGTAGAGGTTCGGCAGCGTCGGGACCTCACGGCCGTCCGCCGTCGTGCGACGACCCTCGACGAAGTAGACCGGACCCTGCACCTGGCGGTTGAGGATCGTGGTGGTCGCCTTCGCGAAGCCGACGATCGAGCCCTTCGGGCACTTGTCGGCGCGGGCCTGCTCCGGGGTGCAGAGCGCGCTGGCGTTCTTCGCCGCCAGGGCGATCGCCGTCGGCATCGTGACCGACGTCGACTTGATGCCGGCCTCGGACTCGAACTGCTTCACGCGCACGAGCACGCGCTGGTAGTCGAACTTCTTCAGCGACTTCTTGTTCTGCAGCTGGACCGAGACCCGCGGGTTGAACGGGAGCTTGTCGCAGCCGGTGAACACCAGGCCGGCGTTCGGCGTCGAGCCGGCGCCGTTGGCCGAGCCGAGCGCGCTGTGGATCATCGCCGTCCCGCACGAGGTCGGGTTGCGGAGGAAGTCCTTGCGGTCGACCGAGATCGCCAGCTCGCGCAGGCGCAGCTGGATGCCACCGACGACCTGCGGGAGCGGGTCGCTGCGCAGCGTGATCTGCGCCGTGTCCGGATCGATGTACAGGGCCTGACGGACCACGACGTTGCCGAGGTCGTACGGACCGGCGACGGCGTGGATGATCGCGACCGCGCCGTACGGGGCGCCCGCGTAGCCGCCCGTGAAGTACACCGCGCCGGTCAGGGCGTACGGCGACGCACCGGGGCCGGCCTTGACAGCAACCGTGCCGATGCGCGTGGACTCGGGGCACGCCTGCGCCGTGATCTGGGCGTCGGAGCACTGCGGGACGCCCTTGACCTTGGCGGTCACGCCGACGGGCATCTTCGCCTCGATGCGGCTGAGGAACTGCTGGCCGTCCGGGCGGGCGAAGCCGACGTTGAGCGGCGCGTACTTGCCCGAGAGCGGGTTCGTCGAGACGGCGTTGAAGGCCGGCGCGAAGCCGAAGCCGTCGCAGCCCGTCACCTGCACCGACGCGCGGGAGACCGCGGACGCGTTGCCGCTCCACGGGGAGAGCTCGCCGGAGCCGACCGTCGGCACGCACGTCTG
Source organism: Patulibacter sp. SYSU D01012 (assembly GCF_017916475.1). Classification (GTDB taxonomy): domain Bacteria; phylum Actinomycetota; class Thermoleophilia; order Solirubrobacterales; family Solirubrobacteraceae; genus Patulibacter. The sequence goes on from NZ_JAFMTB010000002.1 coordinate 1,182,017, forward strand.
GGGGCTGGCGATGATGGCCTTCGAGCCGCCGTCGAAGTCCAGGCGGAACTGCGAGAACGGCAGCTGCGGGTTGTCGTCGAACACGGCGACCACGCGGCCGTCGTTCTCGTTCGGCGTGACGGTGCCCTTCAGGCGGATCGAGATGCCGTGGCCGTCCGCGTTGACGAACAGGCGGTAGCGGTTGCCGGGCAGCGGCTGGCCGACGTAGACGTGGCCGTCCAGCGGCGCGTCGAGGACCGGCGTCGTGATCTTCACGTTGCCGATGCGCGAGGCGGCCGGGCAGGAGATGGCCCGGTCGGTGCCCTTGCCGAACTGCTCGTCCGTGCAGGCCTCGAGGCCATTGGCGGCCGACGGGCTGATCGTCATGCCGGCGGGCAGGGCGACGGCGACCTTCTTGACGTGCGCGGTGGCCAGCGTGTCCATCGAGTCGGACTGCGGCACGTCGAGCTGGACGGCCAGCGGCACCGGCGCGTCGCGCTGCAGGGCGCTCTCGCCGAAGCTCGTCGTCTGCGAGAACGGCACCTGGTCGCAGCCCTGGAGGCCGTTCGTGTCGGCGCCGACCGTGTAGTCGGCCGTGCGCGTCTGGCCCTCACCCGCGGGCGGGTAGGGCGGGTACGACTCGCTCGCGGCGTAGGAGTCGAGGGTCAGCGTCGCCTTCTGCGGGCCGCTGCACGACGTCGGGGAGTTGAGGAAGGCCGCGTCGGTGCGGGTGATCCCGGAGGCGCCCGTCGGCAGGCGGCGGCCCAGGAACGGCTGCGGGTTGCCCGCCTGACCCAGGGCGGTCGAGATGCCGCCGGGCACCGGATCCGCGCCGTTGAGGCTCAGGAGCTGCAGCGCCGCCGCGCCACGGACGGCGTCGTGGGCGCTCGAGCCGGGCGCGCCCCAGAAGGTCAGGGTGCTGCCGGTGAGCACCGCCGCCCCGCCGTCGGTCGTCGTCGGCCGCGGGACGTTGTTGATCGTGAAGAAGAGGCCGTTGTCGTCCGGCCGCATGCCGCCGACGACGTCGACGATCTCGCCCGTCGACTGGCCGCCGGGCTGGGTCGGGTTGAACGAGAAGCGGGCGAGCTCACCCTCGCGCGGCTCCATGTTGAACAGGCCCACGGTCAGCCGCAGGTCGCCGCGCGTGCCGAGCGGCAGGCCGAACGGGTTGGCCGGGGTCCCGGCCGCGCCGCCGGCCAGCAGCTTGCTCAGCCGCAGGACGGTCGTGCCGATCTGGCTCGCCGGCGGGCAGCTGTTCGCCTCGAGCTGCTCCTGTTCGCACTTCGGCACCGACTCCGGGTTCGGCACCAGGCCGGGCGGGGTGTCGACGCGGATGCGACGCGTGTAGGCGTCGTTGTTGCCGTTGGCCGTCTTCTTCGTGTTGAAGTCGATGATCCCCTGGTACGGGTGACCACCGGCCTGGCTCTCGAAGGTCGTCCCGTCGGCCTTGACGATGTTGGCCGAGAAGTTCTCGATCTCGTACGCCTGGGCCGCGGTGGCACCGGCGAGGGGCACGAGCAGGCCGAGCCCGACGCCGAGCGCCCGGACGGCGGTGCGGCGTGAGGGGCCGCCTCTCTGCCTGCTGCGTGGAACGGTGATGCGACGCACTGGGCTCTCTCCTCTGGGGGTACTGCGCCTACGAACGGGAGCAAGCTACGCGGTCTGGCGTTGCGTGTCCACCAGCACACGATACTCGTTTATTTACACCGTGAACCGGCGCATCTCCGCGAAGGACCAGGGGAACGCCCCTGGTGCCGGGCCGTGTTTCCAAAGACGGCCCACGCGCCACGGCCGACCGCCGGTCCAGGAGGGCGACCGGGACCCCGCCAAGACGCGGGGATAGCCCGGGTCGCAGCGAGGCTCCGCGGGGCGCGGGGCGGACGCATGGGGCGCCGGGGGACGCACGGGCGCCGGAGGACGCATGGGGGGCCGGGGGACGCATGGGGCGCCGGGGGGGGGGCGCATGGGACGCCGCGCGGACGCAGAGGACGCCGCGCGGGCACACGAGGCTGGGCACGGCCGCATGGGCGGCGCGCAGACGCACAGGCCCCGGCGCGGACCCCCGGCGCCACCGGGCTTCCCCCGGCCGCGGGCTAGACTCGCGGCACCCGTTCCCGGCGGAGGACGCACCCATGAGCACGAGCCCCGCACGCACCGCCCCCCACGGCGATCCGGACCACTTCCGGCACGTCCTCTCGCACGTCCCGACGAGCGTCGTGGTCGTCACCGCGCAGGCCCCCGACGGCCCCGCCGGCATGGCTGTCGGCTCGTTCACGTCGATCTCGCTCGAGCCGCAGCTCGTCGGCTTCTACCCGGCGCGCACGTCGTCGACGTGGCCGCGCATCCGCGACGCCGGCCGATTCTGCGTGAACGTCTTGGCGCAGGGTCAGGACGAGCTGGCGCGGCGCTTCGCGCGGCGGGGCGCTGACCGCTTCGCCGACCTGCCGACGACGGCCGCTCCCTATTCCGGCGCCCCCGTCCTCGATGGCATCGTCGCCTGGATCGACTGCGAGCTGGAGCGCGAGATCGAGCTCGGCGACCACACGCTCGTGGTGGGCCAGGTCATCGACCTGGGCGTCACCCGCAGCGATCACCCGATGGTCTTCAGCCGCGGCGCCTACCCCGGCCTGAACTGACCCGGAACCCCAGGAGGGACGACCACACCGGCGGCCAAGCACGCCGGGAAGCCGAGCTCACCAGGACGCGGAGCTGCGACCTAGCGGAGCGGCCCTTCCGAGCGGCGAACGGCCCTCGACTACGCTCGACGAGAGCCTGAGGGTTCTTCGGTTATGCCCGGAGCCGCCTCGGCTTCGGCGTCGACCGAGGATGGCGCCGTCGCTCGGAGCCCCACCGCCCTCACCGACCGCGCTCCGGCCCCTCGATCCGCCTCGAGTGGCCCGCGAGGCCGCTAGAGGGTGCCAGCGGCGCGAACGTCCGCCGAGGGCGCCGCAATCGGCGAGGAGCAGGAAGAAACGGCGCCGGCGGAGCCTCCACCGACGCCTGAGGGAACGTCAGGCCGTGGTGGCCGACGCGGCGGCGTCGACCGAGATGACCACGTCGAAGCCGAGCACGCTGGACCCGTGGGCGACCGGCTTCGCGGCGCCGCGATCGGCCGAGGCGTGCGCGTGGCCGCGCTGGAAGGCCTCGCTCTTCACCCACGCCTGGAAGGCCTCCTCGCTCTCCCAACGGGTGTAGACGAAGTACCGCGTCTCGTTCTCGGTGGGCCGAAGCAGCTCGAAGCCGAGGAAGCCCGGCATCTTCTCGACCTCGGACGCGCGCTTGGCGAAGCGCTCCTCCAGCTCGGGACCGCGAGCGGGGTCGACCTCGATCGCGTTGATCTTCACGACAGCCATCTGGTGCCTCCAGGGGTTCGGTGACCCGACGAGCATGGCAGGCGCGGCCCCGCCCCTCATCGGGGGCGGCTACGGAGCGGCACCCCGGCAACCGACCACCCTGAGCCACCGCGCGGTGCACCGAAGGCGGGTAACCCTGTCGACCCCCATCTCCCAGACCCATCCGTCTGTGTTGCGCCCGGCGCAGTACAGACCGAGCGCTCCGGCCGACGGACCCGACTACTCCCCCCTCGGCCGCAGCGGACCGATGGTCCAAGCTCCTCCCGACGCTGCTCCCCTCGGACCGGCGCCAGCGGTGCCGTCGGGCGGCGCGCCGAGCCGACGCGACGTGCCCGATCAGCGGCGAAGAGCGACGGATGCGTGCCGGTTCGTCGCCGGTTCGCCGCCACTGGTCCGCGCCCTCCGCTCCACTCCTACCGTCGTCTCCATGCTCGACGCGAAACAGGTGACCACGGTGCTCGAGGTCGCGGACGAGCAGAACATGCGCGCGGTGGCCCGGCGGCTCGGCGTCCACCCGTCGACGGTGACCCGGCGAGTGCAGCGGGCCGAGGCGCTCCTGGGGGTGCGGCTCTTCCGGCGCACGCGACGGTTCGTGTCGGCGACGCCCCAGGGCGAGGCGGTGTTCAGCGTGCTGCGTGCGCTGCGCGACGCGCACCGGGCGGCCGGGCGCCGCGCGCGTGAGGTGGCCGACGGAGGGGCCGGGACCGTCCGGGTCGCCGTCGTCGGCGACGTGACCGCGACCGTGCGGGCGCTGGTGGACGAGCTGCGGCGGACACGGCCGGGGTGGACCGTCGCCCTGCGCCGCACGAGCTGGCCGGCGGCGTACCTGGACGTCGAGCATCACCGGCTCGACGTGGCCATCGGCGCGGGCGCGTGCCGGCGGGGCGCACGGCCGCCCGGGACGCCACGCACCGAGGGCGGGCGGGGCCACGTCCGGCGCATCGCCCCGAACCGCACCGACGAGCACGCCGTCATGATCCGCGGCACGTGGCGCGGGGCGCACGCCTCCGCTGCGCGGAACGTCGTCGAGCGGCTGGTGCGCGAGGCTCGGTGGCAGGTATCGCCTCCGCGCTCGCTGGAGGCTCACATCGCCGCCTACCTGGCCCGTCCGGTCGATGAGGACGACGAGTGGATCGACCACCGCGATGCTGGCGCGGAGGCGTTCGCGCTGGGCGGCGGACGCAGTCCGACGGCGGCGGGCGCGACGTGAGGGCGGCGGCCCCGACCTACGCGGTCAGGCCCGGTCCCACTGGATCGCGCCCAGGACGATGAGGCGCATCTGGTCCTCGGTGCGACGGCGGATCTCGTCCTCGGAGCCGGGCGGGGCGTCGAGGAGACGCTCGACGGTCGCGACCATGACGGAGACCATCAGGCTGGCGATCATGTCCAGCGCCGGGGTGTCGAGATCCTGGAGGATCGGATAGCCGCGCAGATCCTCGACGAGCTCGTTCGAGAAGGCGTTGATCTCGCGGCGGATGGCTGCGCGCAGGCTGGCCACGCCGCCCGAGCGCTCGCGGGCGATGAACCGGTAGAGCGGCAGGTGCTGCTCGACGTGGCGGATCAGGATGTCGGCGGAGACGCGGATGTCGGCGCCCGGCCGGCCGAAGACCTCGGCCCGGCCGCCGCGAAGCATGACCCGCAGCTCGGCGAACGACTCGTCGACGAGGACGAGGCCGAGCTCCTCCATGCTCTCGAAGTGCCGGTAGAACGCGGTCGGCGTGACGCCCGCTTCCTTCGTGACCTCGCGCAGGCTGATCGCGCCGAAGCTGCGGTGCTCGAGGTGCTTCAGCGCGGCACCGAGAAGCGCCTGACGCGTGCGCGCCTTGCGCTCCTGCCGGGTCAGCGGGGTGGCGTCGGCGTCGGGAGCCGGTAGGTCGCTGGCGGTGTCCATGGTCAGCCGTGGAGTGTGCGCGACGAACGTGTGTCGAACCGCACAGCCCCGAGGGTACGGATCACTTGACCTCGACGCGCGGTCGTCCTACGTTTGTGCACAGTCGTTCACTCATCCAGCGCCGGGGTCCGGACGGACGGTGGCGATCGCGAGGGCGTGCGACCACCGTGTCGCACCGGCGGCCCCGCGTCAACGGTCGGGGCGTCGCCACCCGACGCCTGTCGCCCTGCGAACCGCCGCCGCACCGCCGATTGCCGCCCCATCGGTCCGCCATCCCGGTCCCCGCCAGCACCGCCCGCCGCACCGCACGCCTTCCGCCGCTCCGCCGTCCCTCCCCCTCGCGCCACCGACCGACCGATCCGCCGTCGCTCGCCTTCCCGTCAACGCCACTCGATCGAGCCCCGACGACCATGTCGACCCCCATCGCCACCCCGTCCACCGGCCGCCTGGCCGAGCGCCTGCTCGGCAGCCGCGTCGCCGACGCGCTCGCCGGCCCCCACGACGTCGACCACTACCTGGAGCTGCTGCGGCCCGACTGGGCCGTGCGGAAGATCCGGGCCGAGATCGTCGACGTGCGCCACCAGACGCCGGACAGCGTGACGCTGACGCTGCGTCCCACGGTCACCTGGCCCGGGTTCCGCGCCGGGCAGCACGTCGAGCTGGCCGTCGACGTCGACGGGCGACGGCATCGCCGCTCGTACTCGCCGTCCGGCTCGGCCGACGTGCGCACGCGCACCGTCGAGCTGACGGTGCGCACCCACCCTGAGGGCGTCGTGTCGCGCCACCTGAAGGCCCACGCCCGCCCGGGCATGGTCGTCGGGCTGTCGCGGCCGCAGGGCGAGGACTTCGTGCTGCCGGACGTCCGGCCGCGCCGCATCGCCCTGATCAGCGGCGGCAGCGGCATCACGCCCGTCCTCTCGATGCTGCGCACGCTCACGGACGAGGGGCACACGGGCGAGATCACGTTCCTGCACTACGCCCGCTCGCCCGAGGACCTGCTGTACGCCGGCGACCTGCACCGCATCGCCGAGCGGCACCCGAACGTGACGCTGCTGCGGTGCTACACCCGCAGCGGCGACGGCGAGCTGACCGGGCGGCTGGGCGAGGAGCACCTGCGCCGCGCCCTGCCCGTCGACGAGGACGCCGCCGCCTTCGTCTGCGGGCCTGGCGCCCTCGTCGAGGCCGTGCGCACCGCCTGGCGCGAGCTGGACCTGCGCACGCCGCTGAAGTTCGAGCACTTCGCCCCGCCCGAGCTGCCCGAGCTCGACCCCGACCAGCTCGGCGCGGTCACGTTCGCGCGCGCCGGCACCACCGTCGACGCGACCGGAGACACGCTGCTCGAGCAGGCCGAGGCCGCCGGCCTGTCCCCCAAGCACGGCTGCCGCATGGGCATCTGCATGACCTGCGCCTGCCGCCTGGAGCACGGCCGCGTGCGCAACACCCTCGACGGCGAGATCCACGGCGCGCCCGGCGACGAGATCCGCATCTGCGTCTCGGCCCCCGTCGGCGACGTGACCGTCGACGTCTGACCCGCCCCTCCACTCCGCCCCGCCTCCGCCCCTCCACTCCGCCCCGCCTCCGCCCCTCCACTCCGCCCCGCCCCCGGCCTCCACGCCGCCCTGCTTCCGGCCTCCGCCGCCCCCCGTTTCGGCCTCACCGCCGCCCCGCTTCCCCACCGCCTCGACCCGAGGAGCCCACCATGAGCACCATCGCCACGACCCCCGACGACGACACGAAGGCCGTCCCCAAGTCCGACAAGCCGCTCTCGCCGAAGGCGCCGGACACCGAGTTCGCCGGCGCCGCCGACGACGCGACGCGCGCCGAGCGGGCGCGCCGCGACCCGTCCTCCACGCCCGGCCCGCTGCGCGCGGTGCCGCACATGAGCCAGGACATGCTCGACGCGTTCGGGCGCGAGATGGAGGCCATCCGCAAGAAGCACGTCGACGACCTCGGCGAGCGGGACGCGACCTACATCCGCAAGATCATCGCGGCGCAGCGCCGGCTGGAGATCGCGGGCCGAGTCATGCTCGAGCTGGGGTTCATCCCGCCGCTGTGGCTCGGCGGCGTCGCGGCCCTCTCCGTGTCGAAGATCCTCGACAACATGGAGATCGGCCACAACGTCATGCACGGCCAGTACGACTGGATGCAGGACGAGGAGCTCAACGGCCGCACCTTCGAGTGGGACACCGCCTGCCCGGCGGACCAGTGGCGCCACAGCCACAACTACATGCACCACACCCACACGAACATCGTGGGCAAGGACCGCGACGTCGGCTACGGCATCCTGCGGATGAGCGCCGACCAGCCGTGGGAGCCCTACTTCCTGGGCAACCCGGTCTACGCGACGCTGCTGGCGCTCCTGTTCGAGTACGGCGTGGCGCTGCACGACCTGGAGACCGAGGGGCTGCGCGACGGCACCTGGGACCTGCGCGAGCGGCTGCCGATGCTGCGCGCGATCTGGGGCAAGGTCAAGGGCCAGGTCAAGAAGGACTACCTGCTCTTCCCGGCGCTGGCCGGCCCGTTCTTCCCCGTGGTGCTCGCCGGCAACGTCACGGCGAACGTCGTCCGCAACCTGTGGACGTTCTCCATCATCTTCTGCGGCCACTTCCCCGACGGCGTCGAGGAGTTCACCGAGGAGGAGACCGCCGGCGAGACCCGCGGCGGCTGGTACGTGCGCCAGCTGCTGGGCTCGGCCAACCTGACCGGCGGCCCGCTCTTCCACATCATGTCGGGCAACCTGAGCTTCCAGATCGAGCACCACCTGTTCCCCGACATCCCCGCGCACCGCTACGCCGAGATCTCGGTCGAGGTGCGCGAGGCCTGCGAGCGCTACGGGCTGGACTACCACGAGGGCCCGCTCCCCCACCAGCTGTTCACGGTCTTCCGCAAGATCGCCACGCTCGCCGTGCCGACCGAGGACGAGCTGGACGAGTACCTGGAGAGCCCGCGCACGAGCCGCCTGGGCCGCATCGTCGTCGGGGCCGTCCGCGGCGCCGTCGCCGGCGGCCTGAAGGCCGCCCGGGCGGCGGGCGTCTGAGGCCGCGCGGCCCTGCGGCCGCCGCCGCAGGCCCGCGCCCTCCCCTCGCGCCCCCGACCGCCAGCCACTACGCTCCGCCCCATGCCCGGACCCCTCGAGTCGCGCAAGGACCTCGTGCAGGAGGCCGTCGAGTCCGGCGCCACGCACGTCGGCCGGATCGCCGCGATCGTGACGGGCGCCGTCCGCGACGTGGCCCGCGAGGTCGGCTCGTTCGCCTCGGACGTCTTCGAGATGCGCGAGGCGTCCGCCCGCGCGCGCGAGGACCAGCTCGAGGCCGCCGAGGACGCCGCCGCCCGCGCCGAGGCGCGCCGGTCGCCCGACGCGGAGTGAGCGCCGTCGCCCCGCGCCCCGCGCGCGGCCCCCGAAGCCCACGGCGCGGGCGCGGGCGCGCGTCCGCGCCGGCCGTCGACACCCGCCGCGCCCGCATCGGCTGGACCGACCACGCGCTCGAGCGCTTCTGCGAGCGCGGCGGCGTGCCGGTCCGCCCCCGGGACGAGCTCGAGCGCGTCCTGACCGACCTCGTGCGCTCCGACGGCCGGATCGTCCACGACCGCCCGCGGTGGGCGGCGTCGAAGAACGACGCCGACCTCTTCGTGCAGATCGGCCGCTGGCTGCTCGTCGTCCTCATGGCGGACGAGCGGCGCGGCGAGCACGGCTACAGCGCGGTGACGATCCTCGGCCGCGAGGGCGTGCCCGACTGGGCGTTCGCCCACGCGCACGGCCTCGTCGGCCGGCGCCCGCCGCGCTGGGCGCGCCCGCACCGCCCGCTCGCCCTGCGGATCGCCGACTGGCTCGCCCGGCGCCGCCGCTAGGCGGCCACGACCCCGCCGGCGGGCGCTCCCGCCCGCGCGGCCGCGCCGGCGGCCGCGTCGCCCGCGGCTACGCGATCCCCGTGCGCGCGGCCGCCTCGCGCACCAGGCCGTGGTCCGCCGGATAGGTCAGCAGCGCGACCGCGTCGTCGGGGGCCAGCCAGCGCAGCTCGTCGACCTCGTCGTTGGCGGCGAACGCGCCGCCGGCGACGGTCATCAGCCAGTAGCGGACGAGCTTCGGCCGGTCCTTGTGGTCGCGGTAGCGGACCTCGGTGAGCTCGTCGCCCAGGGTGACCTGCAGACCGGTCTCCTCGCGGATCTCGCGCAGGGCGGCGTCCTCGAACGTCTCCCCCGGGTCGAGCTTGCCCTTCGGCAGCGACCAGTCCTGGCGGTACGGGCGGTGGACGACGGCGACGGTGCCGTCGCGGACGATGACGCCGCCGGCGGCGTGGACCTCGCGCGGGAACATGCCGCGAAGGGTAGCCGCGGCGCACGCCGCCCCCGCGCCCCGCCTACGCCGCGACGTCCGGGACGCCGACGTCGACGACGACGTTGGCGTCGGTCTGCCGCTTGGCCTGCAGCATCTTCATGGACACGTACGCCAGCAGCGCCTGCGGCGACACCCACGCCGCCGTGAGCGGCGCGATGCCCGCCGTGATCGCCAGCGGCACGCGGCCGGGGGTCGCGTCCGACGCGACCTGCAGCGCCTGCACGAGCGCCGCGGCGTCGGCCTCCGCCCCCGCCAGGTCGACGTGCGGGCGGATGATCGCGAACCGGCTCTCGTCCAGACGCGCCACCACGTCCGTCGCCGACACCGCCGCGCGGACCGCGGCGCTCAGGTTGGCGCCCTGCGCCAGCGGCGGCTCGCCCGCGCCCTCGCGGGGGTCGAGGTCGACGACGATGATCGCCGCCCGCTCGCCGCGCCCCTGCGAGCGCAGCAGCTGCCGGTGCAGCGCCTCGTGGAACGCCGGCGCCTCCCACGGCCACGCGGCCTCGTCGACGAAGCCCAGGCTGTCCGCGCCGCGGAAGCCCCGCAGGTGCGACAGGCTCTGGAGCACCGCCAGGAAGCGCGGACGGCCGTCCGAGGCCGCCGTCCACGGCGCGACGGTCAGCAGCACCGGGATGGTCGCCCCGGTGCCGGTGACGCAGCGCTTGACGATCGAGTAGCGCGGGATCTCGCCCGCGCGCAGCCGGGTGAACAGCGCGGTGTCCTCGGCGATGTCGTCGGGATGGGTGATCTCGACGACGTGCAGCCGCTCGAGCTCGGTCCGGCCCAGGCCGAGCGCCCGCGCGAGCGCCGGGTTCGCGTACAGCAGGTAGCCGTCCGCATCCCGGACCGACATCCCGACGGGCGCGTGGTCGAACAGCAGCGCCGCGGACCCGTCGAGCGTGGGGTCCGGGTTGGGCACCCGGCGCGGCAGGACGCGCGGCAGCGGGTGCTCGGGGCTCGGCGGGGCGGAGGACGTCTCGGTCATGGCGGTGCGGGTCGGAGCCGCGCTGGTGCTCTCTACGCGGCCCCACCGATGCTGGATGCCGTCGGTATCGGCCCACGCCCGTCGCGGGATCAGCCCGGTATCGGCGCCGGGCGGGCGTCGACGGCGACGACGACGCGCTCGTCGCTCAGCAGCTTCGCCCGCAGCATCGCGGTCGTGACCGCGGCCAGGCGGGCGTGGGCGGGCTCGTCGCGCCGGCCGACGGCGGAGAGGCCGGCGGTGACGCGCATGCCCAGGCCCTCCTCCTTGCCGATGAGGGCGCTCTCGACGGCGTGGACGACGGCGCGCGCGACGCCCGTCGCCTCCTCGCCGGCCACCTGCGTGCGCAGGACGGCGAAGCGGCTGGCGTCGAGACGGGCGACGACGTCCGCGGCCCGGACGTGCCCGCGCAGGGCGCGCTCCACGATCAGGCCCAGACGCGGCGGCACGCCGGAGCCGCAGCCCGGCAGCGCGTCGTCGCGGTCGAGGTCGATCACCACGAGCACGCCGGACTCGCCACGCGCGGCGTGGCGGTCGACGCCGGAGAGGAACTCGGCGCGGCCCCACCGGCCGTCGCCGTGATCGGCGTCGGCCTGGCGGCGCAGGCGCGCGGAGGGTGAGGGAATGAAGGCCATGGCGGACATGCGGCTCCGTGGGGGTTCCCCGGCCGGAGGGACGGCCGGGGCCTGCAGGGATGATCGGCGGCGCGGCGCGGCGCCTGCGCGCGATCGCGCGGCGACGGACGGACGGCCGACGCCTCGCGGCGGGATGGGCTCAGGCGAGCGCCTCCCGGACGAGGGCGGACACGCGCCCCCCGTCGGCGCGGCCGCCGGCGGCGGCGAGCACGACGGGCATCACGCGGCCCAGGTCCTTCGGCGACGACGCGCCGGTCTGGGCGATGGCGTCGCGGACCAGGCCGGCGAGCTCGTCGTCGGAGAGCTCGGCGGGCAGGTACGACGCCAGCAGCTCCGCCTCGTAGCGCTCGGGCCCGGCCAGCTCGGGGCGGCCGTTCTCCTCGTACGTGGCCGCGGACTCCTCGCGGCGCTTGCGCTCGCGGCGGAGGACGGCGACGGCATCGCCCTTGCCCTCCTTCTCGTCCTTCTGCAGCTCGGAGAGGACGAGGCGCAGGGCGGCGACGCGCTGCTTGTCGCCGGCCTTCATGGCGGACGTGATGTCGGCCTGGACCTGCTGCGTGATGGACATGGAACGAACGGTAGATCAGCCGCGGGCGGCGCCGCGTGATCGCGGTCCGGCGGGCTAGAGGGCCGGGAGCGGCAGGACCGGGACGACGTCGACCGGGCGGTCGGCGGCGGCCTCGCGCTCCATGCGCCGACTCGACAGCACGGCGGCCGCCAGGAAGAGGGAGTTGAAGCTCAGCCACAGCGCGACGAGCACGATCAGGACGCTCAACATGGGCGTCACTCTCCCGCCCCCGCGCGTCGGCGCCGGATCGGCCGGGGATCAGTTCGGTATCGCCTGTGTGCGGCGCGTCACAGTACGCATCGGCGTCGGCGCGCCACGGCTTCCGAGGCGCCCGGGCCGTCCGCCATGATGCGGGGGCCGTGATCGACCTGCACTGCCACATCCTCCCGGGCGTCGACGACGGCCCGGACGACCTGGAGGGCAGCCTGGCCATGGCGCGGGAGCACGTGGCGCGCGGCGTGCGAACCGTCGTGGCGACGCCCCACGTCTCCTGGGACTACCGCACCACCGCCGACGAGATCGCGCACGCCGTCGACGCGCTCGGGGACGCGCTGAGGGAGGAGGGCATCCCGCTGACCGTGCTGCCCGGCGCCGAGGTGGCCCTCACGCGCGCGGTCGACCTGACCCGCGAGGAGCTGGCCGCGCTGACCCTGGCGGGCGGCCGCTGGCTGCTGCTCGAGGCGCCGATCGCGGTCGACGCTCCCGGCCTGGAGGGGATGATCGGGATGGTCCAGGGGCGCGGCGTCCGCGTGCTGCTCGCGCACCCCGAGCGCTGCGCCGGGTTCCACGGCGACCCCGAGCTGCTCGGGCGCCTGGTGCGCGGCGGCTGCCTGGGGCAGGTGACCGCGTCGGCGCTGACCGGCGCGTTCGGGCGGACGGTCGAGGCCGCGGCGCGGCGCTACGTCGAGCTGGGGTGGGTGCACGTGGCCAGCTCGGACAGCCACGACGCCGTCGGCCGCGCGCCGGGCCTGGACGGGCCGGTGGTCGCGGCGGGCTACGAGGCGCTCGCCGGCTGGCTGACCGACGCGGTGCCGACGGCGCTGCTCGCCGGGGACCCGCCGCCGGAGCGCCCGGCGTTCACGGCGCGCCGCGCGAAGCGCCGCTTCGGCTTCCGGCGCTGAGCCGCGTCAGCCGGCGCGGTCCAGGTCGACGGCGCGGCGCACGTCGGCGCTGCCCGCCGGCGCCGCGACGTCGTCCTCGCGGACCAGCCGCAGCACCGGGCGGACCGGCGCGGCCTGCGCCCGGCGACGGACCGCCCAGGCGCGCCACAGCAGGTAGCCACCGACGAGGACGATGTCGAGCAGCAGCCAGGCGCCGAGCGCGAGCAGGACGGTGGTCATGCCCCGGCTCGTCGGCCGTGGAGCGCGCGCGTTGAGCGGGCCGGACGGATGTCCGGCCGATCCGAGGCAGCGCGTCGCATCTCCGGGGACGATAGGCCCCGGGCGGCGACGACGCGCCGCCGGAAGCGCGTTCGCCGTATGCGTTCGGGCGTCCGCCCCGGCGGAAGCAGGGCCTTACGGCTGCGAGGTGCCCTCGCGGCCGTACTGGTCCTCCAGGCGCACGACGTCGTCCAGCTCGGGCGTCGAGACCTCGAAGAACGTGGCGTCCTCGATCGCCTCCACCGTGTGCACCGTGCCGGCGGTGTTCCGCCACGTCGCCCCGGGCTCGATGACCGTCTCGACGAGCTCGTCGCGGCTGGGCCCCTGCCACAGCCGCATGCGACCCGACACCAGGTGCGACGTCTCGTCCTTGGCGTCGTGGTACTGCAGCGACAGGCGGTGCCCCGCCTTGACCGTGATGATCTTGCCCGCGTAGCGCTCGGTGTGGGCGAACCACACCTCGTGGCCCCACGGCTTCTCGATGCGCTTGGGCAGCGACGGGTCGAGCCCGAGCTTGGTGTCGGTGGAAGAGGCCATCGGCTGCATCATGCCGGACGCGCCGGATGGGCGATCGCGTTTCGTGATGACCCCGGCCGGCCGAGGACGTTCGTCCGACGGGCGCGGCCGCCGCGGCCGCCGCGTGGCCCCGCCCCGCGGCGCGGCGCCGGACGGACGACCGACCGCGCCGCGGACGAACGGCGGAGCGGCCCGGGCGCGCCGCGGCGGGCGCGCCGGGCGGCCCGGGCTCGGCCGCATGCCGCGGCACGAGCCGGGGCACGACCCCGGCCCCGGGCGTGGCCGCGGCGCCGGCGACGCTCAGGCCGTGGCGGCCCGGGCGCCGGCGGGCGCCGTGCTGCCGCCGTCGTCGGCCTCCTCGGCCGTCAGCGGCTTGGCGATGTTCTCCAGGCTCTGCCGCTCGGCCTTCACCGCGAAGAAGATCGCGACGATGCCGGCGGCGATCATCAGGACCGCTCCGATGGCGAACGCCAGCGCCACCTGCGACGTCTCGCCGCTCTCGACGAGGCGCGAGAACACCTGCGGGCCGGTGATGCCGCCGACGGCGGTGCCGATGGCGTAGAAGAACGCGATCGCCATGGCCCGGGTCTCCATCGGGAAGACCTCGGACACCGTCAGGTACGCCGAGCTCGCGCCGGTCGAGGCGAAGAACAGCACGACGCACCAGCAGAGCGTCATCGTCGTCGCCGACAGCACGTCCTGCTTGAACAGGTACGCGGTGACGAGCAGCAGGACGCCGGACGCCAGGTACGTGCCCGAGATCATCACGCGCCGCCCGATCGTGTCGAACAGCCCGCCCAGAAGCACGGGTCCGAAGAAGTTGCCCAGCGCGATGACGGCGTAGTAGTAGCCCGTGTGGCCGCTCTTCACGTCGAAGAACTCGATGAGGATCGTCGCGTAACCGAAGGTGATGGCGTTGTAGAGGAACGCCTGGCCGACGAAGAGCGAGAAGCCCAGGATCGTGCGCTTGGGGTAGAGCTTGACGAGCGCCTTGGCGATCTCGCCGAAGCCGATCGCCTTGCGCTGGCGGATCGTGATCGTGCTGTCCACCGGCTCGAGCTTCTGGCCCGTCGACTCCTCGACCTGGCGCTCGATGTCGTCGATGAGCGCGTTCGCCTCGTCCTCGCGGCCGTGGATGAACAGCCAGCGCGGGCTCTCGGGCACGTGGCGGCGGACGAGCAGGACGACGAAGCCGAGCGCCACGCCGAGCGCGAAGGCGATGCGCCAGCCGACGTCCTTGGCGAAGATCGCCTCGTCGAGCATCACGATCGACAGCAGCGACCCGCCGACGGCCCCGAGCCAGAACGACCCGTTGATGATCAGGTCCACCCGGCCGCGCACGCGGCTGGGGATCAGCTCGTCGATCGCGGAGTTGATCGCCGCGTACTCGCCGCCGATGCCGAACCCGGTCAGGAAGCGGCAGGCGAAGAACCACAGCGGGTTCATCGAGACGGCCGTGAGCGCGGTGCCCGCCAGGTACACGATCAGGGTGACCATGAACAGCTTCTTCCGCCCGTACAGGTCGGTGAGGCGTCCGAAGAACAGCGCACCCAGGCACGCACCGGCGACGTAGAGCGACGCCGCCAGGCCGGTGATCTGCGCCGCGCTGATGTCCAGGCCGCTGCCGTCCTCGGCGATGCGCCCGCCGACGTTGCCGACGAGGGTGACCTCGAGCCCGTCCAGGATCCAGACGGTCCCCAGGCCGATGACGATCATCCAGTGCCAGCGCGACCACGGCAGCCGGTCGAGCCGCGCCGCGACGTCCGTCTTGATCGTCCCGGTCTGCACCGAGCTGCTCATGCTGCACCCCCGTCGTGTGACATGTCGCGCTTGTACCCCGCCGCGGGTGGAGCAACACCACGGTCGCACGGCGCCGCCGGGGCCGACGCTGTGGCGGGACCGCACGTGCGGCGTCCACCCGGGGCCGAACCCCGCGGGGACCCGTCCGACGGTCCGTCCCCGGAGCGCTCGGTCGGTGTTGCGTGGGACGCAACACCGATCGACGGCTGCGGGGCGCGGCGGCCCCGCCACCGTGCCGGCACGAGTCCTCCGCCGCTTCGTCGCAGAGACGCCGCAGAGACGGCACGTCGGCACGCCGGCACCCGAACGTCGGTCGAGGGTGGCGCGCGACGCCGCGCCGGGGCCTACGGTGTCCGGGTGCTCGTTCGCCGCGCCGTCGCGCTGCTCGCTCTTCTCGCCGGTCTGCTGGCCACCCAGGCCGCGCCGGCCGGCGCCTCGTCGCCCACCGCACCCCTCGGGCTGGACCCCGACGGCACGCTGCACTGGACGCTGAACGGGTCGAGCGACTCGATCAACGTCCTGCCCCACCTGCGCTGCGCCGCCGATCCGACGGCGAGCGGACCGTTCGCCGGGGCGAAGGTGCCGTGCGTGTGGCTCGTCGACCACAAGGCGCCGCTCGTCGCCGCCCCCGACGGGTGCGTCGGGACGGGCGACCCGTACGCGTCGTGGCGTTGCGACATGCGCCGCTTCCGCGCCCTCGTCATCGACGCGGCGACGGCCGGCGAGGAGTCGCTCGTCATGTTCAACACGAAGGCGAAGGGCGGCAGCGGCGTCTGCGCGTGGATCCCCGTGGCGGTACGGCTGCACGGCGGTCGCGGCCAGCTGCAGGCCGACGACGGCTGCCCCGAGCGGATCACGTGCGAGCGCGGCTACGCCGGCACCGTGCGGGCCGACGCGTTCGACGTCGTCGGCGGGGACTGCCGCCGGGTGGTCCGGACGCGGGGCACGTCGTCGGGCGGGTCGTCGGCCGGCGGGTCGGGCGGGTCGGGCGTCGACCTGTCGCAGTGCGAGGGCGCCGGCGGGTCGAAGAAGGGCATGAGCCCGCTGTACGACATCCGCACGATCGCGCGCGGGAAGCGGGGCTGGAAGGTGCGCCTGACGATGCGGCGGGCCGCGCCCGTGACGATCGAGGTCCGGCGCAAGGCGTCGTACGGCACGCAGCTCGTGCGCGCGTACCCGCGGTGCGCCAAGCGGGGCGTCAGCACGATGACCGTGCCCGACGCCACCGGCGGGCGCAAGGGCCCCGCCCGCTACCGCGTCGTCGTCCGCTCGAGCGTGAGCGCGTACCCGCTCGTGTCGAGCTACGAGCGGCTGCCGCGGTAGCGCGCCGGCCCGGGGCGGCACCCGGAGCCGGCGCACCGGCGCACGCGGCTAGCGTCCGCGCTTGACCGTCCGGACGCCGGAGACCTTGTCCCGGCGGTCCACCGTCGCCACGTCCTTCTTCCCGCCGCCGCCGACGATGCGGTCGACCTGGCCGTTGCGGGCCGAGAAGCGGTCGTCGCCCTTGCCGCCGTTCATCGCCGTCGGCGCGGTGCCGGCGTACAGGCGATCGTTGCCAGCCTCGCCGTACAGGCTGCTGCGGCCCGCGCCGCCCCACAGCTTGTCGTTGCCGCCCCCGCCGTACAGGCGGTCGGCGCCGCGGCCGGCGCGCAGCATGTCGGCGCCCTTGCCGGCCCGCACGACGTAGGCCGTGTACTTCGCCTTCTTGGCGTGTGCGGCGCGGCTGGCGGCGCCGTAGGTCACGCGGAAGTCGTTGTCGCCGTCGCCGAACGTCACGCGGCTGGTGCCGCCGGCGGTGCCCCCGCCGATGGCGACGGTGTTGTCGCCGTCGCCGAGCTTCAGCGTGCTGCCGCCCAGGTCGGTGAAGCGCACGGTGACGGGCGCGCTGCCCGTCTGGGTGACGTCGAGCTTCGCCGTGGCGCCCGTGATGGTCACCGGGGCGGTGCCGCCGGCGATGACGAGCGTCTGCGTGCTGCCCGCCGGAACGGTCACCGTGGTGGGCACGGCGGCGGTGACCGTGGTGGTGCCGCCCGTCGGCGGCAGCGGCACGTCGCGCGAGGTCGGCGGGGCCGGCGGCTGGTCCGGCACGACCTGGCAGTAGGCGGGGTTGGTGGTGCCGGGCGGGCAGACGACGGCGGCGTCGGCCGGGGCCGCGGCGGCTGCGGCGGCGACGAGCGCGGCGGCGGGTAGGAGGACGGACGGGCGGGTGCGGAGCATGCGGGATCCTGAGGCGGGAGGCGACCGTGCGCGCCTCTTCACCCGACCGATACGGGGCGTCTCGGGTCGTCCTGACGGGGCCTTCCGCCTTCTCGACCGAACGTCCAGACGCCGGCGCGCCGTCCTGGACGCTGCACGCCAGCAAGGTGCATGCATCGGGCGGCGTCGACTGCGCCTGGGCACTGCGAGCCCGCCCCCGGAACGGCGAACGCCCCGCAGGTGCGGGGCGTTCAGACCGGTGCGCCCTGCGGGCGCGGGGTGTCGCTAGCGGCGGGTGATCTTCTCGAACTGCGAGAGCGTGTCCTTCTTGTCCGCCGTGATGCGGTCCAGGCCGCCGCCGCCGCGGACGGTGTCCTTCTTGCCGTTGCGCGCGTTGACGCGGTCGTTGCCGGCGCCGGCCCAGACGGACGCGCCGCCCTTGCCGACGGTGATGACGTCCTTGCCGGCGTCGCCGTAGATGCGGTGGCCGGAGCCGGCGCCCGTCTTCAGCACGTCGTTGCCGTCGCCGCCCTTCAGGGTGGCCGTGCCACGGAGCGCCGTGATCGTGTCGTTGCCGTTGCCGCCGCGCAGGGTGGCGCGCGTGCTGGACGCCGCGCGGGTCGAGGCGCCACCGGCGCCGTACGTGATGCGGTCGGTGCCGTCGCCGCCGTTGACCACCGAGCCGCCCAGGCCGACGGTGATCGTGTCGTTGGCCGACCCGGTGTTGATCGTGTGGCTGCCGGCGCCGAGCGTGATCTTGTCGCGGCCGCTGCCGGTGGAGATGTCGGCCGCGGCGGGCGTGCCGGTGATGGTGTTGTCGCCGTTGCCGGTGACCACCTTCGCCGTGCCCGCGCCGAGCTTGACGGCGTTGTCGCCGCCACCGAGCGTGACCTGCACCGGCCCGGTGGTGCCGGCCACGTCGACGACGTTGTTGCCGCCCGTCAGGTTGACCGTGACGGGCGCGCTGCCCCCGGTCACCCGTACGACGGTGTCGGAGCCGCCGCCGGTGATGACCGTGGGCGTGTCCGCGACGACGGTCACCTCTCCGCCCGTGGGCGGCACGGGAATGTCGCGCTCAGCCGGCACGACGGTGCAGTACGCCGGGTTGGTGGTGCCCGGCGGGCAGACGACGGTCTGCGCGCTGGCGGGAACGGTGGCGATGCCTGCCGCGACCGCGGACACGGCAGCCACGGAGAGCAGGTGCGTCTTCTTCACGGGGGAGTTCCTGTAGTGGGGATCGCGAGGCGCCTGGCGCGGCTCGTCGAGGGGTTGTACGCGCGGCGCGCGCGGTTTCTGACACGCCACCGCAACTCGTCCCCGCCGGTGGTGTTCGCCCGTGCCCGCAGCCGCCGGACGGAGACGCCGTCGGTCAGCCCACCGACCACGCGGGGCTGGCCTCGCCCCCCACCACCGCCCGCACCGCGGTCGTCCCGCCGCGTGGCACCTGCACCGTCCGCACCCCGTCCGCCCGCACGGAGACCGAGCCGACCCCGCGCCACCGTCCGCCGCGCCGGATCTGCAGCTGCGCCCGACCGGCGACCGGCGACCGCAGCCACACGCGCAGCTTGCGCGAGCTGCGCCCGGTGACGACGAGCGGGAAGCGGAACGCCTGCGCGGACGCCTTGCGCGTGCCGTCCAGCAGGTACATGCCGGACTGGTAGCTGGCGGCGTACGTCGGCGTCGGCGGGGCGTCACGCACGAGGTACCAGATGACGGTCTCGGCGCCTTGACGCCACAGCCGCCACAGCAGCTCGGCCGTCCACCGCGCCAGTCGCGCCGTGGGCACGCCGTCGGGGTCGGGCGGCGACGAGTCGTAGGACACCTCGGTCACCCACAGCTTGGGCGTCCGCCGAATCGTCCCGGCCTTGCGCGCGGCCTTCGTGACCGCCGTCAGCCGCCCCAGGTCGGGGATCGTCACGTCGTCGGGATTGCGCGCGCCCTTCGACGGCGCGCGCACCGCGTACGGGTGGTGGGCCAGCACGTCGAACCGCGCGGTGCGCTTGCAGGTGCGTTGCAGGTCGTCGTCCAGGCAGAGCATGGACCGCAGGAAGCGGACGGGCGGCAGGCGCTTGCCGTCGGTGGTGCCGTAGTCGCCGAAGGGCGCCAGGCCCGCGGTCGCGACCGTCGCGTTCGCCTGCGCCGCCTTCACCGCGGCGTACCCGGCGTTGACCAGCTCGCGGAACCGCTCGGGAGCCCACGGCTTGCCGTCCTCCCACTGCGGCGCCAGATAGGTGTCGAGGTTGGGCTCGTTCCAGATCTGGAAGGCGCGCACCCGGGGCAAGGTCTGGCCGGTCGCCGGGTCGACGAACGACCCCGAGTACCGGCGCGCGACCGCCGTCATGAAGCGGCCGAAGGCGGAGACGTCGGGCTTCCAGCTGCCGGGCCCCACGCCGGCCCGACGCCCCCCGCCCTCAGCCCACGCGGGGGCACGACTGACGTTGACGTACGGCTCCAGGCCGGCCGCGACCGCCGCTCGCACCTGGGCGTCGAAGGCCGCGAACTGGTAGCCCGACCACGCCGGGTCGGCGGCGGCGTCACCGGTCGGCGCCGTCGGCGCCACCTGCGCCCAGAACACGTTGACGCGAACGCGCCGCGCGCCGACCTCGGCGCTGCGCTGCATCCACGTAGTCACGTCGGGCGCGGAGTACGCCGCGATGTCCATGAAGCCGGTGCGGAGCGTCGCCGACGCCGCCGAAGCGGCGGGCGACGGAGCACTGAGCACCGCGGAGACGCAGAGGGCCCCTAGGGCCGCCCGCCGCGCGCGGAGCACGCTCACGCGGCCCGGCGCCCGCGCAGCACGGCGGCGACGCCGGCGATCAGGACGGCCGCCACGAGCAGCGACCAGATCGGAAACGGTCCGACCGTCACGCTCGCGCTCGTGCGCACGGCCGAGTCCGCCTTGGGGGCTGCGGCATCACCCGAACGGGCCGCGACGGCGTCGCCGTCGGGGCGATCGGAGGCCGCCACACGGCCATCGTCGCCCGCACGACCCGTGCTGTGCGTCTCACCGCGCCGCGTGTCGGCAGCGGTGCCCTCGTGGGCCGTCGCCGCGGCACCGGAGCCACCGCCGTCCCGGCCCCTCGCGTCGGGCGTGCTGGGCGCGTCGCCGCCAGCATGCTCGGGCATGCCGCCCGTGCCCTCGAGCGCCGCGACGAGCGCGGCCCCGTCTCGACCTTCGTCCTGCAGCTGCGAGCGCTCCTTCCGCGAGAGCTTGCGGCTGCTCGCGCCGCCGGTCGGCGCGGACTCGCGGTACTGGTCGACCGCGGAGTTGCCGGGCGGGGCGGCGTGCTGCGCCTGCGCCAGCGCAGGCGTACCGAGAGCCACGACGGCGGCGAGGAGGGCGAGGCGGGGAACCTTCACGACCCGTCATACGTCCGGAGACCCACGTTCCTGACGCTCGCGCGCCCGGATTCGTCAGGTTCGGGACGCCCCGGACGTACAGTGCCCTGAATGCCCACCGCAGTGGCCACCTCTGCGCGCCCCGAGGTGCTCGACCGCCTGGCGCGTCTGACGTCACCCGTCGCGGCGTTCCTGGCCGGCGCGGCACCCGTCGTGCTGCTCGGATTCAGCCGCGGCGGATATCCCGTCGAGGTGGTGGCCGGCTACGGCGTCGCCCTCTGGTGGCTGCTGCTCGTCGGCTTCCTGACCGACGCCCTGCCCCGCCCGCGCCCGACCACCGCCGGGTGGGCCGCGCTGGCGGCCGTCACCGGCCTGGCGCTGTGGGGCGGCCTGTCGTTGACGCGGAGCGACGACCCCGAGCGCGGCCTCACCGAGGTGGTGCGGCTGATCGTCGCCGGGGGCACGCTGCTGCTGGGCATGAGCGCCGTGCGCGCCGGGCAGGCGCGCGCCTTGGCCGGTGGCGTGCTCGCCGGCCTGACGACCGTCGTCGGAGCCGCCGCTCTCTCGCGGCTCCAGCCCGATCTGTTCCCGCAGGCCACCGAGACTGCCCGCTTCCTCGAGACCGCCCGCCAGCGCGTGTCGTGGCCGCTCAACTACTGGAACGCGATCGCCGCATCGGGGGCGATGGGCCTGCCGCTGGCGGTCTCACTCGCCGCCCGGGCCCGCCACGCGTGGACGTCGGCGGTGGCGGTCGCGTGCATCCCCACGCTGGCCGTCGGGACCATCTTCACCTTGTCGCGCACGGGCATCGCGGCCTCGGTGGTGGGCCTGCTCCTGTGCGTGCTGTGCGTCGCGCCCCGGCCGGTGGTCCTGCGCACGATGCTGGCGCCGGGCATCGCGGCGGCGGCGGTGCTGCTGATCGCGACGCGCTCGGACGCGCTGACGGACGTCGTCGGCGGCCAGGCACAGACCGACGCGGGACGCTCCGCGCTCGTTGTCCTGCTCGTCGCCACCCTGGGTGCGGCGCTCGTGCAGGCCGGGTGGACGAGCGCCGACCAGGCGCATTGGACGCCCGTGATGCGGCGGCCGCGACGGACCGTGACAGCGACTGCCGTAGCCGTCGTAGCCGTGGTGGCCGTGGTCATCGGCGCGGCCCTCGGGGGTGGTCCCGTCGAGCGGGCATGGGAGCGCTTCAAGAGCCCCGACGTGACGACCGTGGCCAGCCAGCGCGACAGCTCGGAACGCCTGGGCAGCATCAGCGGCAACGGGCGGTACCAGATCTGGACGCGAGCGATCGCTGCGGTCGAGCACGCGCCGTTGCGGGGCGTGGGCATCGGGGGCTGGGAGAGCTGGTGGAACCGCGACCGCACCACGGGGTTCGTCCGCAACGCGCACTCCGAGCCGCTCGAGATCGCGGCCGAAACGGGGATCCCGGGGCTGCTGCTGCTCGCGGTGCTGCTCGGCGCTCCGCTCGCCGGCGCCGGTCGGCAGGTCGCCCGTCCCGCTCGCCGTCAGCGCACGGGGGTGCTCGTGCTGCCGAGTTTCGTCGCCTTCCTCCTGGCGCTGTCAGTCGACTGGAACTGGCAGATCGGGGCCGTGATGGTCGCCGGCATGACGCTCGCCGCCGCGGCGATCGGATCCCGGGCAGACCGGACCACACGACGCGCGCCTCGGGGACGACGGATCGCGACCACCGTGGCGGTCAGCGCGGTCTCCGTCGCGGCGATCGCAACGCTCGCCACCGCGCTGGTCGCCCCGCAGGCGGTCGACGCCAGCCGGCAGGCAGCCTCGCGTGGGGCGCTCGGGGTGGCAGCCGCGGAAGCCGCACGGGGCGAGGCCGCCGCGCCGTTCGCCGCGAGTCCCGCGTTGCAGCGGGCGCTGGTCCTCGAACGGACGGGCAGCCTGGACGACGCGGCCGCGGCTGCGCGCACCGCCGCCGCGCGGGCGCCCAGGGACTGGCGGCCGTGGTTCGTTCTGGCCCGCATCGAGACGGCGCGCGATCGTCCGACCGCAGCGGTGGAGGCCTTCCGCCGAGCCCGTCGCCTCAACCCCGACTCCTCCCTGCTGCGACCGTGACCGACGACGCTTCCGCCGAACGCCGACCGGACGACCCCTCCGGCATCGGCGAGCTCGAGGCCCGTCTGGAGGCCGAGCGGCCCGTGCCGAGCCCGACGCTGCGCCGGCGCGTGCGCGGACGGATTCAGGCCGCCTTGCGTCATCGGGTGTTGCGCCGGCGGGCTGTCGGACTGTGGACGGCGGGCGCCGCGCTGCTGGTGCTGAGCGTCGCCCTGGCCCTCAGCGGCGCGCCGAAGTAGCGCTGCCGATCTCGGCGCGCATCCGCCGCAGCGCCCGGGAGAGGATCTGGTGGACGTTGGCCTCCGTGACGCCGACCACCGCAGCGATCTCCTTGCCCGAGAGCTCGCCGCCGAACCTCAGGCCCACCACTAGGCGTTCGCGGTCCGACAACGCCTCCAGCGCCCGCTGCACCTCGGGGGCCAGGCCCAGCGACGGGCGGTCCTCCACGGCCACCCACGCGTCGTCGCCGTCGCCGAACTCCCGTTCGTCCCGCCGACCCCGCCACCGGTAGTGGTCGATGAGCACGCGCTCGGCGATGGCGAACAGCCAGGTGGTCACACTGGCCCGGGAGGCGTCGTAGCGAGCAGCGTGACGCACGACGCGCTCGAACGTGAGCGCCGTCAGATCCTCCGCGTCGGTCACATTCGACACGCGGTACGCGAAGAACGAGTACACCCGTTCGAAATTGCTGGTGTAGAGCTCCGAGACGTCGAACACGACGGGACCGCCGCGCACCTTAGCGGCGATCGTCGGGAACGCCCAACGACTCTCCGCCTGGCCCAACGAACGAGACAGACATTGGTCCGTTGTTCACATCCGCATCTCGAAACGATGCATACTCTCCCCCGCGTGAGTCCCAGTCCGTTGCCGTCCGCGTCCGGCCACCTGGCCCCCTGACCGTCCCCGAGCACCCCGACCGCGTGCCGTACAGCACACCTGCGTCGCGAGCGCCACACTCGCCAACGGATGTCCAGAACGGGTCATCCTCCGTCGCCGCACCCGCGGTCGCGGCAGCCCACAAGCGGCGGTACCGTCGTGGCCGAACCCGCCAGGCGCTGTTGATCCTCGGCGACACCGCCACCGTGGCCGTCCCACTCTTCCTCCTGCAGGCGCTGACCACGTTCCTCGACGGCGACGGCGTGCCCCGGCTGGCAGCGATCGGCGCGGTCCTCATCTGGCCCGTGGTGCTGCACCTGTACGGGCTGTACCCACGGTACCCACGCCACGTCGCCACCTCGACGCTCAACGAGTACCCGCGCATCTTCCACGCCGCCCTCCTGAGCACGCTGGCCACGTGGGGGTGGCTCATCCTCTGGGGTGGGCACCAGCTGGCCGCCTCGATGTTCTCGCTGCTCGCTGCGGTCCTCGTGCTGCTCCCGCTGTGCCGCGCCGGCATGCGCCGCGCGATCACCGGCCTGGTAGGCCCCGAACGGCTGCTCCTCGTCGGAAGCGGCTCCGCGACCGCGAGCGTCGCCCGCACGCTCGACCAGCGTGCCGACATCCAGGTGGTGGAGCATGTGGCCCTTCCGCAGCAGTGGCACCGCGAGGGGCTCGAGCGCGAAACGTCCGCCCATCAGCTGGACCAGCTCGTCGTCACGGAGCACATCGATCGCGTTCTGCTGTCCACCCGCGAGCTCGGAGACCAAGCTGTCGGCGACTTCCTGCACTGGAGCCGCAGGGCCGACGTCAGCCTGACGGTCGTGCCCGAGCACTTCGACGTCGTGGGTGTGGGCGCCTCGATCGACCAGGTGCAGGGCGCGACGGTCGTCTCGCTCCAGCCGCCCGCGCTGTCGCGTACGTCGCGCCTGCTCAAGCGCTCCCTGGACGTCGTCGGCGCGGCGACCGGAATCGTGGTGCTGCTGCCCGTGATGGTCCTCATCGCAGTGGCGGTACGGCTGGACTCTCGGGGCCCGGTCTTCTTCCGTCAGGAGCGGATCGGCAAGGGGGGCCGGCGGTTCCGGCTCGCGAAGTTCCGGACGATGGTGCCGGACGCCGACGCGATGGTGGACCGCCTGATGGAGCAGAGCTCGGACCCGCACTGGCTGCAGATCGAGAACGATCCCCGCGTCACGCGAGTCGGGCGGGTGCTGCGCTCCACCAGCCTCGACGAGTTGCCCCAGCTCTACAACGTCCTGGTCGGCCACATGAGTCTGGTCGGCCCGCGGCCGCTCTCCGTACGCGACGACGCACGCGTCGGCGGCTGGGGGCGAGGCCGACTCGACATCACGCCGGGACTGACGGGCCTGTGGCAGGTCGTCGGCCGGAAGACCGTTCCCTTCGAGGAGATGGTCAAACTCGACTACGTCTACGTGAACAACTGGTCTCTCTGGGGGGACATCAAGCTCCTGATGCAGACGCTTCCTGCCGTCATCGAAGGGCGCGGCGCCCGGTGACCGCCGTCGAAACGGGCGAGCTGCGGCACGTCGCGATCATCGGCAGCCGTGGGTTCCCGAGCACGTACGGCGGCTACGAGACAGCGGTGCGCTACATCGCCCGTGACTGGGTCGCGCGGGGCATCGCCGTCACGGTGTACTGCCGCAGCCGGGAGGGCGCGGCGCGCACGTGGGTCGCCGAAGGCGTCACCTGCCGCTACACACCCGGGGTCGAGACGAACTCCCTGTCGACGCTGACCTTCGGGGCGACCGAGTGCCTGCACGCCGCAACCCGGCTCAAGCCGGACGCGGCGCTGGTGCTCAACATCGCCAACGGCTTCTGGTTGCCCGCGCTCCGGGCGGCCGGCATCCCGACCGCGCTCAACACCGACGGCATCGAGTGGGAGCGCGGCAAGTGGAGTCGCCTGGGCAAGCAGGTCTTCTATCGGGGCGCGCAGGCGTCCGCGAAGTACGCCGACGTCCTCATCTGCGACTCCGAGGCGATCGGAGACATCTGGCGGCGGGAGTTCGGCGTCGAATCCGTCTTCGTGCCGTACGGGGCGCCGGTGCTAGACGACGTGGGCGACGACCGCGTGCGGGCTTTGGGACTGCGCCCCGGCACCTACGCCCTCGCTGTTGCTCGGCTGATTCCGGAGAACAACGTCGACCTGTTCGTCGACGCGATCGAAGCGTCGAATGGCTCCATTCCCGCGGTCGTCGTCGGGTCGGCCACGTACTCGACGCCGCTCGAGAACCGCCTGCGCCATCTCGACCACCAAGGCCGCCTGCGTTGGCTCGGGCACGTGTCGGACCAGGAGCTCTTGACGCAGCTCTGGGCGAACGCCGGCGTGTACGTGCACGGACATTCCGTAGGCGGTACAAACCCGGCGCTCCTGCAAGCGCTCGGCGCCGGGGCGCCGACGATCGCCTTCGACAGCCCGTTCAACCGGGAGGTCCTGGGGCAGGATGCCCAGGACGCCGTCTTCGGCACGTCCCCTACGGACCTCCTCGCAACACTCGCGGCCGTCTTGCCGGACCCCGCCCGGCGGCGTGCGATGCGGGCGCGGGGCCAGCGAACTGTTCTCGAGCGTTACAACTGGCGCAATGTAGCCGAGGGCTACCTTTCCGCGCTTGCCGGCGCACGGACTCTACGCGCCCGGGCCCGACAGGTATCAGGGGGTGCTTCGCAATGACCACACATACATCTACTCCCGGAGCCGCCCGGACTTACGAACCGAGCCAGACGACAGCCCCGCCACGCGTACTGATCGTTAACCCGCTGCCTGTTACCCTAGCCCATTACGAGTCCGAACTACTGGAAACACTGGCACTTCCCCCCAACTCCGTCACAGTCAGACACGTCGACGCGGAAGGCAAGGCCGGCCTGAACAAGCTGGCCGCCCTCGGGCGCTACATCCGCGCAGCACGCCAGTCTGTGGCAACCGGTGGAACGGTATTGGTTGCGTGGCCACTATTGGGTTGGCTCGACTTGGTCCTTTACGCGTCGACGCGGCGAGCCGCCGCCGTCTACGTCATCGTTCATGACCCGAAGCCCCTGCGCCGACAGATAGGCCTCGGACCTGCCGCCGCTGCGCTCGCGCGAGTCCTCAGGCGCGCCCAGCCGCATCTCATCTGCCACTCAAGCCTCGCGGCCGAGCACACGATCTCCCAAGTGCGCAACGCGCGGGTTACCGTACTTCCCCATCCCGTTCTCCCCGCGTTGCCGGCCACCAACCGCCCAACTCCAAGTCGGGGTCAGCCAATTCACATCGGGGTTTTCGGGCAGTATAAAGAATCGCGCGATTTGGAGCTCCTTCACAAGCTCGGCGGACGCCTGGCAGCAGGAGGAGGCACTGGCACCATCAAGGGACGCGGATGGCCGCGCGTCGCGGGATGGAATGTCGACTCGCGGTTCTTGAGCGAGGACGAACTCACACAGAGCCTTCGCGCGTCCAACGTCGTTTTGATCCCCTATTCCCGGTATTACCAGAGCGGGATCGCAATCCGTGCGCTCGAGGAGGGCACCCCGGTCGTCGGCCGGCGTCACACGTTCTTGGAGTCCCTGCTC
The DNA here is from genome assembly GCF_017916475.1 of Patulibacter sp. SYSU D01012. Classification (GTDB taxonomy): domain Bacteria; phylum Actinomycetota; class Thermoleophilia; order Solirubrobacterales; family Solirubrobacteraceae; genus Patulibacter. Next base: position 1,209,507 of record NZ_JAFMTB010000002.1, read on the forward strand.
GGCGCCGCGTATCCGGGCCTCGTCGACAGTGAAAGCACCGATGAGTGGCTCGCCGCAATCGAACGCGTCGTCTCACGCGCTCATAGCGTCGATCTTCGCGGACGCGCGATTCGGTCTGAATGGGAAGTCGTAACAGGACGGCGAACGTGAAGTGCACAACGCTACCGCGGGTCCAGTACCTCGGACTCGCGGGTTACGGCAACGTGGGCGATGACGCCATTCGCGACGCCTTCATTCGCGAGTTCGATGGACGTCTCATGTTTTCTGACGTCCCCGTAGGTCGGAAGGCGACGATCCGCCGCGGTCTGCGGCACTGGGCGACGGATCGAGGCCGCCCGGTCCTCCTCGGCGGCGGCACGGTACTCGGTCGAACGCTCTGGCGTCAGCACTTCGGCCTCGCTACCAAGCTCTACCGGCCGTCCGGCTGGGAAATGCTCGGCGCCGGCGTCGAAGATCCGGACTTCGTCGGGGACCGCACCTACTCCTCCTGGGACGAGATACGCGCGTGGCGCCCTTTGCTCGAGCCTTTCTCGTCTGTCTCCGTTCGAGGACCACGCAGCCGCGCGATCCTGCAGGCCGCGGGCATCGACGCGCGCGTCGTCGGGGATCCCGCGCTTTTGCTTTCAGCCGATACCCCTCCACCACCCCAGGCCGACCGCGACATTGACGTCCTAGTCAACGTCACGTGCGGCGAGGACCAATGGGGCGGGACCGACCTCGATTGGACCCCGGCTGTAGTAGACGCGCTCAGGCACGGGTTTCGGGGGAGCGGACGCCTCGTATTCGTCTCGATGGACCCAATCGACGACACCTGGAACCGAAGAGTCGCACACGCGCTCGGGATTGCTGCGCCAGTCCTCCGTCCATCGAGCCCTGACGCGTTCCTCGCGTTGGCCCGCCGGTCGCGTGTCGTTTTGGGCACCCGCCTCCACGCGAACGTCCTGTCGGCAGCCGCCGGAACACCCACGGTATCCCTCGAGTACCGACCGAAGTGCCGCGACTTCATGGAGTCCGTGGGCATTGCCCACCTATGCCACCGTGTGGATGAGCTGACAAGCCACGACGTGCGGGCGAGCCTCGACGAGACCCTCGATGACTGGGAGCACCACCGCGAGCAGATCTCGGCCGCCGTCGCCAGCCTGCGAGATCTCCTCGCCGCCGAAGTCGGCCTCATCGCGCGGCGACTTGCCGCATGAGCCGTAGGCGACACAACGCGGCATCCGCGATGGCTCTAGGCGACCAGATGCTGGCTTCGGCCACGTCAATCGCCATGACGGTCGTAGTTGCACGAGAGCTCTCGGTCAATGCGTTCGGGACGTTCGCGCTAATCGCCAGCGCAAGCGCATTCCTCGTCGGGTGCGGGCGCGCGTACGTAGCCGAGCCTCAGCTCGTGCGATACGCCGCCATCGACCAGATTCGGCGACGCGCGAGCCTGCGGCTCGGAGTCGAGATCTACTCATCGATGCTCGTCTTCCTGTCGCCCCTGATCGGGGCAGCGCTGGTCACATCATCGGGCGGTCTACGCATCGCAGTTGGTGCAGCGGCGCTGGTCGCTGGGATGGGCCTCATCGACGCCATACGGACATTCCTCGCCGGGACGAGCCGCAGCCATCTCTCCTTCGCCGTGAGCAGCGGCCTCCTAGTTGCCGTTAGTTCCGGCGTATTCGCCGCAACGCCCCACGACCTACCGGATGCCCTGATCACCGTCGGCCTAGGCTATGCAGTGTGGGCCGTCGCGGTGGCAACCGTTCTCGGCTTTGGGCTGCGCCACAGTGAGCCGTGGCGTTGGCGGTCCCGCGAGCACGCCTCCGAGGCGATCCAGGCCCATGGCCGCCACTTCGCGACCGAATACGTGGTTGGGACCGGCGGCTACTACGCCGCATCCCTGACCGCCTCGGGCCTCGTCGGCCTCCAGGCGGCGGCCGGTATTCGGGGATCCGAGTCCATGCTGGGCCCGATCCGCGTCGCGGTCGCGAGTCTGCCGAATGTCATGATGGCAACGAACGACCTCGACTTTTCGGAGGTCCGCATCGCTGTCCGCGTATCAGCCGTCCTCGGGATAGGGGCACTAGCGTGTTATGGGTTCGCCATCGGCCTCAACCAAGTACTCGGCGAGGCACTCTTCGGCGCCAGCAGCTCCGCCGTCGGAGATGTACTGCCGTTCCTCGCCTTGGCGCCTGTCTTTATGGCGGTCTCAACCGGCCCCATCCTTGGCCTACGGCGACTACGCCAGTCTCAAGCGACCTTGAAGATTCGGAGCTTTACGGCACCCCTGCCTGTCGTTGGCGCGCTCGCCGGTGCACCACTCGGAATCTCGGGAATCGGCGCCGGCCTCGCAGGCGCCTCCGCACTAGCGACTGTCGCGTGGTGGACTGGCTTTACCCGCCACACACAGCAGGGACTGACTGGCCAGAGCAGCACATCACCCGACGCACGCCACTCTGCAGTGCGTGCGGCGGACACGTCCCGCGCCTTCGCACGGCCCGTCGCTTCCACAAACCCCCAACCACACCAGGACCAGCATGACAGTTGACCTCGGCGAATACGAGACAGACAAGACGTCGGACTACCTGGAACGGTACCGCCTCGAATTTGGCCATCTCTTTGAGCAGCCGATCCGAATGCTCGAGCTCGGTGTCCAGCGTGGCGGATCAATGTACCTTTGGCGTGACCTTCTTCCGACCGCACAAATTGCTGGCTTGGACCTCAACCCGATTCGTCTAGAGGACGAGTCCGGCCGGCTGCACTTGTACCAAGGATTTCAACAGGACACGGCCGTACTGGACAGAATCGCAGCAGACGTGGCGCCCGATGGCTTCGACGTCATAATCGACGATGCGTCACACGTGGGCGCGTACACCGAGGTTTCTTTCTGGCATATGTTCCGGCACCACCTGAAGCCGGGCGGCATCTACGTCCTTGACGACTGGGGATCTGGCTACTGGAGCGACTGGACCGATGGCCACGCTTACACCGGGACGCGGGAAGCGCTCGGCGATCGAGGCAACGAGTCCGCAGAGGTGCCGAGCGGGCCGTCGGTGAGCCGAGTCGAGCGAGCACGACGCTCCTTGCGGAGGTCCGCCCGGCCGCTCGCCGCGAGACTACCGCCCGCTATTCGCCAAGGACTCGAGCGGACATACATGGCTATGGAAGGCGCGACCATGCGACGTCGCTTCAAGAGTCACGACTACGGCATGGTGGGCTTCGTCAAGCAGCTGGTCGACGCCTGTGGCGTTCACGACATCGACCGGGGCCGCGGGCCGTTCAACAACGGAATTGAGACGGTCCACGTCTACCCGTCCCAGGTTTTCGTTCATAAGGCAGCTCCGACAAGTTGACACCGGCTCCGCGCAATCTCGAGGCCATTCTGATCGGCAAACGGCGCCGCTTGCGCTGCGAAGCCCGCACCCCACGTGGCGACGAGGCGGAGCTTGTCCGCCCGACCACTGCGCCGTGTACCATTGCCCGGCGCTGCCGCGCACTCGACTCCGGACCGCTACACGCGTGAGCCGCCGAGTGTCCATGACACTAGGACATGCCGGACATCGCATACCAACTGACGAGTTCTTGATCCGGAGCCTATGACCCCTCGCGACTACCTGCGCATTCTTCGTCGCGGCTGGGCCGTACCGCTCGTTCTATGCATCGTGGGGCTTGCGGCCGCCTTCGCAGTTGCGGAGTCACAGTCTAAGACGTTCACATCCAAGACGACGGTATTCGTATCGGCACAGGCTGGGAGTACCGCCAACGACTTGCTGCAAAGCAGCAACTTCGCCCAAGAACGCGTCCAGTCGTATGCGGCGGTCGTCAAGAGCCGAGCGGTCCTCGAACCGATCGCGGAGAAGTTCCGGGTAGAGGGCGGCGCGACAGCCCTCGCTGAACATGTCAGCGCGACGGTGCCGGCGAATACCGTCCTCGTTCGCATCGAGGCCGCCGACCACTCGGCCCGCCGAGCCGCACTGCTAGCCAACGCAATCGGCCGGCAGGCAGAGTCCGTCATCTCGAGTTTGGAAATGCCTCAACGGGACGGTCGCCCTTCGGTGCGAGTGAGCATCGTCGAGCAGGCGCAGCCTGCGACCGCGCCTAGCTCTCCGAACGTCAAACTCTACGTCGCGGCAGGGGGTATCCTCGGCCTCCTCGCCGGCTGGATGTTCCTCGTGGTGCGCGAAGTTCTCGACACCCGCGTCAAGACCAACGAAGATCTCGCGAAGGTCACGGATCTCCCCGTCTTGGCCGAGATGGACAGAGTTCGGTCCAACGCGCGCGACCGGCTGCGGGCAGCGTCCGGACACCCGGCTCGACAGCACGCAGAGGCCTACAGGCAACTTCGCACGAACCTGCGTTTCGCGGATGTAGATACGCCGCCCAAGTGTATAGCCGTGACCTCGTCCGTTCCTGCGGAAGGCAAGAGTACGGTCGCTACGAACCTCGCTGTAGCGCTCGCCGAGGCAGGGGCGCGGGTCGTCCTTGTAGATGCAGACCTGCGTCGCCCCTCAGTCGCGTCGTACTTGGACCTCGAGGGGTCGAACCTCGGCATCACCTCGGTTCTCACGGGCGAACTCAGCCTCGATGAGGCTCTCACGACGTGGAGCGACACGACGCTCACGGTGCTCGGGGCAGGGGGATGCCCACCCAATCCGAGCGAACTCTTGAGCTCGGAATCCATGGAGCGAGTACTGCTCGAACTCCGCGAACGATTCGAGTACGTCGTCATCGACACACCTCCGCTCCTCCCGGTCGCGGACGCTGCGATAGTAAGCACAAAAGCCGACGGCGTAGTGTTTGTCGCTCGCTTTGGCGCGGTCACACGTCCCGAGGTGGAACGAGCGATCGGCAACTTGTCAGCCGTCGGCTCGCGCGTGTACGGGATCGTAGCGACACATGTGAGCCGCGGCGCGATCGGAAGTGGCGGCTACTACGGCACGTACGGCAGTTATTCGGCCGAAACGGGCGCGATCAACGCAGAAGGTGCCCAGTCCGTGCGCTCCCGCCAGTAGGGCGATCGATGATGCCGGCACGATCGACTGGCGTCGCCACAAGGACCGACCGTAGCGCCTCCGGGGATGGGGCCCACTGGGCCAGCGTACTCATCGTCTCCCTCTTTGTCGTTTTCATTGTCTTCCCGAAAACGCTAGCCCAGGCCGCGGCACCCGAGGCCGACATCGCGGCAGGGGCTCCGACCATCTCCACGTATGGCGTTGCGGTCTTGGGCCTAACTGCGGGCGGCCTACTAACCTATCCGAGCTGGAGAAGGCTGCCGCACGGACCGCCGGGGATGCTGGCTTTTCCGTGCTTCGCCGGGCTGGCACTCGCGCTGGTATGGGGCCCGTCCCCAGAGAGACTCTCGGGGTACATCCAGCTCTTGATGGGCGCGGCCGCTTTGGCAATCGGGAGCACTCTTGCTCGGAGCGCTCTGACCACGTCGCGGGACCAGAGCTTGGTTGCACGTGCCGTTCTGGCGATCGTTGTGATCGAAGTGGTCGCCTCCGTGGCCCAACGTCTCGGCCTCGACCTAAACCCCATGAAACCGGACCTCGCGGCACTCATGGGCGACCGCGTGAACGGCACTCTTAACCATCCGAATAATCTCGGAAAGTCGATGCTCGTCTTGATCGTCGTCTGCCTCGGGCTGTCATCGAGTGATGCCCGATCGGTTCGCAGATGTGCGGCAGGGGCCACGGGCCTCGCTTTTGTACCTCTCCTCCTCAGCGGCGGGCGTGCAAACCTTGCCGCCGCTGTCCTAACCATTTTCTTTTGGAGCCTCCTCTCGACCGGGCGCCGTCCAGCCCTCGTACGCCTAGGGCTACCAGTGCTGTTGGTGATCGTGATCCTGCCTTTCGCCGGCGGCATCGTGGAGCGGTTCGAGGCGGATCCTGAAGGTGGGCCGCGCCGGGAGCTGAACGCTACAGCGATAGCCCAGATAGGGATGCGCCCGCTCTGGGGGACGGGTCCAAATGCTTATGTATCTGTAGTGCAGGACTTCGATCCCGTAGTGGCCGCAGGGTACCCGGTTCACAACACGTTTTTCTTGACCGCTGCCGAGTTCGGTATACCGGGTGCGGTCCTGTATTGGCTTCCGATCGCGGCCTTGCTCGTGACCCTTTGGCGGGGCCGGCGCCGCCCGGGAATCCCTGGCGCGATGGCGATAGCCGTGATCGCATCCCTTCCAGGTCTTTACTTCGTTACCACCACGGGTTGGGCGATGCTAAGCGGCTCGATGCTCCCGTTGTGGAGCCTCGTCTTCGGCCTCGCCTACGGCCTCAACCGCGCAGGCAAGTCGCCCGTCCGGGCACGCGGTGCTTCCGTCGTTGCCGTACCAGCTGTACGACCGAGCACGGCGCGGCCGCAGTAGTGGACAGGCTCCGGCGCTTCACCTTCTCCAGGAACCGGCCCTTACGCACCCCCCTGCCACCATTCCCCCACCGTGCTCGCCCTGGCGTCGTCCCCGCCCATCGCGTCCCTGCTCGCCCAGGCCGGCGGCGGGTCGAGCGGGTTCTCCGGCGGCGGGGGTGGCGGGGGCGGCAGCTTCAGCGGGTCGTCCGGGTCGGGGAGCGGCGGGTCCAGCACCGGGGCGTGGGTGTTCGTCGGGCTCGCCGTGCTGGCGGTCGTGCTGGCGGCGGTGGTGAAGGCGTACCGGGCGCGGCGACGGGAGGAGGCGCGTGCTGCCCGCGAGGCGCAGGCGCGGGCCGCGGCCGCCGAGGCGGTGGCCGACGACGCCGGGTTCGACGCGGACGCCGTGGTGCAGCGGGCGGGCGGGCTCTTCCGGGAGGTGCAGGCGGCGTGGGACGCGCGCGACCGGGGGCGGCTGGCCGCGCTGCTGGGGCCCGACCTGCTGGCGGAGTGGGTGCGGCGGCTCGACGACTTCGACGCGAAGGGCTGGCACAGCCACGTGACGGTCACCGGGGATCCGGCCGTGCGCCTGGTGGGGCTGCGCAACCAGGAGGGGGCCGCCGACGACCGGGTGGTGGTGTTCGTGGCCGCCGACATCGACGCGTGGGTGGCGACCGACGACGGGAAGAAGCGCTACCGCGACGGGGCGAAGACGCCGCACGTGCACCTGGAGCAGTACTGGACGCTCGGCCGGCGGGCCGAACGCGACGGATGGATCCTGCTGTCCATCGAGGAGGAGGCCGAGGGCCGGCACCAGCTGGACGCGCCGCTCGTCGCGACGCCGGCGGCCGACCCCGCGCTGGCCGGCCGCACGCGCACCGAGCTGGCGACCGCCGACGCGGCCGGCCCGGCCGCCGACGTGGCGGCGCTGACGTCGATCACCGGCGACGCCCGCGCCGCCGCGCTCGACCTGGCGCTGGTCGACGACCGCTTCAGCCCCGACGTGCTGACGGTGGCGGTGCAGGAGCTGGTCGCCGCGTGGGGCGAGGCGGTCGACGGCGACGACGCCGCCCTCGAGCGCCGCGCCGACCCCGGCGCGGTCCAGCGCCTGCTCTACGGCGACGACGACGCGCGCCGCGTCCGCACGGTCGTGCGCGGGCTCCGGGTGCAGGACGTCACGATCGACGCGCTCGACGGCCGCGCCACGCCGCCCACCATGAGCGTGACGATCCGCTACGAGGGCGCCTGGTACCGCGAGGACCGCGACACGCAGGCCGTCGTAGCCGGGGCGCGCGAGCGGGTCACCACCCGGCGCGAGCAGTGGACGCTGGGGCTGACCGGCGACGCCGCGAGGCCGTGGCGGCTGGTCCGCGCCGACGCGCCCCCGTCGCGCTGACGGCCACCACGGACGGGGCCACGGGGACCGGGGCCGGCGCGGAGCCTAGCCCCGCGCCGGCCGGTCAGACGGCCGCCACCCCGCCCCGCGCCACGGCGCGCGCGCCGTCGCGCACCACCACGGCCAGGCCGCGGGCGGTCGCGCGCGGCCGCCGCGGCACCCGCACGAGGACGCCCGTCGCACCCGCGGGCCCGCACCGCACCCCGGCGGCCCCGAGCGTCCGACCGTTCCGCCGCACCTCGACCGCCAGCCGCTGCCCGGCGGCGCACCGCAGCCGCACCCGGACGCCCGAGGCCCGACGGTCGAGACGCGGCCGCCCGACCAGGGCGGCGGCGGACGGCCCCGGAGCCGCCGTCCTGGCGTTCGCCGCCCCGGCCGGCGCGTCGGCCCCGAGGGTCGGGGCCTGGGCCGCCGCTCCGCGCTCGGGGCCGTGGGCGCCCGGCGTCACCGTCGCCGTCCGGTCCGCGGACGACGCCGGCCCGGCCGCCACCGGCGCGTCGTCCGGCCCCACGACGGCCCGGTCGATCACGACGTCCGCGCTCGCCTCGTCGTCGTCGGCGTCCGTCTCCGCCGTGGCGCTCGAGACGCGCACCGTGTTCCGCACCACGCCGACCGGGTCGAGCGGCGGCCCGGTCCGCTCGGCCAGGCAGACGACGTCGATGACGGCGTCGACCGGCACCGCCCCGGTGTTCAGGAACCGGAACGCGCGGGTGCGCGGCCGCGCCTCGTCCCCCAGGTGCACCGCCCCGGCGGGCGTGCTCCAGCTGGCCGTGATGCCCTTCTCCTCGGGCGCGCAGTCGATCTGCTGCTCGGACTCGCCCGGCGGGAGCGAGACGTCCCGGCGCGGGTGAGCGAACACGAGGCGGTGCGTGTGCCCGTCGACGGTCGCCAGCCGGCCGTGGAGCGGGACGACGGAGGACCGCACGACCGCGCGCTCGGTCACCAGGAACGTCAGCTCCCATCCGTCGTCGGTCGGCTCCGACCCGACGAGGCGCGCGTCGCCCGAACGCACCTCGTACCCGGGCGCGACGGCGTGCCGATCGAGCCCCACCCGCAGACGCACGGTGCGCCGCCCCGGCTCCAGCGCGTCCACCGACGCGACGGGGTCGTCCGCCACGAGATCGTGCGCCGCCCCGTCGCCGCCTACAGTCGTCGGCCGCAGGCACGTGGCCCCGACGTGGACCTGGGCCCTGCCCGCGGCCCGGTTCTCGACGGTCGCGCGGTACCGGGACCGCGCGGTGGCGACGCTCTCGAGCGTCCGCACGTCGGCCTTCGACCCGGTGCCCTGGTCGACCGCGTCCACGCGCACGCTGCCGTCGGTGACCAGCCCGCCCGCGGGGCAGTCGACGTCCACCGTCCGGCGCTCGCCGGCCTCCAGGCTCACCGCCTGTTCCGCCTTGTCCACCGCCAGCAGGTGATCGTCGTGGCTGGGCGTCGGCGCCGGCGGGGGAGCGCCGACCGCGCGGCCGTGCACCACGACCCGGGCCTCGGCGCCCGGCGCCAGATCGCCGACGGCGCACGTGATCGTGGGCCCCACCGCCGCACATCCGACGGGGTCGTCCGTGTCGACGAAGGCGATCTCCGCCGGGAGCGCGTCGCGCAGCACCACCGACCGCGCCCACGAGGGCCCGTCGTTGCGGACGGAGAGGACGTACTCGGCGACGCCGCCGCCCAGCACGCGCCAGGACGCGGCCCGCTTGCCGGCGACCAGGTCCGCCTGCGTGTCGACGGTCGTCGTGGCCGCGTCGCGGTCGTTGCCCGGCGCGGTGTCGGGCATGTCGGTCGTGACCGACGCGACGTTGCGGATCGTCGTCCCCTTCGCGACGTCGGCCGCGACGCGCGCCGTGATCCGCAGGAGACGGCGCTCGCCCGCCCCCAGGTCGCCCAGGCGGCAGCGGACCGTGCGCCCCGTCGCCTCGCACGCCGGATCGATCTCGTCGACCCGGTCGAGCTCCGCGGGCAGCTCGTCCGTCACGACGACGCCCGGCGCCGCCCAGCGCCCGTGGTTGGTGACCGTCAGCGTCCACGTGGCGGACGTGCCGGCGACCGTCTGCGGCGCGTCGACCGTCTTCTGGATCCCGACGTCGGTCACCTTCTGGTTGCCGAAGTCGAGGCCGCCGTACGTGGCGTCCGCCGCCCCGTACGGCACGAACACGGCGCCCGGCGCCGCCGTCTGGCGGTACCCGGCCGGCACGTCCTCGCTCACGGCGTAGGTGCCCTGCGTGTAGCGGGCGTCCGCCTCGGCGTTCAGCGCGAACGCGTACGTGCCGTCGCTCGCGGTGACCGTGGACGCCAGCTCGGCGCCGTCCCGGCTCAGCCGCACCCGCACGCCGGCCAGCCCGGGCTCGCCGGCGTCGCGGCGGCCGTTGCCGTTGGCGTCCTCGTACTTCGTGCCGCTCACGCGCGGGACCGGCCCCTGCCGCGTGCCGGTCGCGGAGAGGTTCCCGCATGCCAGGGCGATGAAGCCGTCGCCCCACATCTTCACCGTGGTCGGCCCGTTCCAGTCGTTCTGCGGCGCGAATCGGTAGCGCACGTTCTCTGGGCCCCCGGCACAGAGCGTCCCGTTCGCGTGCGGTGTGATGCAGCCGGAGTAGATGCGGCCGGCCACGTCCCAGCGCACCTGCCGCGGCGCCCACACCATGAAGTTGCGGTCGAAGCCGAACTGGCGGTAGTACGCCTGGATGCCCGGCTCGCCGAAGCGCTCCATCCCGACGAGGTTGCCGCAGCCGGGATGCAGGATGGACCGCTGGCTGAGCGGCGCGCCCTCGAAGTCCTGGCGCTCGGCGGCGCACACGTACGCGGCCTCGCTCGGATACGCCGCGCTCGCGGCCGCCGGCAGCACGCCGAGCGCGGCCAGGGCGACGAGCAGCACCAGCCACCGCCGTGGCCGATCGGTGCCGCCCGGACGGCACGGCCGCCTCGCGCCCCGGCGCTGGTTCGTCGGATCGCCGCGCATTCGCATCTCCCCCGTTCGCCTCCGCGGCCCCGCCGCGTCGTACGGCGTCAACCTATGCGGCGGAGCCGCCCCGGAGCACGAGCGTAGACCGAATGTCCACGCACCCCCGCGGGAGTCGAGCACCCGTGGCCGTTGGGCGCCCGCACGCGCCGACCACCGCGCGCCACCGCACCGACGCGCTCCGGGGGCCGGCCGGCCCCGGGCCCGGAACACCCGTCCAGAAGCCCCGCCGCACCTTCCGCGCGCCGCCCAGAAGCGCTAGAAGTCAACACTGTTCACATCGGCGCGCCGCCCGGTGCCCCGTCCCCGTCCCCGCTCCGCCGCCGGCCGCTCCGGCTCCCCATGCCCGCACGTCCCCTCTGCCGCCCCGCGCGGCGCCCCGCCGCCGCGGCCGTCGCCGTCGCCGCGCTGCTCGTCCTGCCCGCCGCCGCCTCCGCGGCGCCGTCGGGCACGACCACACTGTCCACGCTCGGCGCCACGCTCGACAACCCGTTCCTGACCGTCGCCCCGTCCGGCGGCGCAGTCGGCGCCGCCCAGCCGTTCACCGTCCCGGCCGGCGTCACGCACCTGGACCGCGTGGTGATCCGCTCCGCGTCGCAGACCACCGGGATCCGGCTGCTCGTGCGGCGCTGGGACGGCGACCGGCCCGCGGGCCCGGTCCTGGCGTCCAGCACCGGCCCGACCTTCACCGGCCCGACGCCTCACGTGGACGGCACCTACGCCCTGCCCCGCGTGCCGGTGACCGCGGGGGACCGGCTGGCGCTGCTCATCACCGGCAGGTCCGACGACGGCACAGCACCCTACGACGCCACGCTCGCCCAAGCCGTCCGCAGCGCCCTGCCGGGCGAGGTCGAGTGGGTGACGACCGAGACCGACCGTTCCCGCTGGGACACCTCCCCCTGGATCCGCGCGGACTCCGACCCCGCCGGCCTGCTCGCCTTCGCCGTCGACTTCCGCGCCGGCGCCCTGGACACCGCGGGCGACGGGGCGTTCGGCACCCAGCCGGCGGGGGGCCTGTCGCCCGCGCACCGCGTGACGGTCACGAACACGGGCCTCGGCGACCGCACGCTGCGCCGCCTGGTCGTCGACGGCGACGACGCGTCGGCCTTCCTGCTGACCGGCGACGACTGCACGGGCGAGACGCTCGCCCCGGGCGCCCGCTGCACCGTCGGCGTACGGTACGCACCCGCCGACGCGACCGACGGCACGCAGCGCGCCGCCCTGCACGCCGTCGACGCGGACGGCGTGGCCGGCGAGCCCCTCGCCCTGACGGGGACCGCGGCCCCGCCGGCGGCTACCGGCCCGCAGGGCCCCGCCGGGCCGACCGGCCCCCAGGGACCCGCCGGCCCCGCGGGCGCCGACGGTGCGCCCGGCGCGGCCGGGCCGCAGGGCCCGGCCGGCGCCGACGGCCCCGCGGGCGCCACCGGCCCGGCCGGCGCCACCGGGGCGACCGGCGCCCCCGGCCCGGCCGGCACGCCAGGCGCCACCGGCGCGCCCGGCCCCGCCGGCGCCCGCGGCCCGAAGGGCGACCCCGGCCCGCAGGGCGTGCCCGGCCCGGCCGGCCCGATCGGCCTGACCGGCCCCGCGGGCGAGGACGGCGCCACCGCCGTCTACCGCTGCCAGCCGGCCACCCGCGGCGGCGACTACGCCACCGCGTGCTTCGTCACGTTCGCCGACCCCGCCGGCGCGCGCACGCGGCGCACCGTGCGCGTGCGGATCACCCGCGCCGGGCGCACCGTCGCCACCGGCACGCGCACCGTCCGCTCGCCCCAGGCCCACCGCGTGGCGCTGCGGCTCGTCCGCGGCGCCGAGCTGCGTCCCGGGGCGCGCTACCGGGTGCAGGTGTCCGTCGCCCGCCCCGGCCACCGGCCGCGCACCCTCAGCCGCACGTTCGTCGCGGCCGCGCCGAAGGGCGGCCGCTGATGCCCGCCGTGCGCCGCCTGGCGGCCACGGCGGCCGTCGCGCTGGCGTGCGCGGCCGCCGCGCCGGCCGCCCACGCCTCCACGTTCGGCAGCGGCATCGCCAACGGCGGCTTCGGCTCGGGGCGCTACATCACCGGCCAGTCCTTCCGCATGCCCGCGGGCGAGCCGTTCCTGCACGAGCTCACCATGGGCCTGATCGACGTGCCCGTGGGGGCCGTGCCCACCCTGGTGCGCTACGAGGACGGCGTCACCGGCCCGACCGTGTGGCAGGGCCAGCCCCTTCCCGACGGCGTCTGGTACGAGCCGCTGACCGTCCGTCCCGACGTGCTGCTGGAGGCCGGCGCCCGGTACGTCTTCTACACGACGCACTCGGTCGACAACGGGGTGATCAACCCAGCGCGCCCGTACCCCGACGGCGAGGCGGTGTACCTGGACGACGCCGGCACGGTCCTCGGATCCGCCGGGCAGAACGGCGGCTTCCTCGCCGTCGCGCAGACGCCGCGGTTCGCCCCCGACGCCACCGACCCCGTCGCCTGGGGCGCCCAGCCCGCCGGCACGCTGGGCGCCGCCCGGACCGTCACCTTCACGAACGCCTCGGCGGACCCGGTCGCCGTGCGGCGGGCGGCCGTCACCGGGACGGACCGCGACGACTTCGTGCTCGCCGGCGACGACTGCGGCGCCACGACGGTCCCGCCGGGCGGGACGTGCACCGTGACCGTGCGGTTCGGCCCCGCCGACGACACCGGTCGCGGCTCCCGCACGGCCGACCTGACGCTCGTCTCGGGCGCCGACGACCACAACGCCCCGGTCACGCTGACCGGCACCGCCGGCCCCGCGCCGACCGGCCCCGCCGGGCCCGCGGGACCCGCCGGCCCGGACGGTCCCGCGGGCGCCGCCGGCGGCACCGGCCCGCAGGGCCCGGCCGGGCCCGCCGGCGCGGACGGCGCGTCCGGCCCCGCCGGGCCGGAGGGACCGGACGGCGCCGCGGGCGCGCCGGGCCCGCACGGCCCCGATGGCGCCCCCGGCGCGCGGGGCCCCTTCGGCCCGGCCGGCCCGAAGGGCGACCGCGGCGACGCCGGGGCGGCCGGGCCGCCCGGCCCGCGCGGCCCCGTCGGGCTGCGCGGCCCCCGCGGGCGCGCGGGCCTGACCGCGATGTACCGGTGCGCCCCCGCGCAGGGCGGCGAGGGAGCAGCCCGCTGCGCGGTCGAGCTGTCGCGCGCCACGGGCACCCGGCGCGTGCGCGTGACCGTCACCCGCGCCGGCCGCACCGTGGCGTCCGGCACCCGGACGCTGCGCCCGGGCGATCGCCAGCGCGTGCAGGTCACGGCGCGCCGTGCGCCCGTCCGCGGCAGCTACGGGGTGCGGGTGATCGTGCGCGAGGCCGGGCGGACGACGGTCCTGACCGGCCGCTTCCGGCTGCCGGGCGCCCGCTAGTCGCGGGCCCGGTGGTCGGCGTGCCGCATGCTCGTGGCGCCTGCCACTAGCGCTCGTGCCGATCGAGGCGTACAGTCGTCGGTGGCCCTATACAAGCGATCGAGGAGCCACCGTCGTGTCGACGCCCCCCACCACCGCAGCCATCCCGCTCCGCTCCGCCGTCGTGGCCGGCCTCGCCGGGCCGGTCCTGGCGCTCGCGCTCGGCGTGGGCGTCGTGGCGGCCGCCGCGACCTCGCCCTACGCCGGCGACCACGGCTTCGTCGCGCCGATCAGCGCCGCCCCGGTCCGCTGAGGCGCGCCCGGCGGGCGGGGCCGGCGCCCCGACCCGCCGGAGCCGTCGCGGCGGCCCGGGGCCGCCTCGGCGCCCCGGGCGCCGCCCTACGCCTGCGCCGTCGCGACGGTCGCGCCGGCGAGCTGCGTGCCCGCCTCGACGAGCGCGCCGTCGGCCAGGATCAGGTGGTCGCCGACGCGGCAGCCGGCGCCGACGGTGGCGTCCTGCCCCACGACGCACTCGCGCAGCTCGGCGTGCTCGGCGACGCGGGCGCCGGGCAGCAGGATCGCCCGCTCCAGGCGGGACCCCGCCTCGACTACGGCGTGGGCCGCGACGACGCTGCCGCTGCCGATCACCGCGCCGGCCCCGACGCGGGCGCCCGCCTCGACGAGCGCGTCCGGGGCGACGGTCGCCGTCGCGTGCACGTCGGCGGCCGGGTGGACCGGACCGCCCGCCAGACGATCGACGACCGCGGAGCGGACGCGGCCGGCCAGGACGTCCGCGACGCCCTGCACGTAGCGCTGGGGCGTGCCGATGTCCATCCAGTACGCGCCGCGGTGCACGAAGCCGTGCAGCCCCTCGCCGACCAGGCGCGGCCAGACCTCGCGCTCGATCGAGACCTCGCGGCCGGCCGGGATCAGGTCGAGCACGTCGCGGTCCAGCACGTAGGCGCCGGCCGAGATCAGGTCCGTGTCGATCTCCTCCGGCTTCGGCTTCTCGAGGAACCCGGTGACGCGGTCCCGGTCGTCCAGGCGGACGAGGCCGTACGCGGTGGGGTCCTCGACGGGCACGAGTCCCAGCGTGGCGCGCGCGCCGGTGGCCTCGTGGGCCCGGATCTGGGCGGACAGGTCCATGTCGGTCAGGACGTCGCCGTTCAGGAGCACGAAGCGCTCCTGCAGGTGCTCCTCGGCCATCTTCAGCGCGCCGGCGGTGCCGCGGGGCTCCGGCTCGAAGACCCAGGTCACGTGCACGCCGAACCGGGAGCCGTCGCCGATGGCCTCGACGACCGCGTCGGACCGGAACCCGCAGCACAGGACGACGTCCGTCATGCCGTGCCGGGCGACCCACTCGAGGGCGTACGCCAGGAACGGCCGATCGACGATCGGGACGATCGGCTTGGGCCGATCCGCCGTCAGGGGCCGCAGACGCGTGCCCTTGCCGCCGACCAGGATGACTGCCTGCATGGGTCCCTCCGGGGGGTTCGGGGCGGCCACGCCGCCGGGTGCCGGGACCCGGCCGATCGCCGCGTTCCCGCTCGTGTGGTCGGGAGTTCTACGGCGGCACCGTGAGCGGGGACGCAGCGGTTAGCCATCTGTTCGGTATCGGTCGCCGCCCGCTGCAAGACGGCGTGCAGCGGGGGCCTCGGCCCGCGACCGGCGACGCACCGCCACCAGGCCGGCGACGATCGCGCCGTCCAGGGCGATCCAGGCGATCACGAGCTCCGCGAGCCATCCCATGCGCGTCCGTACGCGCGCGGGCGCGCAACGGATGCGGATGCGGAGGCGGAGGCGGCACGACCGCGGACGCGGGCGGCGACGCCGACCACGCCGACGTTCAGGGCGATCCACGACGCCAGCAGCACGATCCACGGCATGCGCGGGTCCGTACCCGGCTCGGCGACCGGACATGCGCGGCCGTCGGGCGTCCAGTACGTCCGCGTGCCGCCCGTCGCGTCCCGTCGCCCCGGGCGCATCCGCCACGGCGACGGGGGCGTAGGTTGAGGAGCGATGCGAACGGCGTTCCGGTGCGGTCCCGAGGCGAAGACCGCGCAACCAGGGGCAGACAAGGGGTACGCGCGCTGTCATCCTGCTCCAGAGACGCGGCGGCCACCCGAACGCCACCGGATCGATACGGGGCGGCGGGAAGCTCCCGTCGTCGTCGGACGCCTCCCCCGCGCCCCGGTCGCCGAGAACCCCGATGCCGCCCCGCAGACCAGTGGACGGATGATGGACAACCGTCCATTCCGCCCCCGCTCCGATCAAGGTGCGCCGCCCGCGCGCCGAAGCTGACAACGGTGCGCCGTTCTGGCACCCCACCCGCCCCATGACCCGCGACACACCGTACGAGCCCCCCACACCGCCCACCTCGGGCTCGTACGTCGAGATCCCCGAGATCGACCCGATGACCACGCGCCCCGCCGACGTCCCGCCCCCCGGCTCCGCCTCCGACGACGCGCCGCCGGCCAACGCCGTCGAGCACCTGCTCCGCGTCGCCGAGCGCCTGGGCCGCGAGCTCGCGGCCACGCAGCAGGCGCTGCGCCAGCTGGCGGGGCAGCTCGCCGCCGTCGATCCGAACGCGATCCTGCCGCCCATCCCCGACTCCACGCCCGCCGCGCCCTCGCCGGCGGCGCCCGCCGAGGGCGTCGGCGCGGCCGGCGCCGCGCCGGCCGCCGCGGGGCCGGGCGACCACGACCCGGTCGCCGAGCCGCCCCGGCACCGCGCGTCGAACATCCCCCGGCGCCGCGCGGACCACGTCGCGCTGCCGCCCATCGACCCGCTCCAGGCGGCCGCCGCCGCAGCGCCCGCCCCGGGCAGCACCCCCAGCCCGTGGGCGTACCCGCCGCCGTACGCGCCGGCCGCCGACCCCTACGGCGTGCCGTACCCCGGACCGGCCGCCCCGGCCCCCGAGCCGGCCGCGCCCGCGACGCCGCCGGTGACGCCCCGGCCGGCGTTCCCGCCCGCGGGCGCCGCCGCGCCGTTCCCGCCCGCCGCCGAGCCGGCCGCGCCGCGCGACCCCGCGCCCTACCCCTTCCCCGCCCCGGCCCCGCCCACCCCGGCGGCGGCGCCGACGTCGCCGTCCTGGCCCGCGGCCGTCCCGCAGTCGGGCGGGTTCGACGACGAGCCCGAGCCGTTCGGCCACAACGCCCGCACCCGCCACGTCGCGAGCCTGGCCGAGGTGCCGCTGCTGAGCGCCGGCGAGGTCGAGGCCATGATCGGCCCCGTCTTCTCGCTCGACGAGCTCGACGACCTGGACGCGCGCATCCGGGCGCTCCACGGCGTCGAGGACCTGGCCGTCACCGCCTTCGAGGGCAGCGACGTCCTCCTCACCATCACGCTGGAGCGTCCGCTCCCGCTCGCCGGCATGCTGCGCACCGAGCTCGGCCGGCCGGTCGCGTCGTGCCGCCTGGTCGAGGGGCGCATCGTGGTCCAGCTCGAGACGGAGGCGGCATGAAGGCGCTGCTGGTCTCCCTGGGCGTCGTCCTCGCCTTCGGCGTCTTCTTCGCGGCGTTCCTGGTGGCGCCCGCGATCGTGATCCTGCTGGCCTACGTCGTCATGACGTGGCAGGCGAAGCGGCGCAAGAAGCGCGCCCAGCAGCGGGCGGCCGCGCCCGCCCCGGCCCCCGACGGAGCCTCCGCATGAGCGACAACGTCCTGCAGCTCGTCCCGGTGGGCGACCACGAGCCCCGGCCCTCGCTGGCCGAGGCGTGGGCCCGCCGCACGGCCCAACGCCGCGGCCTGGAGTTCGTGGTCCTCGGCGACGAGCACCACGGCCCGCTCGTGGCCCAGCTCCTGGACGAGCGCACCTGCCGTCGCCTGCTCGCCCTGCCGACGGGCCTGCGCGACGGCGCCGTCGAGGTCGCGGTCGCCAACCCCGACCAGGAGGACCTGCAGGCCACGCTCGAGGCTGCCCTGGGCCGGCCGGTCCGCCTGCGGATCGCGGCGAGCGACGCGCTCGAGCGCGCGATCGCCAAGCGCTTCAACCGCCCGACGGAGGACGCCGCGCCGCGCCTGCGGCAGTCCCTGCTCGGCGACGTGCTGATCACGCAGGGCGCCGTCTCCGCCGCGCAGGTCGACAACGCCCTGCGCGCGCAGGAGGAGACCGGCGGCCGCCTGGGCGAGCAGCTGCTGCACGCCGGCGTCATCGACGAGCACGCGCTGCTCCGCGCCCTCGCCGAGCTGCACGACGTCGAGGCGATCGACCTGGGCGCCGTCGACCCCGAGCCGGACGCGCTCGCCGAGGTCCCCGAGGCCGTCCAGCGCGAGCTGCACGTCGTCCCGCTCGCGATCCGCGAGGGCGAGCTGCTGCTCGCGGCGTCCGACATCCTCACGCCCGAGAAGCGCGCCCGCCTGCAGGGCGAGACCGACCTGCGCCTGCACGAGCTGCTGGCGACGGCGACCGAGATCGACCTGATCCAGCAGCGCGTCAACCGCGACGCCTACTCGCGCACCGCCGTCGCGCGCCTGCGCGAGACCAACCCGCAGGACTCGGGCGATCGCGTGACCACGCGCGGCCAGCGGGTCGCGCTCGCCGTCATGGGGCTCGTCCTGGCCGCCTGCCTGGTGCTGTGGACGATGACCACGCTGATCGTCGTCGTCGCCGCCCTGGGCCTGTTCCACCTGGCGGTGTCGCTCTACAAGCTGCGCCTGGTCCTCGGGTCGCTCGGCGAGCACGCCGGCGTCCACGTGTCGCAGGAGGAGGTCGACGCGATCGACGACGCGACGCTGCCGGTCTACACGATCCTCGTCCCGCTCTTCCACGAGGCGGCCGTCGTGCCCGCCCTCGTGCGCGGCGTGCACGGCCTGGACTACCCGCGCCACAAGCTCGACGTGCGCCTGCTCTGCGAGGAGGAGGACGACGAGACGATCGACGCGATCCGCGCGCTCGACCTGCCGCCGCACTTCAAGCTCGTCATCGTCCCGGACTCGCTGCCGAAGACGAAGCCGAAGGCCTGCAACTACGGGCTGATCCAGGCCGAGGGCGAGATCACGGTGATCTACGACGCCGAGGACCGGCCGGACCCGAGCCAGCTCAAGCGCGTCATCGCCGCCTTCCGCAAGTCGGCCGACAACGTCACCTGCATCCAGGCGAAGCTCAACTACTTCAACTCCGAGCAGAACCTGCTGACGCGCTGGTTCACCACGGAGTACTCCATGTGGTTCGACCTGATGCTGCCGGGCCTGGACAAGGCCAAGGCGGTCATCCCGCTCGGCGGCACGTCCAACCACTTCAAGACGGC
Organism: Patulibacter sp. SYSU D01012; assembly: GCF_017916475.1. Classification (GTDB taxonomy): domain Bacteria; phylum Actinomycetota; class Thermoleophilia; order Solirubrobacterales; family Solirubrobacteraceae; genus Patulibacter. The sequence continues at coordinate 1,228,772 of NZ_JAFMTB010000002.1, forward strand.
GGACCTGCTGCGCCTGGGCGCCTGGGACCCGTTCAACGTGACCGAGGACGCCGACCTGGGCGTGCGCCTGTACAAGGCCGGCCTGGAGACGGCGGTCATCGACTCGACGACGTACGAGGAGGCCAACTCGGACCTCCCCAACTGGGTGCGTCAGCGCTCCCGCTGGATCAAGGGCTACTTCCAGACGTACCTGGTCCACATGCGCAACCCCGTGCGCCTGTGGCAGCAGATGGGCCCGAAGGGCTTCATCTCGTTCCAGCTGATCATCGGCGGCACCTTCACCTTCCTGATCAACCCGATCTTCTGGGGCCTGACGACGCTGTTCACGCTGACGCAGCTCGACGTGATCCGGCAGCTGTTCCCCGGCTTCATCTTCTACGCGGCCGTCGTCCAGCTCGTCGTCGGCAACTTCGTCTTCATCTACGCGAACGTCGCGGGCACGATCCACCGCGGCTACTTCCGCCTGGTCACCCAGGCGCTGTTCTCGCCGATCTACTGGGGCTTCATGTCGATCGCCGCCTGGAAGGGCTTCTGGCAGCTGATCACGAACCCCTTCTACTGGGAGAAGACCGAGCACGGGCTCGACGCCCACCACGCGCCGGCGACCACCGCGCCGGCCGGGAGCGCCAAGTGAGCACGCAGGCCCCCGAGCTGCCCGTCCCGCAGCGTCCCGTCGCGCCGATCCTGGACGCGGCGGCGCCCCGTCCGGTCGGCCAGGGCTCGCGCCGTCGGCCCGACGACGTGCCGGCGCCCGTCCACGTGGGCGGCGTGGAGACGGCGCTCGTCTTCCTGCTGTCGTGGCTCGTCTTCGCCGCGATCGGCTACCGCGTGGTGATCACGCAGCACGTGGTGCCCGGCGACGCGCTGGACCTGATGAGCCGCGCGTTCTACGTGTGGCACAACGACCCCGCCAAGCTCGCCGCGATCGGCTTCACCGACCCGCCGCTGCAGACCATCGGGCTGCTGCCGTTCGCGATCGTCAAGCCGCTCGCCAGCTCGCTCGTCGCGCTCCCCGTGGCCTCGGGCTTCTGGGGCGCCGCGGCGCTCACCATGCTCCACCGCACGATGGCGCGCTGCGGCCTGGGGCTGCCCATCCGGGTGGTGGGCGTGCTGCTGATCGGCCTGAACCCCCTGTGGCTCTTCTACGCCACCACGGGCATGCCGGACATGATCTACGTGTGGGCGCTCGCCGCCACCGCGTACTTCCTGATGACCTGGGCCATCGAGGACCAGGCGCGCTTCATCGCCGGCGTCGGCCTGTTCCTGGCGCTCCTGGCGATGTCCCGCTTCGGCTTCCTGGCCATGGCCATCGTCCTGGCGGCCGTGCTCGCCTGGGTGCTGGCCGCGCGCAACGCCGACGAGGACGAGCAGCGCGGGCTGCTGACGACGCTGCTCTCCCCCGTCGGAGCGATCCTCGTCGTCTGGGTCATGGCGTGCTGGATCATCGCGTCGAACCCCTTCGGCTGGCTGCTGGACGCCCGCCCCTTCGGCGGCACGAGCCGCTCGAACGGCGCGCAGCACGTCGAGCTGGCGCCGTTCCTCGAGCACCTGGGCGTGCTGACCGCCGGCGTGGCGATCACGGCCGCCCTCGGGCTCCTCGGCCTCGTCGCCCGCGCGAAGAACCGCGACAACGTCGCCGCCGGCATCCTCGTGCTCGCCCTCACCGGCATCGCGCTCGTCGCCGGCAACGCGCTGGTCCACGACGACATGTCGCTGCTGACGCTGCGCGCCATGCTGCCGGTCGGCGTGATCGGCACCGTCGCCGTGATCTGGCTGGCCCGGGTCGACGGCGCGACCGGCCGCATCATGGGGCTGATCGCGCTCGCCATCGCGTTCCCGGCCGCCGCGCTCGCGATGGATCGCTACCCGTACCAGAACCTGGAGCAGGCGTTCCTCCGCGCGCTCGTGCAGCAGACAGACCAGGAGGGCACCAGCTCGCGGGGCGGCTACCCCGTCGGCATCCGCGCCGAGCAGCGCATGGCCGCGTTCGTGAAGGTCATGGCCGGGCGCCGCCCGGACGCCGTGCTGGCCGACAACTCCACGACCGGCGGCGTGATCCTGCTGACCGGTCGGCCCGAGGTGTTCCTGGACCGCGTCGACCACGGCGACGCCGCCTTCCTGCGCACCCTGCAGAACCCGTGGGGCGCGGTCCAGTACCTGCTCGTGACGCGGCGCCAGGAGGACAGCGTCGCGACGACCTACCCCGGCGTGGCCCAGGGGCGGCGCCCCGGCCTGCGGCCCGTCTTCTCGTACGGCGGCTACACGCTCGTGTCCGTCGCGCGCACCGACCCGACGAAGACCCGGCGCACGCCCGCCGCGCCCGGCGGCGCGGCCGCCGGCCCCGGCACCACCGGCGGCGCCGCCGCCGCGGGCTCGACCGGCGGCACGACCACCAGCACGACCGCGCCCGGGGGCAGCCGATGAGCCGTCCGTCCGCGCGCGCCCTGACCGCGCTGCTGACCGTCGCCGCGCTCGCCGCCGTCGGCTGCGGCTCGGACGACGACGGTGCCGCCGCCCGGCCCGCCACGACGGTCCGGGCCGGCGCGGCCGCCCCGACGACCGTCGACATCGGCGGCCGCCAGCCGTTCGCCACGACCAGCGCCTGGAACCGCACGATCGGCTCGCTGCCGCCCGCGCCGCACTCCGCGCGCATGATCAAGATCGCGTCGGAGTCCCCGCTCGCCACCCGCGACCGCACCAGCCACGACCGCGAGCGCAACAACCGCAACCTGTACGTGAACACCACGGGCTGGGCGCCCGGGGTGTACCGGGTCGGCACCGGCTCGACCGTCAAGATGGTCTGCCGCCAGGGGGCGTGCGGCCGCAAGGGCGATCCGCCGCCCGCGACGCTGACGCTGCCCGCCGACGCGGTCCCCGACCCGGGACACGACGGCTGGCTCGTCCTCGTCGACGAGCAGGCCGGGATCGTCTGGGACCTGTGGCGCGCCCGCCGCGGCGGCGACACGATCGCCTACGCGTTCGCCCGCAAGTGGCGCCTGACCGGCGACGGCGCCGGCCCGCTCGCCCAGAACGGCACGCCCCGCGCGCCCAGCCTGCGCGGCTCCGGCCTGCCGATGCTGGGCGGCCTGATCCGGCCGGTCGAGCTGCGCTCGGGCACCATCCCGCACGCCCTCGCGATCGCGATCCCCAACCCGCGGGCCGGCCGCTTCGTGCGGCCCGCGTCCACGACGAACGGCCTGGGCTCCAACCGCTCGGTGCCGGAGGGGGCGCGCCTGCGCCTGCGCGCGTCGGCGGTCGCCCGCCTGCAGCGGCGCGACGAGCTCAGCCCCGGCGCCACGGCGATCGTCCAGGCGCTCATGACCTACGGGGCCATCGTCGTCGACCGCGCCGACTCCCCCACCCTGTACGCCCAGCGCAACGGCGACTACCGCACCGTGCTCCGCGGCAACGACCTGGCCGCGATCAAGCTCTCCGACTTCGACGTGCTCTCCACCGGATCCCTGCAGCTCGACCCCGACGCGCCGCCGGAGGCCACGCGATGAGCCGCCGCCACGCCGCGGCCGCGCTGGCCGCCCTGAGCACCCTGCCGTTCGCCGCCTGCGGCGTGCAGACCAACGCCGAGGTCGTGCAGGGCGACCGCCAGGCCGCCGAGGCGCGCCAGGTGCGCGAGCAGCAGGACGCCGCGACGGTCCGCAGTCGCCGCGCCGCGCTGCCGACCCGGCCCGACGGCGTGCTGGCCGTCTCCACCCGCACGTCCACGTCGATGACCGCCCACGCGGTCGAGCGGATCCACCGCCTCGGCACGCTGACGACCCAGACGTCGGTCGCCCCGACCGACACCGGGTTCGCCGACCTGTGCGCCGGCCGGGTCGACCTGCTGCAGGCCGGCCGCCGGATCTCGGCGGCCGAGCAGGCGCAGTGCGAGGCCAACGGCCTGGACGTCGGCCGGCCGGTCACCGTCGGCTACGCCACCGCGGTGCTCGTCACCCGCAACGGCACCGACATCGGCGGCGACTGCCTGACCATGGGCGGCGTCCGCGCCCTGCTCGGCCAGGGCTCGACGGTGCGCAACTGGCAGCAGATCGGCTTCTTCGACCGCCGCTTCGCGGCCGCGATCAACCGCAACAGCGCCGCGGTGCTGCAGGCGCTGGGCGTGCGGGCGCTGAGCCGCCAGCTCGGCGGCGTCGCGCTCAACCAGTTCCGCAGCGACCTGCAGGCGCTGGAGTCGAGCTCCGACGTCGGCGCCTTCGTGGCCGGCGAGGACCTGCTCGAGCGCCTGGACCGCGAGACGGCCGCGTACGTCCGCCGCCAGGCCGACACGCGCCGGGCGGCCCAGTCGCGGGCGATCCGCAACGCCGAGGACGCCGCCGCCCGCCGGGTCGTCGCGCAGATCCGGCGCGAGAACCGCGCGCGCGAGCGGCGCAAGGAGGCCGTCGGCGACCCCGACGCGCTCGAGCGGCGCAACGCGCAGCGGGTCAACGCCGCCAAGCGCGAGGCCCGCCGCGAGCAGGACCGGATCAACCGCCGCGAGCTGGCCCGCGCCGGCCGGCAGTACCGGGCCGAGCACCTCGAGGCGGCCCTGTCCGACGGCCGCCTGGGCCTGGTCAGCTACCCGTACTACGAGGCCCACGCCGACGTGCTGCGCCCGCTCGAGATCGACCCGCGGATGCGGGCCTCCGCCGGGTCCAAGCCCGACTGCCGCTTCCCGTCGCAGGACACGATCGCGTCGCTGCAGTACCCGCTCACGATCCCGCTCTACATCTACGGCGACAAGCGGATCCGGCAGGGCGCGGCGGCGAAGCAGCTGCTGAAGGTGCTGCTGGACCGCAACGCCGAGCTGGCCGCCCAGAGCGACGTCGCGGGCCTGTCCCTGTCGGCGATCGCCCGCACCCGCCGCGCGCTCGGCCTGGCGTCGACGACCACCGGCACGACCGCCGGCGGCACGAGCGCCCCCACGACGACGTCGACGACCCCGGCCCCCGCGACCGGCGGCGTGCCCGGCATCAACTCGCCGTCGGCCACCCCGGGCATCGGCGGGGAGGCGACGCCGTGACCCGCGTCCGCCCCGCCCGCGCCGGCGCGGCCCTCGCGGCCTCGGCCGCCCTCGCGCTGAGCGCCTGCGGCGGCAGCGCCGGCGACGACGGCCCCGCCCCGCCCGGCGTCGCCGGCGCCCCGCGCGCCGAGCAGCAGCTGGCCGGCATCGGCGGCGACGCCCGCCCCGCCGACACGACGACGAACACCGCCGCGACGCGGGCGACGTCCCGGACGGGCTGGCCGCGCTCGCTGTCCATCGGCCTGATCGACCAGGAGGACGGCGCCGCCAAGCTGCGCGGCCGCGCCCCCTTCGGGCTGCGCTGGCACTACCTGTCCGGCGGGGCCGGCACCGACGGGTCCTGGGACACGTGGCGCACCGGCGGCGGCTCCTACGCGAGCGCCTACGTCGAGGACGCCCGCGCGAACGGGACGATCCCGTTCCTGTCGTACTACGTGCTGCAGGAGACGCCGCCCACCGCGTCCGCGCCCGACGAGACGCAGAAGGTGCTGCGGGGCCTCGCCAGCCGCAAGACGATGCGCGCGGTGGTCGCCGACCTGCGCCTGGCGCTCACGCGCATGGGCGCCGCGGCCGGGGACGGCCCCGCCGTGCTGCAGGTCGAGCCCGACCTGTGGGGCTACGTGCAGCAGCACGCGGGCGGCGCGGGCGGCGCGAGCACGCCGGCCCGCATCAAGGGGACGGACCGGCGCGCGAAGGGCCTGCCGAACACCGTCGCCGGCTTCGCGCGGCTCGTGACGCGGATCCGCGACGAGGTCGCGCCGAACGTCCTGCTCGCCTACCCCGTGTCGATCTGGGGCACGAACAAGGACATCGTCGGGTCGGACCCCTCCGCCGCCGACGTCGAGCGCATGATCGGCCTGTCCACCGCGTTCTGGCGCTCGCTGGGCCGCCCCTTCGACCTGCTGACCTTCGAGTTCGCCAACCGGACCGCCGGCTACCAGGAGAAGGTCGACGGCGTGGCCGCCCGGGACGCCCAGTGGACCGCCGAGAACTACGACCGCCACGTCGAGTTCGTCCGCGGCGTGCTGCGCGGGACCAAGCGCCCCGGCGTGCTCTGGCAGGTCCCGCCGGGCAACACCGTCTCGCCGGTCATGGACGACACGCCGGGCCACTACCGCGACGACAAGGTGCAGGCGCTGCTCGGCGCGCCCGGTCGTCCGCTGCTGCGCCGCTACCGCGACGCCGGCGTCGTCGCCGTCCTCTTCGGCTCGGCGTTCCCGGACGACACCTGCGCGTGCGTGCGCACCGACGACCACGCCACCGCCGGCGGCGGCGAGGACGACGGCGGCTACCTGACCGAGCAGGTGCGCCGCTACGGGCGCGGGGCGCTGGGCACCAGCCGCCGCGTGCGGGTCGTCACGCGCGGGAAGTAGCCCGCGCGCACCCCGGGCCCGGCCGGCCGGCGCCGGCCGGCCGCGCCACGGGTCGCCGCCGCCCCCGCGCCGGCGCTCGCGGCGGGCCGGTCCGGGCCGCGCGGCCCGCGGCTACCCGGCGACGCCGAGGGCCGCGACGGCGCAGGAGTTCTGCACCGGATCGGGGTCGTTGACCTTCCACCGGGACGAGATCAGGACGCTCGCGCCCGCCGGGGTGCGCAGCTCGAGCTGCCCGTTGTTGGGCAGCTGGGCCACGAGCGGCCCGGCGCCGTACGGGACGGCGGCGTCGGTCGACGCCTCGCGCGTGACGACCGTGCCGCCCGGGGCCTGGAGCGTGACGGTGCGCTGCCCCGTCGGGCCGGCCTGGCAGACGAGGTCGAGGCGGCCGACGCCGGGGACGTCGACGGCCGCGGCGTCGTGGCCGGGCGCGGAGGCGTCGCCGCGCCAGACGACCTGGGCGGCGGCCGGCGGGGGCGCGACGCCGTCGCCGGTGGCGGCCAGCACCGTCGCCTCGACGTGGCAGCGCGAGCCGGTGCCGCCCGGGAACGCCCACGCCCAGGTCACCCGCACGGCGACCGGCGCCGCCAGGTCGGTCGGCGCGCCCGACCCGATCGGCCCGCGGTCGCTCACGAGCGCGATGAACTCGCCGGTGGACGTGCCCTCGGGCGGCGAGAACTTGTTCAGCCCCTCCGTGAAGTCCGGGCCGGTGTTGCCGGCGTGCAGCGCCTCGCGCAGCGCCTTCTCGCGGCCGCCGCCCCAGTCCTTGTACGTCCAGGTCATCATCGCGACCTCGCGGCGCAGGTCGGTCGGGAAGACGCGCAGGCCCTGCGCGTCCGTGCGGCAGAGGAGCTCGGCGTGCCCGATGCCGGGCAGGACCGCGCCGACGACGTCGCGTCCCGTCGAGCTGCCGCCGCTCCAGTCCAGGACCGCGCGCTGACGCGACGGCGTCGGCGTGGCCGCGTCCGGGCCTGCCGACGACGCGCTCAGGCGAAGCGTCTGGGTGCTCGTCGCGCGGGCCGAGCGGCCGCCGGCCGTCCCGGAGACGACCGCGCGGTACGTGCCCGCGGTCAGGCGGCCGCTGGCCCGCAGCGCGACCTCGGTCCGCGTGCGCAGGCTCCCGACGGCCGCCGAGGCGACCGTGCGGCCGTCGCCGTCGACGAGCTTCACCCGGACGCCGCGCGTCGGGCGGCCCGCCACCGAGCGCAGCAGCACGCGCACGACCGTGGCGGCGCCCTCCGTCGTCTGGCCGCGCAGCGTCGCGCGGACGGGCAGCGACGGGCGGTCCATCGCCCAGCGGCGGGTGGCCGCGACCCGGCCACAGCCGGCGGCCCGGCCCGTCGCCCGCACCCGGTAGGTGCCGGCCGTCGGCGCGCGGCGCACGTGCAGCGTCACGGGCGTGCGCGCGCCCGACAGCCGCCGCGCGGTGCCCGTGGCGTACGTCCGGCCGCCACGCGAGACGGTCACGCGGACCCCGGTGACGGCGCGACCGCCCCGGCGGCGCACGGTCGCGACCGGCGCGTCCAGCAGGGCCGTCGGGTCGCGGGTGTCGAGGGTCGCCGACAGCACCGCGCCGCAGCCCGCCGCCGCGGCCGGCGTCGGGGCCGCCGCGGCCGGAAGGGTCGCGAGCGCGCCTGCACCGAGCAGGACGACGCCGCGGGAGAGCCATGAGCGCAACGAGGCCACAGGGAAGTATCGGCAGACGGACCCCGATCTCGCGCCACCGGGCCGTTTCGGGCGTACAGCTGGCCGAGTGTACGACCCACACGGCGCCGCGATGCGCCGATGTTCGACGCCGGCACACCGATCGCCCGGCCGATCGTCGAGCGGGGTCGGGCCGCGTCAGGACGGCCCGCGCGGCGGCGTACGACGAGGTGAACGACCTCCCCCTCCGCCCGCCGCCCCGTCCCCGACCGGCCCGCCCACATGCGCACGACCCCACGCCCCCGGCACGCCCTGCACCCGCTCCTCCTCGGCGCCCTGCGCCCGCTGCTCCGCTACTCCTACACCCGCGAGGCGTACGTGCTGCGCGTCGTCGGCAACCAGCGGGGGCCCGTCTTCGTCCGCCGCCGCGGCGCCGAGTGACCGCCGGGCGGGCGCCAGGCCGCCCGGCCGCCCGGCGGGCCGCGGGCCTGGCCGAACGTTCGAACGACGGAGGATCGGGCCTCGCAGACGGGGGATCCACGCCCGGATCGGCGGGCCGCCCGCCCGACGACGTGCACACCGTCCACATCGGCGCTATACAGCGCTTCACGGCGCCGGGCGTACGGCGCACATCCCCCACCGTTTCCGAAGGACCCCATGCCTCACCGTCTCGTCGTCCGCGCCGTGCTTCCAGCGCTCGCGGGCGCCGCCGCCCTGACCTCGACCGCCGCGGCCGCCCCGCCCACGGTCCTGCCCACCCCCGAAGAGGCGCGGACGTTCGCGACCACGAACGGCGGATGGACGAGCGCCGTCGACTACGGCGGGCTCGCCTGCATCCCCGGCGTCACCTGCCCCACCGCCACGCCGAGCTACCGCTCGACCGGCGGCTTCGGCGGCGCCGCGGACGGCCACCTGCGCGACACGTTCGGCACCCTCCTCGGCGTCCTGGGGACCACGACGATCACGTGGACCTCCCCGTCGTTCGCCGCGCCGTCCGGCACCGACGTGGCGAGCCTGTCGGTGAAGGTCCGCCCGCAGATCGCGTCCCTCCTGGCCATCGGCAGCGTCCGCCTGACGCGGCGCCTGGTCGACGTGAACGACCCGGCGTCCTCCACCGCGCTGCCGGACGTGTCGCTGTCGGCGGCGTCGGCGTCCTTCGGCACGCAGACCGTCGTCGTCCCGCCCTCCGCCCTGGTCGCCGGGCGCACCTACCGCCTGGCGCTCGGCGTGGCGGTGACCACCAACGTGTCCGCGGTCACGAGCGGCAACGTGGACCTGGACGACGTCGCCCTCACCCTGGAGTCGCTCGCCGGCCCGCGCGACCTGACGGCCAGCGTGCCTGCCACCGGCCCGCTGCGCGTGACCGGCTCGGTCGACGCCCACGGGCTCGACACGAGCGTCACCGTCGAGTACGGGACGACGACGAGCTACGGCGCCACGACGACCGCCGTGCAGCTGCCCGGCAGCACGACCGGCCCCCAGCCGTTCTCGGTGCCGCTCACCGGGCTGCAGCCCGGGCAGACCTACCACTACCGCGTGCGCGCCGAGAACGCCGAGGGGCCCGTCACCACCGCGGACGCCACCTTCGTCGCCCCGTCGCCCCCGTCCACCGCCGCGCCGACGATCTCCGGCGCCGGCAACGCCCGGACCCGCACGGTGACGTTCAGCCGCGCCTCCGACGTGACCGACGCCGTCGTCGAGCTGCTCGACGCCGGCGGCGCCGTGCAGCAGAGCTGGCCGGACGCGGGGAACGACGGCACCGAGGTCATCACGCTGCCCGACGCCGACGGGACGTACGACGTGCGCGTGCGCCGGACGACGAACCGCGCCCTGGAGTCGACGAGCGCCGTGGCGCAGGCGACGCTCGACCGGACCGGGCCCGACACGTCCGGCCTGGAGCTCGCGGTCACGCCCGTGGCGTCGCCGGAGATCGCCCGCACGGTCACGCTGAACCGCCCGTCCGACGCCACCACGGTGACCGCGCAGGTGCTCGACGCCGACGGCGCCCCCGTCGGCGCCGCGACGACGGTGACGGGCGGCAGCGCCCAGGTGCAGCTCGGGTCCACCGACGGCACCTACCGGGTGCGCGTGACGCTGACCGACGCGGCCGGCAACGACTCCGTCGTGACGAGCCCGGCGCTGACCCTCGACCGGCAGGCCCCCGACGCCGGGCCGGCGCCGACGATCACCGGCGACGGCAACGCCCGCGGGCGCACCGTGACCTTCACCCGCGACGCGTCGGCCACCGACGTGGCGCTCGAGGTCCTCGGCGCCGACGGCACCGTGCTCGACACCGTGGCGGTGCCCTCGGGCGACAGCGGCGAGATCACCCTGCCGGACGCCGACGGCGCCTACGCGGTGCGGGTGCGGCAGGCCGACGCCGCCGGCAACGTCGACCGCAGCCCGACCGCGCCGGCCGTCCTGGACCGCGTCGCCCCGCAGCCCGGCCCCGCGCCGACCGTCACCGGCGACCAGAACGGCCGCACCCGCTCCGTCGCGTTCACCCGCGCCTCCGACGCCGCCACCGTGGCGGTCGAGATCCGGGACGCCGACGACCGGCTCGTCGACAGCGTCGCGGTGCCGTCCGGCGACCGCGCCGACGTGACGCTCCCCGACGTCGACGGCACCTACACCGTGCGCGTGCGGCAGACCGACGCCGCCGGCAACGACGCGCGCACGCCCGGCACGGACGTCGTGCTCGACCGCCAGGCTCCCGATCCCGGCCCCGCGCCGACCGTCGACGGGTCCGCCACCGGCCGCGAGCGGACCGTGCGCTTCGTGCGCGACCCCTCCGCGACGACGGTGACCGTCGAGCTGCTCGACGCCGACGGCGGACTCCTCGACGCGATCGCCGTGCCCAGCGGCGACGAGGCCGACGTCACGCTGCCCGACCGCGACGGCGCCTACGGGATCCGCGTCCGGCAGGTCGACGCTGCGGGCAACGTCGCGCGCACGCCGACCGCCGAGGTCGTCCTGGACCGCGAGGCCCCGGACCCGGGCCCCGCGCCGACCGTCCCGAGCGGCACCGACGGCACCGCGCCGTTCACGGTCTCCTTCGTCCGCGATCCGAGCGCCGCCGAGGTGCGGGTCGAGGTGCTCGACGCGAGCGGCACCGTCGTGGCCACCGTCCCCGTCCCCTCGGGCGACACCGCCACGGTCACCCTGCCCGCCGCGGCCGGCGCCTACACGATCCGCGTGGTGCAGGTCGACGCCGCCGGCAACAGCGCCGTCACGGCCGCGACCACGGTCGAGCGCCGCGTCGCGGGGCCGGAGACCCCGGCGACGCCGCAGACGCCGACGACGCCGCAGGGCACGACGCCGACGACGCCGGCCGACCCGCCGCGCAGCGTCCTGGACGCCGCGGAGTGCCCCCGTCCCACGACCGCCGTGACGACCGTCGCGCGCGCCGGCGGACGCATCGTCGTGCGCGGGTACTCGTCGAGCCCCCGCGGGACGAAGCTCGCGGTGATCGACGGACGCAACCGCCGCGTCGGCACGGCCGTCGTCGGCGCTGACGGCCGCTTCGGCATCCGCGTGGCGCCGACGGCGAAGCTGCGCCGCAACGACGTGCGCTACCGCGTCGTCGACCGGGGGCGCAGCTCGATCGGCGTCCAGCTGCACCGCGCCAACGCGCTCACCGCCGTCCGACGCTCCGGCGGGACGGTCACCCTGCGGGGCCGCGTGGACCTGCGGCGCATCGGGCGCGCGCGCTCCATCCTGGCGTTCGGCGGCGCCGGCGCGTGCCCCGACCCGCGCGGCACGCTGCGGCCCGTCGGGCGCGCCCGCATCGACGCCAAGGGCCGCTACCGCCTGACGGTGCGCGCCGAGGCGACCGGACGCCTGCTGGTCGGCACCCGCGTGCGCGGCAGCCGCGCCTCGGCCCGCAGCGCCTACGTGGTCCGCTGACCGGCGCCGGGGGCGGGCCGCCGCCCGCCCCCGCCCGCCGGCTCCTCCCCCGGCGGCCCCTCGGCGGCGACGGTGGCCCGCTGCCGCCGAGGGGCCGCCGGGGGCGCGGAACGCAACGTCCGTGCAGCGTTGGCGCGCCACATCGCCCGTTCGGCGGGCCCGCGCCCGCCGCGACGCTCTGTGCGCTCGCGCACCCATGTAGGTTCGAGGTCGAGGCCGCGCCCACCGCGCGTCGCCGCCCTTCCCCGCCCCGATCTCGACGGAGGACCCCGAGATGAGCACCGAGACCCCGAGGACCCTGACGGAGGACGGCGTCGAAGCCCGCCTGAGCGAGCTGCTCGGCCAGGAGCGCTTCACGCCGCCGGCCCCGTTCGCCGCGCAGGCCGAGATCACGGACCCCGAGCTGCGCGCCCGCGCGGCCGCCGATCCCGTCGCCTACTGGGAGGAGCAGGCCCGCCAGCTGCGCTGGAGCCAGGAGTGGACGACGGCCCTGAACGAGGACGACGCCCCCTTCTACCGCTGGTTCGAGGGCGGCCGGATCAACGTCTCGGACAACTGCCTGGACCGCCACGTCGAGGCCGGCCGCGGCGACCGGGTCGCCTACCACTGGCACGGCGAGGAGGGCGAGACGCGCGACGTCACGTACGCCGAGCTGCTGGACCAGACCGCCCGCTTCGCCGGCGCGCTGCGGCAGCTCGGGGTGCAGCAGGGCGACGTCGTCGGGATCTACCTGCCGATGATCCCCGAGGTCGTCGTCGCGATGCTCGCGTGCACCCGCATCGGCGCGGTGCACAACGTCGTCTTCGGCGGCTTCTCGGCCGGGTCGGTCGCCGAGCGCATGGAGGTCTCGGGCGCGAAGGTGCTCGTCACCGCCGACGGCTCGCGCCGCAAGGGCAAGACCACGGCCGTCAAGCCCGAGGTCGACCGCACCATGGGCCAGCTCGACGGCCTGGAGAAGATCGTCGTCGTCCGCCACGCCGGCCTGGACGACACCCCGATGACCGACGGGCGCGACGTCTTCTTCGACGAGGTCGTCGCCGCGGCGGAGCCGGTCGATCCGGAGCCGCTCGACGCCGAGGCGCCGATGTTCATCCTGTACTCCTCCGGCTCGACGGCGAAGCCGAAGGGGATCCAGCACACGACCGGCGGCTACCTGACCGGCGTGACGACGACGCTGCGCCAGGTCTTCGACCTGCAGGACGACGACGTCTACTGGTGCTCGGCCGACGTCGGCTGGATCACCGGCCACTCCTACATCGTCTACGGCCCGCTCGCGAACGGCGTCACCTCGGTGATGTACGAGGGCGCCCCGGACTACCCGCACCAGGGCATCTGGTGGGAGCTGATCGCCAAGCGCGGCGTGACGAAGTTCTACACCGCTCCGACGGCGATCCGGGCGGCCATGAAGTGGGGAGTGGAGCACGTCGCGCCGCACGACCTGTCGTCGCTCAAGCTGCTCGGGTCGGTCGGCGAGCCGATCAACCCGAAGGCCTGGCTCTGGTACTGGCACGTCGTCGGCGGTGAGCGCTGCCCCGTCGTCGACACGTGGTGGCAGACGGAGACGGGCGCGATGATGATCACGACGCTGCCGGGCGTCGACGACGCGAAGCCCGGGTCGGCCGGCACGCCGCTGCCCGGCATCGACGTGCAGGTGCTCGACGCCGAGACCGGCGAGCGCGTGACCGAAGGGGAGGGCCTGCTGGCCATCCCCCGCCCGTGGCCGTCGATGCTGCGCACGCTGTACCAGGACCCCGACCGCTACGTGTCGACGTACTGGTCCCGCTTCGGCGAGACGACGTACTTCGTCGGCGACTCGGCCCGCATCGACGCGGACGGCTACATCTGGGTCATCGGGCGCGTCGACGACGTCATCAACGTCTCCGGCCACCGCCTGTCGACCGCGGAGGTCGAGTCCGCGATCGTCGCCCACCCCCACGTCGCCGAGGCCGCCGTCGTGGCGAAGGCCGACGACCTGACCGGCCAGGCGATCGTCGCCTACGTGACGCTGAACGGCGACACGGAGGGCTCCGACCGGATCGAGGCCGAGGTCAACCAGCACATCGCGGACCGCATCGGCAAGCTCGCCCGCCCCAAGCGGATCGTCTGGACGAGCGACCTGCCGAAGACCCGCTCGGGCAAGATCATGCGCCGCCTGCTGCGCGACATCGCCGAGGAGCGCGACCTGGGCGACGTCACCACGCTCGCCGACCCGAGCGTCGTCACCACCCTGCAGGACCGCTGGGGCGCCGGCGCCTGAGCCGCCGCCGGTCGGGGCGCACGACGGCGTCCCGACCGGCCCGCCGCGCGGCCGGCCGGCAACGGCCCGCCCGCCGCGGGCCGCGCTCGGCGCCGGGCCGTAGGATCGCCCCACGCCCGTGCCCGCCGTCGCGCTCATCGGCGCCCTCTGCGCCCTGGTCCTCCTGCTGCCCGTCCGGGTGTGGCTGCAACGCCGCTGGACCGGCGGCACCGGCATCGTGCTCGCGCGCGCCGCCCCCGGCCCCCCGCGGCGTGCGGCCGCGCTGCTGGGCGGCGGCACGCTCCTCGTCGGGCTGGGCCCCGGGCTGCACCTGCTCGGCGTGGCGTGGGACTGGACGCCCGGGGACGTCGTCGTCACCCGCCTGGTCGGCGCGGCGCTGCTGGCCTGCGGGACCGGCTGGGCGTTCTGGGCGCAGCTCGTCATGCGGGACGCCTGGCGGGTGGGCCAGGACGAGGCCGAGCGGCTGCCGCTCGTCACGACCGGCCCGTTCGCCCGCGCCCGCCATCCGATCTACGGCGGGATGGTGGCGATCGGCCTGGGCGTGACCCTGCTGGACCCGACGTACCCCGGGCTGCTCGGCGTGCTGGCGCTGGGCGCCGGCGCGGCCGTCCAGGCGCTGCGCGTGGAGGAGCCGCACCTGCGGGACCGGCACGGGCTGGAGTACCACGCATGGGCGCGCCGCACCGGGCGATTCCTCCCGCCGATCGAACGGTCGTCCAGAGACGCCCCGCGCGGGCGATCGACGCTGTAGACGATTTGCTTTCCCACTGGCGGTAGCGTTTCTGCTCCGACGGGTACATCATCCACATCGTGCCGGAGGCGCGCCGGGGGACCGGGCGCCTGCCGCGAGGAGCATCCGCGGCACCCGGCCCCACGTCCCCGTCCTGAGTCGACGCGTCCGTTCGGAGCCCGTGCCGCCGGCCTCCGACGGCCCGGCCCGACCGAGCCTCCCGAGCGAAGCGAGCCCATCATGTCCGCACCGTCCCCCTGCCGTGCGATCCCCGTCTCGACCACCGTCCCCCTGGGGCGCCGTCGACGCGCGCCGCACGCACCGGACGGCGTCGCGACCACCTCGCGGGGGCGCCTGCGCAGCCTGGCGCCCCTGCCGCTCGCCGACCGGGACGGCCACGCGGGCGTGTCCGTCGTGGTCGCCGACGACAACGAGCGCTTCCGCGAAGGCCTCGTCCGCAGCATCGACACGGACCCCGACGTGCACGTCGTCGGGCAGGCCGGCGACGGCGCCAGCGCGCTCGAGCTCCTGGTGCGCACCCGACCCGACGTGGCGGTCGTCGACGCGCGGATGCCCGTGCTGGGCGGGATCGAGCTCGCACGCGCGGTCGCTCAGGTCCCGCTGCTCGAACGGACCCAGGTGGTGCTGCTCAGCGCGACGCTCGACCGGCGCGTGACCGCGGAGGCCGACGACGCCGGCGTGGCGCTCTGCCTGGACAAGGGGCTCTCGCGCCGCGACATCCGCGAGGCCGTGGTGGCGCTCGCCGGCGAGAACGGCAGGCCGTGATCCCGGCGGAGGGCGCGGCGCCGCGCGGGGGGCGCTCCCTCGGCGCGACGGACGAGGTCGGCCGCTGGCTCTCCGCCGCGGCCGCCCGTCGCGAGCGCTGCCTGCACGTCGTCGTGCGCGGCGTCGTCGCGGTGGCCGTCGCCGCCGTCGCGGTGTCGCTCGCCGGCCTGACCGCCACGACGGCGCCTCTCCTCGTCGCCGGCGCCGCCTACGTCGCGGGCACCTCCGCCCTGCTGTGGCGGCGCGCCCTGCCCGGGACCGGCACGCCGGTCCGGCGCACGGAGGCCCTCGAAGCGCTCGGGGACGTCGTCGCGATCACGGCGGTCGCCGCCGTCGTCGGCCCCGACCGCCCCGAGCCGCTGCTCTTCCTCTGCGCCGTGCCCGTCGGCTACTGCCTGCGGCTGTCGGCACCGGGCGTCGCCGCGCTGAGCGTCGCCTGCCTGGCCGGCGCCCTCGCGTGCTGGGCCGCCGCCCTCCTGGCCGGCGACGCGCCGGCCGACAACGGCGCGGTCCTGCTCGTGGCCTTCGGGCTGGGCTGGTGCGGGCTGATCTCGACCCTCGTCGCCGCCGAGCGGCAGGGCCGCGCCGAGCGCATCGGCGAGCTGGCGGACACGGCCCACGGGCTGTTGGGCCAGGCGATGGCGGCCGAGGAGCAGGAGCGCCGGCGCGTGGCGGACCTGCTGCACGACGACGTGCTGCAGACGCTGCTGGCGACGCGGCAGGACGTCGTCGAGGCGATGGACGGCAGCGTCGAGCTGCTGCCCACCGCGGCCCAGGGCCTGGACGCCGTGACGGGGCGCCTGCGCGAGACGGTCCGCGTGCTGCGCGGCGGCGCCGAGGCCCCGGAGACGGTCGGGGACGGCATCGAGCGGCTGCTCGAGGACGCCGCCGACCGCGCCCGGTTCCACGTCGCCGTCGAGCTCGACCGCCGCACCGCCCGCCTGGAGCACCCCGTCCTGCTGTCCGTCGTCCGCGACCTCGTCCGCGCCGCCGAGCGGACGAGCGCGCCCTCGCGCGTGTCGGTCGCCGGCCGCACGACCCAGGGCCGCACCGTCCTCGTCCTGACCCACGACGACCGGCGTCCCGCGCTGGGCGTGCCCGTCCCCGCCGCCGCCGGCGACGACGTCGTCCGCGCGGCGGCCGACCGGGCCCGCGCCCTCGGCGGGTCGCTCGTCGCGACCGTCGCCGACGACGGCGAGCGCACGGTCCGCATCTCCCTCCCCGCCGCCACGGACGCCGACCCGGCGCCCGCCCCCCTGGCTCGCGATCACGGATGACCACCCCGAAGAGGCACCCACCATGTCCGACTCGCCCAGCCTGCCGTCCGATCCGCGGGAGCTCGAGGCCGCGCTCCAGCGCGTCGCCCAGCTCGTCGCCGCCAACGAGCGCGACGTCCGTCGCCGCCAGCGCGCCCTGCAGCTGGCCCTGGAGGAGCGCGCCGCCGAGCTCGACGACATCGCCCGCGGCCTGAGCGCGGCCGCGGCGCAGATCGCCCGCGAGCGCGACCGCCTGCAGTCCTTGCCGCCGATCGTCGCCGAGCCCGCCGGGCCGGCGGCCGCCCCCGCCGACGCGGCGATCCCCGCCGTCCCGTCGACGCCGTCGCCGGCCGGAGGCGCCCCCGCCCCGTCCGCGGCGACGGCCGCCCCGGCGCCCGCCCCCTCGGAGCCGGGGCCCGGCACGCCGGCCCGCGACGCCGCGTCCTGGGGCGGGCTCGACGGCACGCCGCGGGACGGGCACGACAGCGGCGACGGCGGCGGTGCGCCGGCCCACGGCGGATCCCCGCGCCCGGACGGCGCCGACGCGGCTCCCGCCGGGCCGGACGCGGAGGACGCCGGCCCGTCCGCGGACGCGGACGGCGCCGACGGGGGCGACGGCCCGCGGTCGTCCGCCCCGCCGGAGGACGGCGCGGCGGACGAGATGCCGGTCGTCGCGGAGAGCGCGGACGGCGTGCCCGCCTCCGACCCGCCGGAGAAGCTGGACGGGGCCCGTGTCGTCGCGCTGTCGATGGCGGCGGGCGGCTCGTCCCGGGAGGAGGTCGACGCGTACGTGCGCGACGAGCTCGGCATCGCCGACCGCCAGGCGCTGCTGGACTACGTCTTCGGCACGTCGACGCCGGCGTCCGTCGTCCCCAGCTGGCCGCCCCGCCGCCGCTGGCGCGGCGCCCGCTAGGGCGACGGGCGCCACCGAGCCGCGCTCAGCGCCCGACGCGGCGCCCGCGGGTCACGGCGTAGCCCACCGACAGGAGCAGGGCGGCGAGGGCGCCGACGAGCGCGAGGACGACGAAGGACGACGACGCCGCGCGGGTGACGGCCGAGGGCCGCGCGTCGTCGAGTCCGCCGCGGAGCACGCCGCCGGCGCCCGTCTCGCCGTAGCCGACGCCCGTGGGGCCGTCCGGGTCGCCACCCGGATCCGGCTCGCACGGCGGCGCGAGCGCGGCCCCGACGCCCGTCTCGCCGTAGCCGGCGCCGGTGGGCCCGTCGGGATCGGCCGTCGCGCTGGCCCCGCCCGTCCCGTCCGGAGCGTCGTCCGCGGCGCCGCCGGGACCGGCCGGGTCCAGGACGCCGCCCGCCCCCGTCTCGCCGTAGCCCGTCGCCGTCGGGCCGTCCGGGTCGCCGCACGCGGGGTCGAGCACGCCGCCCACGCCCGTCTCGCCGTAGCCGGCGCCGGTCGGGCCGTCGGGGTCGCCGCCGTCCGCCGCCCGGCCGCGGACGCCGCCCGCCCGGGCGGCCGCCGCGGCGCCGTCGCCGGCCCCGCCGTCGGCCGTCGCGCCGTCCGCCTCGCGCCCGGGGTCCGCCGCCCGCGTGCCCCCGGCATCCGGGTCGCGGGCAGCGCCGGCGCCATCCGCGTCCCCGCGCGCCGCAGCCCGGCCGCCGGCCGCGTCGTCGGCGCCGGCCGTCTCGCCCCCGGCGCCCGGGCGGGCGTCGTCACGTCGGTCGCGGGAGGCGCCGGCCGCCGCGCCGCCGCCCACGATCGGCGCGCCGGAGCCCCCCGGCTCCGGCGCACCGGTGCCGGCCGCTCCCTCGCCGTCCTCCGACGTCTCCCCCAACGCGATGCTGCGGTCGGACGGCCTGCCGGCCGGCACCGGGTCCCCCGACCCGCCGCCAGCCGCCTGCCAGACCGCCGTGATCGCGAGCAGCGTGAGGATGAGGAGCGCGGCGGCGGCCAGGGCGACGGCGCCGCCGCCAGGGGCGGCGGGCCGCCGGCTCACGACCGCGCCCGGGTCGACGCGGGATTCGGGACGAGCACGGATCCAGGCACCCGGCCATCGTGCCGCCGGCGGACGCCCGCACCCATCCGGCCGTCGGGCGGTGTGCCGGGGGACCGGGGAGCGACGAGCGGCGGACCCGGCGCTCCCCCGGTCGGACGACCGCGGCTACTCGAGCAGCCGGCGCCGCATCGCGACGGCGACGGCCGCGGCGCGCTCGGACACGCCGAGCTTGTCGTACACGTTCTGCGTGTGGGTCTTGACCGTGGCGGCGCCGATCTGCAGCTCCCGCGCGATCGCGGGGCCCGACAGGCCCTCCGCGATCAGCCGCAGGACCTGGCGCTCGCGGGCGGAGAGGACCGGCGCGTCGTCCTGCACGCGTCCGCGGACCTCCTGCGTCAGGGCGGACTGCGCCTCGGGCCCCAGGACCGTCCCGCCCCGGTGGACCGTCACGATCGCGTCGCCGATCTCGCGGCGGTCGGCCGCCTTCGACAGGTAGCCGTCGACGCCGGCCTGCACCGCCTCGTAGACCGTCGCGCTCTCGCTCTCGCCCGTCAGCAGGACCACGCGGGTGCGCAGCCCGTCGCGGCGCACGGCGTGCAGGACGTCCAGGCCGGTCATGAGGGGCAGGCGCACGTCGACGACGGCGACGTCGGGATCCTGCTCGCGGACCAGGCGCAACGCCTCGGCACCGTCCTCGGCCCGGCCCACCACGTCCACGTCGGGGCGACGCTCCAGCGCGCCCGCGATGCCTTCGAGGTACAGCGGGTGGTCGTCCGCGAGGACCACCGTGATCGGGCCGGCCATGAACGGCTCAGGATAGCGGCGACAACGGGCCGTGTTCAGCGTACGAACGTCCACGGACCGCGGTCATGTGTACGGCGGCGCGCTACAACATCCGTGTGAGTGCCAGCCCCGTGTCCGTGGACGCACCCGCGGATCCGGCCCCCGGTCCGCCGCTCGTCGCCCCGCCGCAGGACGCGGCGGAGCACACGCCGCAGGCGGGCGCGCGACTGGGGTCCGTCGCCGCGCGCGCCACCGGGGCGCTGGTGACGGCGATCGTCGTCGGGATGCGTGGTCCGGTGGACGGCGAGCTGGTGGTCGTCGGCGTGATCGCCGCCCTCTGGCTCGTCGCGACGGCGGCGTGGATGCACCGACGGGGGCTGGGTCGGTGCCCCGGCGGGCTGGTCGCGCTCGTCGACCTGGGGCTGCTCTTCGCCGTCGTGGGGCTGTCCGGCGGCAGCGCGTCGCCGGCCGCCGTCGTGCTCTGGCTCGCCCCCCTGGCGTGGGCGCTCGTGTACGGCCCCTACGGCGTAGCGGTGCTCACGGGGATCGCGGCCGCCGGGTACGTCGCGCTGTGGGCCGTCGACGGGGATCCCGGCGCGTCGGCCGACGTCTCGTCGCTCGAGGCGTTCCTCGGCGTGCTCGTCGGCAGCGGCGTGCTGTCGCTCATGACCGTCCACCTGCGGACCCAGGCCGCCGCCCGCACCGGCGAGCTGCTGCGGGTGCGCGCGGCGCTGCGGCGCGAGCTGGGCCGCGTGGAGCGCGAGCACCGGGCGCACACGTCACGGACGATCCACGACGGTCCGCTGCAGCTCTTCATCGCCGCGCGCCAGGACCTGGACGAGCACCGGGAGGGGGATCCCGAGGCGCTGCGGTACGCGCTGGAGGAGCTGCAGGACGGCATCGCAGCCCTGCGGGCGATCGTGAGCGACCTGCACGAGGACGGCGAGGCCGTCGACACGGTCCGGGAGCGCCTGGACGCCGTCGTCGACCGACACCGGCGCCGGGGGCGCTTCGCCGTCGCTCTCGACCTGGACCCGAGCGTCGGCGACGACGACGACCCGCTCGTCGTCGACACCGTCTCCGAGCTGCTGCGCAACGCCGCCAAGCACGCCGCCCCGACGCACGTCGACGTCCGCGTGCACTCCACCGCGGACGGAGCGACGACCGTCGTCGAGGTGCGCGACGACGGCCGCGGGATGGACGTCGCGGACCGCCAGGCCGCCGAGCGGGGCGGGCACGTCGGCCTGCGGTCGATGGACCGCCGGGTGCGCGCGGTCGGCGGGCGCTGGCAGATCCGCAGCGCGCCGGGCCGAGGCACCCACGTGCGCCTGGAGCTGCCCCGCTGACTCAGCCGCTCGTCGGGCGCAGCTTGGGGGCGAACGCGGCCGCCAGCGCCGCCTCGACGGCGTCGGGGTCGACGCGCTCGCCGCGCTCCGCGGCGCGCAGCACCACGCCGACCACGGGCTGCCGCGGGTTCAACGACCGGGCCCGCCGCAGCGCCGTCGTCGCCGCGCCGCGGCGGCCCTCGGCCAGCGCGGCCAGGCCCAGCTCCAGGTGCGCGAACCAGTCCTGCGGCGCGCGGTCGACGGCCCGCCGCACGTCGCGGCGCCACGCTCCCGCGTCGCCGGCGCGACGCAGGACGATGCCGCGCCGCAGCGGCGCGTCGGCGTCGAAGGGGTCCAGCCGCGCCGCCCGGTCCAGGTCGCGCGCCGCGGCGGCGGGGTCCGTCGCCGCCCGCGCCGTGCCGCGTTCCGTGAGCGCCGCGGAGAGCGCGAGCGTGCCCAGCGCCGCCGCGACGACGACGGCCGCGAGGCCCGCCCCCACCGCGGCGACCCGACCGGCGGCCGTGGCCGGCCGGCGGACGCGCGGCGGGCCGCCCGGCACCCGGTCGACGAAGGGCACCGTCGTCTCGGGCCGCCCCGCCGCGCCGGCGTCGTCCGTCGCGCGCGCCGCCGCGGCCAGCAGCACGAGCGCCGGCAGCGTCACGGCCGGGAAGGCCCACGTCCAGTCGACGAGCGCCTGCAGCCCCCACACCGCCACGCCCGCGGCGGCCGCCGCCATCCCGGCGACGGTGTCCGGCCGCATGCGTCGTCGGCGCCGGTGCGCGAGCGCCGCCGGGACGCCGAGGGCGGCCGCCCACAGGAGCGCGCCGACCGCGCCCAGCCCGGCCAGCACCCCGAGCGGGAAGGAGTGCGCGTAGCGGGGCGCCTCGTCGCTGCGCCGCGCCCGCAGGTACGCCGGGCCGAAGTCCTCCGCGCCGGTGCCGCCGACGGGGTGCGCGCGGAAGACGTCCCAGGCCACGCGGTACATGTCGCCGCGGTTCGAGCCGAGCGCGCCCGTCAGCCGGCTGCCGGTCGCCGGCACGTCGCCGTACCCGCCGTGGACGGCGTCGTCGACGCGGTCGCGAGCCCAGGCCACCGGGTGCCCGACGGTCGCCGTGCCGACGGCGAGGACGAGGACGAGCGCCGCGGCCGTCGCCGCCGTCCCCGTCCGCGGGGCGGTCAGGCGTCGGCGGGCCCGGCCGGGCAGCGCGGCCACCGCCGCGGTCCAGGCGCCGGACGCGACGACGAGCGCCAGGGTGCCGGCCGTCGCGTGCGCCGCGGCCCGACCGACCCGGACCGCCAGCGCGTCCGCGTCGGCGGCGCCGCGCACGTCGAGGAGCGCCGGCGCCGTCGCGATCAGGACGGCCAGGAGCGCCCCGAGCGCGAGCAGGATCCCGCCGCGCCGCGGGCTGAGGAGGAGCAGCAGGGCCGCGGCCCCGGCGCCGGCGAGCAGCGCGGCGCGGCTCTGGGCCAGCAGCGCGACCTGGGCGAGCAGGCCGGCCGCCGCGAGCGCTGCGGCGCGGGCCGCCGGGGCGCGCACCCCGCCCGCCGCCAGGTGCAGCGCCGGCGGGACCGCGAGCAGCAGGAAGCCCGCCGTCGCGTTCGCGTAGCCCAGCGGCGCGACCAGGCGGCCGTCGACCACGAGCGACGACGGATCCGCGGCCGTGACGGCGCGCAGCAGCACGGCGGCGGCCACCGCGCTCGCGCCGGCCACGAGCACGACGAGCAGCCGGCGGACGGACGCCGCGGGCCAGCGCGGCCGCAGGGCGAGGCCGAGCACCGCGACGTACAGGACCGTCCGCCCCGTCGCGTCGAGGGCGCGCCCCGGCGTGTCCGCCCAGGCCACGGACGCCGCGGACCACGCGACGAGCGCGATCCCCGCCGCGGTCACGAGGCGCGTCGCCCGGGATCCGCCCCCGCGGACGAGCGCGTGGGCGGCGACCGCGGCGCAGACCGCGACCGCGCCGGCCGGCCCCCAGCGGCTCGCGTCGAACCCGCCCTCGAGCCACGCCAGCACCGCCGCGACGACCAGCGCGGCGCCGGTCGCCCAGCGCAGGCCCTGCTCCGCCGTCGCGGGCCACGGCACCCCGGCGAGGGTGGCCGCGGGGCGGCGGCGCGTCACGCCCGGGCGGGCCGGCGGCGCCGGCGGCGCGCGGGCACCTCGACCGCGTCGTGGTACCGCGAGGCGGGCGCCTCGACGCCGGCGACGACCCAGCCCGTGGCCGTCGTGCCCGCCCGCTCGAGCAGCCCCGCCATCGTGTCGAGCGCGCGGCGGTCCGTCGCGCCGGGCCGGCCGACGAGCAGGACGTCGTCCGCGTGCTCGAGCAGCGGCAGCGCGTCGCCCACCTCGCCGAGCGGGGCGGTGTCGACGAGGACGTAGTCGGCCAGGCCGCGGGCCTCCTCCAGCAGGTCGGCCATCCGCCGCGAGAGCGTGGGCAGCAGCGCGGCGTCGCCCGCGGCGGCCGCGACCGGCACGACGCGCAGCGGGGCCAGCAGCGGGGCGGGCCGCATCACCGCGGCGACGCCGGCGCCGCCCGTGAGCGCCCCGATGACCTCGGGCGCCGGTGGCAGGCCGAGCGCGGCGGAGAGCCGCGGGGCCCGCAGGTCGAAGTCGACGACGATCACGCGGTGCCCGGCGCCGACGAGGGCGAACGCGAGGTTGAGGACGGTGCTCGTCTTGCCGTCGCCGGCGCTCGCGCTCGTCACGAGGAGCACCCGGCCGTGGTCGGCCTCGCCCCGCAGGTCGAGTTGGATCTGCAGGGTGCGGAACGCCTCGCGCGACGCCGGGTCGGTGTCGATCCGCGCCCCGCCGCGCGGCGGGCCGGGCACGCCGGCGAGCACGGGCACCGGCACGCGGCCCAGCAGCTCCGCCCGGTCGCGCACGCGCCGGTCGCCGCGTTCGAGCAGCACCGCGCCGATCGTGCCGAGGACGAGCCCGACGAGCGCGGCGGCGGCCAGGACGAGGGGCGCGGCGGGGCCCTCGGGCGCGGTCGGCACCGGCGCGGCCTGCGACACGGCGACGGTCGGATCGCCCTGCTCCCGCAGCGCCTGCAGCCCCTGGCGCGTGGCCTCCGCCTCGTCCCCCGCCCGGCCCGCGACGGCCCGCAGCGCCGTCTGCGCCTGCGCCCGGACCTCGGCGCTGCGTCCGGCGACCGCCGCCCGGGCGTACGCGTTGGCCAGGTCCGCGGCCATGCGCGGGTCGCTCGCCGTCGCGGCCACCGCCACGATGCTGCTGCCGCCGACGGGCTGCAGGGCGACGTCGCGCTCGACCTGCGCCGCGGTGGTGCCGCGGCCGACGGCCCGGGCGGCGTCCGCGGCGGCGCGAGTCGACGTCAGCAGCGCCGTGGCCGTCTGCAGGTCGCGCTCGCCGTCGTTGGACTCGCGCAGCAGCCGCACGCCGGCCAGGCCGGCGTCGCCGGTCGGGAAGGGGGTCACGAGGATCTGCGCCTCGGCGCGGTAGACCGCCGTGCGCTGGCTGAGCACCCCCGCGGCCACGGCGACCGCCACGGCCGCGAGCGCGACGACGAGCCACAGCCGGCGGCGGACGGCCCCGAGGAGGGGCCAGAGGGCGCCCTCGTCGTCGGGGGTGGGGGCGCGGGCGTCGGGGTCGATCGGCATCGTGCGGGGCGGCGGCGGTCGGCGGCGGGGGCCGCCGGAGCGCTCGACCGAGGGGCGACCTTACACGTCCGCGGACGGCGCGCAACCCCCGATGGAGACTGGGATTTCGGGCTGTCTGAGGCCCCTCGTCCGATCGTCGGACGGTCCCTCGACCGAACGGGGGAGGCCGTCCCCCGCCACCGCGGACGGCCGCCGGGGGACGCCCGCCGCGCCGTCCGGCGGTGGCGCGGCTCGCACGCTCGATCACCCCGTGGGCCGATGGCCGTGGCGGCGCCCGACGCGCAGGATCCGCAGCGTGCTCACGTCGCCCGACCGGAACGCCCCCGTCCCGCGCGTCCCGGTCCGGGCCCGGCGGAGCGCCGCGCTGCCGTCGCTCGCCCGCCGCGGGGTCGTCCCGCTCGCGGCCGGCGCGGCGGTCGCCGCGACGGCCGACGCCCGCACCGCGCTCGCCGCCGCGGCGGCCGTCCTGGTGGCCGGCGAGCTCGACGGCCGTCGGCCACCGGCGATCGCGACGCTGCCCCTGGCGCGCTTCGCCGTCACCGTCGCGCACGTCGCGCTCGCGGTCCTGGCCGTCGCGGCGGTGGGCGTGCTCGGCGGCGGGGCGCCGCCCGCGCCCGTCGGGCTGGCGACGGGGGCGGCCGTCGCGCTCGTCGGCCTGCTCGCCGCCCACGCCCTCGAGCGGCGCGCGGGCGTCACGCGCGTGCTCGTGCTCGGCACCGCCGCGGAGGCCCGCGACCTGAACCGCACGATCGTCGAGGTCGGCGCCCACCGCTTCCGCGTCGTCGCGACGACGGCCGCGCTGTCGGGGCTCGACGCCGCGCTCCGGGCCTCGCGCGCCGAGCTCGTCGTCTTCACCGACCACGTCGCCCGTCCCGCCGTCCTGGGACACGTCGCGGCCGCGCTGCGCAGCCACCCCGTGCGGGCGATGCACCAGGACGCCTTCTGCGAGATGGCGCTGGGCGTCGTGCCGCTCGCGTCCGTCGACGCGGCCTGGCTCGCCGGGCTGGCCGACCCGTCCCTGCGGCCGCGCGGCGCCGCGCTCAGCCGCCTCGTCGACGTGCTCGTCAGCGCCCTGCTGCTCGTGCTCCTCGCGCCGCTCCTGCTGCTGCTCGCGGTCCTCGTCGCCGCCGACCGCAGCGGCGGGGTGCTCTTCCGGCAGCAGCGCGTCGGGCGCGGCGGGCGGCCGTTCACCATCCTCAAGCTGCGCACGATGCGGGGCACCGGCGCCGACTGGTCCGCGCCCGACGACCCCCGCGTCACCCGCGTGGGCGCCCTGCTGCGCAAGACGCACGTCGACGAGCTGCCCCAGCTCCTCAACGTCCTGCGCGGCGACATGAGCCTCGTCGGCCCGCGGCCCGAGCAGGTGGGCATCGCCACGGCGCTCGAGGACGAGATCCCCCTCTTCCCGTACCGCCACACCGTGCGGCCGGGGATCACGGGCTGGGCCCGCGTGCGCTGCGGCTACGCCCGGACGGCCGAGGAGAGCGCGCTGAAGCTCGGCAACGACCTCTTCTACATCAAGCACCGCTCGCCCGTGCTCGACCTGGCGATCGTGCTGGAGACGCTGCGCCTGACGCTGTTCGAGAAGCAGTTCGAGGTGCGCGCCCCGGCCGCGAAGTACGTCCTGGGCCCGCGGCGCCCCGCCGTCGTCCAGGACTTCCCCGTCGACGCGCCGGCCCCGGCCGAGCGCGCGCCCGTCCACCCCGCCCCGACCGTCGCCGTCGGCTGACCCGCGACGCCCGCACCGGAGACCCCATGATCCACCTGGACCCCCGCGGCTTCGCCGCCGCCTACGACCGCACGCCGCTGCGCGTCGTCCACGACGTCGCCGACGAGCCGCTGCTGGGCATCGACGCCCTCGTGGCGCTCGCCGAGACGCACCCCGACGCGCTCGTCGAGCACAACCTCGGCGCCGTGCCCGTCGAGCTGCCGGGCGGCGAGGCGCCGCGGCTGGGCCGCACCGGCGCGCAGGTCCTCGCCGAGATCACGCAGAACGGCTCGTGGCTCGTGCTGAAGAACGTCGAGGCCGATCCGCGCTACCGCGCGCTCCTGGGCCGCCTGCTCGACGGGGTCGACCCGCACGTCCCGGGCGGCGAGGACACCCGGCTGCTGCGCGAGGCGTTCGTCTTCGTCTCCGCCCCCGGCGCCGTCACCCCCGCGCACGTCGACCCCGAGCACAACTTCTTGCTGCAGGTGCGGGGGACGAAGACGATGCACGTCGGGGCGTTCGAGGACGACGAGACGCGCGCCCGCGAGCTCGAGCGCTTCCATTCCGGCAGCCACCGCAACATCTCGCGGATCCCCGACGGGCTCGACGCCGTGGCGCTGGCGCCCGGCCAGGGCGTGTACGTGCCGCCCGACGCGCCGCACTGGGTGCAGAACGGCGACGACGTGTCCGTCTCGCTGTCGATCACGTGGCGCACGCCGACGACGAGCCGGCGCGGCCGGCTGTGGGCCGCCAACCACCGGCTGCGCCAGCGGGGGAAGACGCCCGCGCTGCCCGGCGCGTCGCGGCTGGAGGACGCCCGCAAGCTGGCCGGCGCCCGCGCGCTGCAGGTGCGCGAGCGGGTGCTGGCCGGGCGCGGCTAGCCCGCGCCGCCGACGGCCGCGACGAAGCGGTCGACGAGCTGCGCGGCGGCGCGGCCGGCGTCGTGGTGGCGCTCGACGTGGCGGCGCGCGGCGCGGCGCATCGCGTCCAGCGCCGCGTCGTCGGCGTCCAGGACCCGCACGAGCGCGTCGGCCAGCGCGCCCGCGTCGGCCGGCGGCGCCAGCGCGCCCGTCTCGCCGTCGCGCACCAGGTCGGGGACGCCGGCCACCGCCGTCGCGACGAGGGCGACGCCGCAGGCCGCGCCCTCGACGAGGGTGGTCGGCAGCCCCTCCGTATCGCCGTCCGCCTGCACGACCGACGGCTGCACGAGCACGTCCGCGGCCCGCAGCCGCCGCAGCACCTCGGCGGCGGGCTGCGGCCCGGCGAAGGTCACGCGCCCGTCCAGGCCGGCGGCGCGCGCCTGCGCCTCGACGGCCCCGCGCAGCGGCCCCGCGCCGACGAGCTCGAGCCGGACGTCCGCCAGGCGCGAGTC
This sequence comes from Patulibacter sp. SYSU D01012, assembly GCF_017916475.1. Classification (GTDB taxonomy): domain Bacteria; phylum Actinomycetota; class Thermoleophilia; order Solirubrobacterales; family Solirubrobacteraceae; genus Patulibacter. Next base: position 1,256,490 of record NZ_JAFMTB010000002.1, read on the forward strand.
CGTCGCGAGCGCGTCGAGCAGGTAGCGGTGGCCCTTGTACGCCTTGAAGCTCGAGACCATCAGCAGCCGCGGCGGCCGCGAGCGGTCGCGGGGCGGCGGCGCGTAGGCGTGCTCGCCCAGGTCGAGGCCCATGCCGATCACCGGCAGCCGCCGCGGGTCGGCGCCGTGCCGGGCCAGGAACGCGCGGTGGAAGGTGGAGATCGCGACGACGAACGCCGCGTCCCGCAGCCGCGTCCGCAGCCCGTGGCGGTGGACGAAGATGTCGTGGGCGTGCGGCGTGACGCTGTAGGTCGCGCCCGTCAGGCGGTGCACCGTCCACGCGGCGAGCGCCGGCATCGCGGCGAAGTGCGCGTGCACGTGCTGGATCCCCGCCCGGCGCACGTGCCGCGCCTGGGCGAAGCCGACCGCGGTCGTGACGAGCGCCTTGGCGAGCACCCGCGGATCGCGGCGGTGGTCGCGGGCCACCCGGGCGACGGTGGCCGCGGACCGCACCGGCCGCCGGAGCGCCCACCACGCCGCCGCCCCCGCGACCGCGGCCACGCCGGGCCGGTGCCGGCGGGCCAGCCACGGCTCCGCGGCCGGCTGCGTCGTCGCGTCGAGCGGCGGGAAGAGCGACATGAGGGACAGCTCCACGCGTCCGTCGGCGTCGACGGCCTGCAGCTCGCGCAGCACGAACGTCTCCGTCAGCGACGGGAAGCGCGAGACGAGGTAGCCCACCCGGGGACGGCCCGGGCGCGGCGGCGGGGTCCGCTGCGGCACGCCCGGCAGCGTACGCGGCCGCCGACGGCTCGACCGGCGCGGCCGGCGCGGTCCGCCGATCGGGGGAGCGCACGATCCGCCCGCCCCGCCGACGGTCCGGGGGGCGGCCGCTCCCCGCCCGGCCCGCCCGATCGCCCGATGGGCGCGCCGCGGGCCGCCGGGCAGCATCCGCCGCATGCTGCAGCTCGACCGCCCGCGGACGCCCCTCGCGCCCCCGGCCGCCCCGGTCCGCCCGGCGCGGCGTCCGGCGGGCGGCGCCCCGGGGTCCCCCGCGGGCGTGGAGCCGCCGTCCGTGGCCCCCGCGCGGCCGACGGTCGACGTCAGCGTCCTGATCCCCGTGCTCGACGAGGAGGCGCACCTGCCGCGCTGCGTCCCCGCGATGCTCGCCCAGGACCTGGACGGGACGTTCGAGCTGCTGTTCGTCGACGGCGGGTCGCGGGACCGCACCGTCCCGCTGCTGCTCGAGCTGCAGGCCCGCGACCCGCGGATCCGCGTCCTGCGCAACCCGCGCCGCACCACCGCGCACGGGCTGAACGTCGCCCTGCGCGCCGCCCGCGGCCGCCACGTCGCGCGGATGGACGCCCACACGGAGTACCCGGCGAGCTACCTGCGCGACGGCGTGGAGCGCCTGGCCCGCGGCGACGTCGACTGGGTCGCCGGCCCGCAGGTGCCGACCGGCCACGGCTACTGGTCGTCCGTCGTCGCCCGCGCGCTCGGCGGCGGCCTGGGCCGCGGCGCGTCCGACAAGTGGCGCGCCGCGGACGCCGCGGCGCCCGAGGAGTGGCCGCTGACCACGAGCGTCTTCACCGGGATGTGGCGCCGCGACACGCTCGACGCCCTCGGCGGCTGGGACGGCGACTGGCCCGTGAACCAGGACTCCGAGATGGCGGCGCGCGTGCTGGCGCGCGGCGGGCGGATCGTCTGCCGCCGCGAGATGGGCGCGGCGTACGCGCCGCGGGACTCCCTGCGCCGCCTGGCCCGCCAGTACTGGCGCTACGGCCGCTTCCGCGCCCGCACGTTCGCCCGCCACCCGCGCTCGTGCGGCCCCGCCCGTCTGGCCGCGGCGGCGCTGCCGGCGGCGCTGGCCGCCGCGGCGCTGCCGGGCCCGCTCGGCGTCGCCGGTCGCGCGGCGGCCGCGGTCTACGCCCTCGCGGTCGTGCTGCAGGTGGTCCGCCTGCGCCCGCGCCCGCGCGACGCGGCGCCGCTCGCCGCGGCGCTCGTGACGATGCACCTGGCGTGGGGCGCCGGCTTCCTCGCCTCGGCCGTCGTCGCGCTGCCGCGGCGCCGGCGGCTGCGCGCCGCCCTCCCCCGCCCCCTGCTGCGCCCCGCCGCATGACGGCCGGCCCGCTGCGCGTGCGCGCGCTGCCGTCCGGTCCGGACGGCCGCCCGACGGCCGAGGCGCTCGCGCGCGCCGCGGCCGCATGGGCGACGATCGAGGCGGCCCGCCCGACGCTGCCCGTCTCCCGCACCTGGGCGTGGACGCGCGCCTGGCTGACGCACTTCGGCCCGCGGATCGCGCACGAGCTGCTGGTCGTCGAGGACGCGGCGGGCGCGGTGCGCGGCGCCACGCTGCTCACCCGCGGCGTGCGGCGCTACGGCCCGCTCCCCGTGCGGCGCCTGCACGTCGGCACCGGCGGCGAGCCCGGCGCGGAGCGGCTGTGCCCCGAAGCGAACCTGCCCGCGGCGCGGCCCGGCGACGACGCGGCCGTGCTGGCGGCGGTCGTCGCCGCCGCGCGCGCCCGCCGCGGCTGGGACGAGCTGCGCGTGGAGCGCGCCGACGCGGCCGCGCTCGCGCCGACCGTCGACGCGTGGCCGGCCGCCCGGGTCGCGGTCGAGACGATGCCCGCGTACGAGTACCGGCTGCACGCGCTGGCGGACGACCAGGACGTGCCGGGCGGCCTGCGCGGCGGCCCGCGGCGCCGGGTGCGGACCAGCCTGCGGGCGATGGAGGCCCGCGGCCCGCTGACGCTCGAGTGGGCCACCGACGCGACCGCCGCGCGCGGCGTGCTGGAGGACCTGATCGCCCTGCACCAGGACGCGTGGCGGGCCGCCGGGCGCCCCGGGATCTTCGCCAGCGCCGCGTTCGCCGGCTTCCACCGCGAGCTGGCCCCGCGGCTGGTGAAGGACGGTCGGGCCACCCTGGTCCGCGTGCGCTGCGGGGACGAGACGATCGCCGCGCTCTACGGGTTCCGCGACGGGGAGCGCCTGCGGGCGTACCAGAGCGGCCTGCGGCGCTTCGACGACAACCGGCTGCGTCCCGGCATCGTCGCGCACGTCCTGGCGATGGAGGAGGCGCGCCGCCGCGGCGTCGCCGTGTACGACCACCTCGCCGGGGACGCCCGCTACAAGCGCGAGCTGTCGACCGCCACGACGGAGACCCGCAGCTACGCCCTGCGCCGGCCGCGGCTGCGGCACGCGCTGGTCGACGGCGCGCGCGGCGTGCGGGACCGCCGGGCGGCGCGCGTGCGCCCGCCCGCCGGCGGCGCGCCGGTCGCGGGGACCGCCGCGTGATCCGCCGCGGCCTGCTCTTCACCATGCTGACCGTCGTCGCCAGCCGGGCGATGGTCTTCGTCGCGCTGCTCGTCCTCGCGCGCCTGCTCGTGCCCGAGGAGTTCGGCACGGTCGCGGCCGTCACCACCTTCCTCGCGTTCATCCAGCTCGGCAGCGACCTGGGGATGCAGGCGACGGTGGTCTACGAGCAGGAGGAAGGCACCTCGGCGCGGGTCCACACGGCCTTCACGATGAACCTGGCCCTCGCGGCGGTCGTCACGCTCGTCGGCCTGGCGATCGCCCCGCTCGTCGCCGGCTTCTTCCACGTGGCCGACGCGACGTGGCTCTTCCGCCTGGCGTGCCTGAACCTGCTGCTCTCCGGGCTGGGCAACATCCACGACGGGCTGCTGCTGCGCGAGATGCGCTTCGACCGCCGCGTCCGCCCGCAGGTGGCGCAGGGCCTCGTCCAGGGCCTCGCGTCGATCGGGCTGGCGTTCGCCGGCCTGGGCGCCGCCGCGATGGTCGTCGGCTCGCTGCTGGGTACCGCGGCGCGCACGACCGTCCTGTGGCGCATCACCGCGTTCCGCCCCCGGCTGACGTGGCGCCCCGAGATCGTGCGCAGCATGCTCGGGTACGGCGGCGCGACCGCCGGCCTGAGCGTCGTGTCGATCGTCGCCACGCGCGCGGACGCGCTCGTCGTCGGCCGCGCCCTCGGCGACGAGGCGCTCGGGCTGTACACCATGGCGTTCCGCCTGCCCGAGCTGGTCCTGTCGAACGTCGCGTGGACGATCTCGGTCGTCGCCTTCCCCGCGCTCGCGAGGCTGCACCGCGGCGAGGACACCCGCGTGGACGAGACCGCCGCCCGGATGACGGGCTACCTGGCGCTCTACGCGCTGCCGCTCGCCGCCGGCGTCGCCGTCCTGTCCGGGCCGATCGTCGCGACGCTCTTCCCCGAGCGCTGGTCCGCCGCGGCCCCGGTCCTGACCGCCGTCGCGTGCACCGTCGGGCTGAGCACGATCGTCTTCCCGCTCGGCGACGCCGGCAAGGCGTCGGGGAAGACCGCGACGCTGCTGCTCCTCAACGTCGTGCACGTGCCGCTCATGATCGGCGCGATGGCGCTCGCCGCGCCGCTCGGGATCGTGGGCGTCGCGTGGGTCGGCACGGGTGCGACCGTCGCGTTCGTCGCGCTCTTCCTCGTCTGGACCCGCTGGTCCGTCGGCATCCGCCTGGCGCCCGTCGCCCGCGCCCTGCGGCCGGCGGCCGCCGCCACGCTCGGCACCGCCGCCGCCCTCGAGCTGCTGCAGCGCGCGTGGACCGCCGCGCCCGCGCCCGCGCTGCTCGCCGCCGCCGTGCCCGTCGCGCTGGCCGGCGCCCTCGCGGCGATGCGCCTGTTGGCCCCCGGGTCCACGCGCACCGTGGCCGCCGAGCTCGTGGCGCTCGTCCCCCGCCGTCGTCCCCGCGTGCCGGCCACGTGAGCGTCGCCGCTCCCGCCGCGCCCGCCCGTCCGCGCGCCGTCCCCCCACCCCCCGGAGTCCCGATGACCGCCCCGCCCGCCCGCCTGCGGATCGCCGCGATGGTCGACTGGATCGTCGGCGGCGGCGCCGAGCGCGCCGCCGTCGAGATCGCCGTGCGCCTGGCCGAGCGCCACGACGTCACGATGATCTCGTCGCGGCTCTCGCCCGCCCACCACGACGCCGAGATGTTCGCCGGCACCGTGCGACGGCTGGCCGACGCGAACGTCGGCCTCGTGTCGCTCGGGCGCACGAGCACCGCTCGCGTGTGGCAGTGGCGTCGGCTGGTCGGGCACCTGCGCCGCACGCGCTACGACGTGCTCCACACGCACCTGAACGGCTCGAACTTCTGGGGCCCGACGCTGCGCGCCACCGGCGGCGTCGGCGCCTGGGTGGCCCACGAGCAGACCCCGTTCGCCCGCGAGGGCGGCGTGCGGGCCCACGGCGCCGAGGCGCTCGTCAACCCCTTCGTCGTCGGCCCGTTCGCCGACCGCGTGATCGTCCCCTCGGCGTGGTCGAAGCGCTCGCTCGTCACGAACGAGCGGGTGCCGGCCGGCAAGATCCGGGTCGTCCCCAACGCGGCGCCGGCGACGATGCCGCAGCCCAGCGACGACCGCCGGGCCGTGCGCGCGAGCATGGGCGTGCACGACGACGCGCCCGTGATCCTGATCGCCGCGATGCTGCGGCCCGAGAAGGGGCACGAGGTGGCCGTGGACGCGCTCGCCCGGGTGCGCGAGCACCACCCGCGCGCGGTGCTCGTGCTGGCCGGCGAGGGCGAGGTGCACGACAAGGTCGGCACCCGGCCGGCCATCGAGCGGCGGGCCCGCGCGCTGGGCGTCGCCGACGCGGTCCGCTTCCTGGGCCGTCGGCACGACGTGATGGACCTGCTCGGCGGCGCCGACGTCGCGCTGCTGTCGTCGCACCACGAGAACCTGCCGCTCGCGTTGCTGGAGTACATGGAGTCCGGCACGCCGATCGTCACGACGGACGCCGGCGGCAACCGCGAGCTGGTCGTCGACGGCGAGCACGGGCTCGTGGTGCCCGCCGGCGACGCCGCGGCGATGGCCGCGGCGGTGGTCCGGACGCTCGACGCGCCGGCCGCCGCCGCGGCCCGCGCCCGGGCCGCGCAGGCCCGCCGCCGGCGGGTCTTCACCTGGGACGCCGTCGCCCGCGACGTCGAGGACGTGTACCTCGAGGCGCTGGGCGCCTGATGGCCACCGCGGCCCCCCACGGCCCCTGGACGCCGGCGGCGCTGACGCCGGTCGTCGCCGGCGCCCTGCTCGTCCCGCTCGCGGCCGCGCTCGGCGCCCTCGTCGCGTACGACCCCGCGCTCGGCGTGGCCGGCTGCGTGGCCGTCGTCTTCGCCGCCGTCGTGCTGCTCAGCCTGCCCGTCGCGCTCGGCGGGCTCGTGGCGCTCATCTTCGTCTCGGGGCTGCCGGGGATGATCGGCGTGCCCGCCGCGTCGACGGCCGTCGTCGGCTTCGCGTGGTTCGCGACGCTGCCCGCCCGGCGGGCGCAGCTGGTCGCGCTGCGCGGCCCGGGGCGCCTGGCGCTGTGGGCGCCGTGGATCCTCTTCGCGTGGATGGGCGCCACGGCGGCCTGGGCGCCGGACGGCGGTCTGGCGGCGTCGCGGATGTGGCAGGTCTTCGCGGCGGTCGTCGCGGTGCCGATCATCGCCACGGGCGCGGACCGCCCGCGGACGGTGCGGATCGTCGTCGCCGCCTACGTGGCGGGGGCGGCGGGGATCGTGCTGGCCGCGATCGTGCTCGGCCCGAGCTCGTACGCGCACGCCGACCCGTCGAACGGCCGCCTGGAGGTGGCGAACTTCTCGGCGAACCTGCTGGGCGCGACCGCCGCGAGCGCCCTCGTCCTCGTGCCCGCGGTGTGGCGGATGACCCGGCGCGCCGACCTGCGGCTGGTCGTGGCGGGGCTCGGAGCGTTGCTCCTGTACGGGCTCGTCGGCACGCAGTCCCGCAGCGGCGTGGTGGCGTTGGCGGTGGCGGCGCTCGCCGCCCTCGTCGTCTGCCGCGGCCGGCGGCGCGCGATCGCGGCGGGCATCGCGGTCGCCGTCGCGGGCCTGGCGCTCTTCGTCGCCCTGCAGCCGGGGCTGCTCGAGCGCACGCAGGGCGGAGACAGCACGGGCCGCACCGACATCTGGAAGGCCGCCGTCGCCGTCTGGCACGACCACCCGGTCGGCGGCGTGGGCGTCGGCAACTTCACCGTCGTCTCGCCGCGCTACGCCCTGCGGCTGGGCGCGCTGGACGCCCCCGACTTCGTGACCGTCGACCCGATGCCGCCGCACAACCTGGTGCTCGAGGCGCTGGCCGAGACGGGCGTCGTCGGGCTCGCGCTCGTGCTGCTGGCCGTCGGCGCGTGCGTCGCCGCCACCCTCCGCGCCGCCCGGCTGCTCGGGCGCCACGGCGACGACGAGCTGGCGTTCCTGGCGCAGCTCGTGCTCGTCGCCCAGGTGGCGATCGTGACCGCCGGGATGTTCCTGCCCGTGACCGCCAACCGCCAGCTGTGGACGCTGCTGGCGCTCGGCCCGGCCCTGCTGGGCCTCGCGCTCCGCGGCCGGAGCCGGACGGAGGCCCTCGCGTGAGCGCCGTCGGTCAGGCGGCGCCCGCCCGGGTCGCCGCGCCCCCGCTCCCGGAGCCGCCGTCGGCCCCCGTGACCGTGCGACGGGTCCGCGTGCGCGACGTCTCCCCCCGCGACCGCGCCGCGTGGACGGCGCTGGCCGACGACGCCGTGCAGCCCAACCCGTTCTTCCGCCCCGAGCTCGTCGAGCCCGCCGCCGCACACCTGCCGGGCGGCCACCGCGCCGCGCTGCTCGTGGTCGCGGCCGGCGAGCGCTGGCTGGGCTGCGTGCCCGTGCGGACGCAGCCGAAGTGGTCGGACCTGCTCCTGCCGTGCCTGCGCACGTGGACGCACCCGTACTGCTTCGCGTGGACGCCGCTCGTGCGGCGCGGCGCGGTTCCCGTCGTCGCCCGGGCGCTGCGCGGCGCCGCCCGCCGCGCCGGCCGCGCGTTCCTGGCGCTGGAGAACGCGACGGACGGGCCGCTCGTCGACGCGCTGCTGGACGCCGGCCCCGGCGGCCCGTTCGTGCACGGCGGCTACGAGCGCGCCGTGGTCCGCCGCCGCCCCGAGGACACGTACGTGGCCGAGCACGTCGGCGGCAAGCACCGCCGCGAGCTGCGGCGCACCCGCCGGATCCTCGAGCGCGCGGTCGGCGCGCCCCTCGCGCTCGTCGACGCGGGCGCCGACCCCGACGCCGCCGAGCGCTTCCTGGCCCTCGAGGCGGGCGGCTGGAAGGGCGCCGCCGGCAGCGCGCTCGCGTCGGACCCGGCCCACGAGCGCTTCTTCCGCGCCGTCCACGCCGGCTTCGCCCGCCGCGGCGCCGCCCACGTGCTCGAGCTGCGCGGCGGCGACCGCACGACCGCCGCGGTCTTCTGCGTGTCCGACGGCGACGAGGTCTTCGCGCTGAAGATCGGCTACGACGAGGAGCTGGGCCGCGGCGCCCCCGGGGTCCACCTGATGGCCGACCTGGCGTCGTGGTTCCACGCGCACCCCGCGTGGGCGCTGCTCGACTCCTGCGCCGTGCCGGACCATCCGATGATCAACGGCCTGTGGCCCGACCGTCGCGGCCACCGCACCCCGATCCTGCCCGCCGGCGGCCCGGCCGGCGCCGCCGTGCGCGCCCTCGACCGCCGCGCCCGTCCCCGCCGCCGCGGCTGAGTCCGGTCCCGTGGAGCTCTTCCTCGTCCTCTCGACCCCCCGCCCCGCCGAGCCGGCGCTGGTCGACGCGCTCGCCGCCGTCCTGGCCCGGGCGGCCGACGCGGTGCCTGGGCTGGCCGGCGCGGAGCGGTCGACGTGGCACAGCGCGTCGCGGCGGACCCACGGCGCGCGCGTCGGCCACCCGCCGGAGCGGGCCGGGGGCCTGGCGCGGGCGTGGAGCGACGAGCGGCGGTGGCAGGTCCTCGACGGGTTCCCGATCGTGCGGGACGCCGCGCCGCCGCGCACCGGGCCGATCGCGCTGGACGCGCCGGATGGCCGCTTCGCGCTCTGCGACGTCGCCGACGACGAGATCGCGCTCACCTGCGACCGGATGGGCAGCTACGCCGCGTACGCGCGGCGGCTGCCCGGCGGCGCGGTCGCCCTGGGCAACAGTCCCGCGGCGCTCGCGGCGCTCCCGCCCCGCGCGCCGACCGATCCCGAGGCGCTCGAGGACTTCCTGGTCGCGGGCTGGATCTTCGGCGGCCGCTCCCCGTGGGCGGGCGTCGAGCGGATGCCGCCCGGCCGCTCCACCGCGACCGGCGGCGTGCTGCGCCCCTCGTCCTGCCGGCTCGTCGACGTCGCGCTGCAGGCCGCCGCCCGGCCCGTGCACCGCGACGTCGAGGCCGGCGCCGACCTGCTGCGCGGCACCCTCGCCGCCGTCGCCCGCGACGCCCGCGGCCCGATCGAGCTGGGCCTGAGCGGCGGCCGCGACTCGCGGGTGGTGCTCGCCGCCGCGATCGCCGCCGGCCTGCGTCCGCACACCTACACGCTCGCCCTGGCCGAGGACCCGCAGTTCCCCGACACGGGGGACGTCGTCGCGGCGCGGCGGGTGGCCGCCGAGCTGGGCCTGGACCACGAGGTGCGCGTCAGCACGACGGACGTCGATCGCAGCGAGCGCTGGATGCGGGCCGTCACCGGCGGGGTCTCGGCGATGGACGCCACCCCGTCGACCGTCGACGTCCGTGGCCGCACGCCGGTCGTGCTGACCGGCGCGGCGGTGGAGCTGGGCTGGCTGACGCACGGGCTGGCGCTCACGACCGCCCCGGCGGACGACGCGATCCGCGGCGCCGTCGCCGCCTGGATCCACCGCTTCCCGGCGCCCCTGGGCACCGCCGGCGCGTACCGGCGGACGCTCGCGCGCGGGATGCGCGGCCCCCGGGAGTGGCACCGGGCGGGCCTGCCGTCGGCGCTGCTGGCCGAGGGGTTCTTCGCGTTCGAGCGCACGGCGAACTGGGCCGCGCCGACGCACGCCGCGTACGCGCCGTTCTTCGACACCGTCAGCCCGGGGTGGTCCGCCGACCTGCTGCCGATCCTGTGGTCGCTCGACGCGCGGGACCGCGAGATGGACCGCTGGCGGCGCGGGATGGTCCACGCGCTCTGCCCCGAGATCGAGCGGCTGCCGTTCAGCGGCGGGTCGCCGCTCTGGCCCGACGACGCCCGCGGCGGCTCCTACCTGCTGCGCGGCGAGAAGCGCGACCGGATCCGGCGCTTCGTCCGCTCCCGCGCGCTCGGCAGCGGGGTGGCGAAGGTCCCGGCGCAGCTCGCGGCGTTCCGGGCGCTGCAGGAGGATCTGCGCCGCGCCGTCGCCGAGGACGAGCGGATGGCGGCCGTCGTCGACCGGCGCGCCGCCGCACGCCTGGCCCGCACGCCGGTGCGCCGGCTGGACCCGCGCTCGCAGCAGCGCGTCGTCCGCGCCGCCCACGTCGCCCGCCTGCTGCGGGAGGTCGCGTGACGTCGCCGTCCCCGGATCCTGCCCGGTCCGCCGACGCGCCGGCCCGCGACGGCGACGGCTGGACGCGGCGCGGGGCGCTCGGCGTCGCCGGCCTGGCGGGGCTGGCCGCCGCCGGGATCGCGGCCGCGACCTGCGGCGGCCCCGGCGGGGCGGCCGAGGCCCGCGGCGGGTTCCGCCCCCGTGACCTGGCCGTCTTCGGCCACAGCTGGGCGGCGGGCACGAACGTGCGGCGCTCGCGCGCGTGGCCGGCGCTGGTGGCGCGCGAGCTGGGAGTCGCCCGCCCACCCCTCTTCCCGACGGACGCGGCGCGGCGCCGCGACTTCGCCTGGGGCGGCGCCCGCGCGGTGGGTCCGGCCGCGGAGCACGGCGCGGGCTGGGTGCTGCGGTCGCTGCCCCGCGGACCGCGCCGGCCGCCGTCGCTCGTCCTGCTGCTGACGGGGGACAACGACGTCAGCCGGCACGGGGACTCCCCCGCCGCGCTCCGCCTGCTGGGCGGCGGCATCCACGCCGCCCTGGGCCGGCTGCTCGCGACCGAGGTGCACGAGGAGGACGAGCCCGCGGCGTGGTCGTTCGGCCCCGGCTGGGCGTCCGAGCGCGGGGACCAGCGCAACTCGGGCCGGGGCGTCCGCTACGCGCTGGCCGACGGCGCCACCTTCGCGGCGCGCCTGCCGGCCGGCTACGCCGGGGCGCCCGTCACCGTCGGCCTGCCGCTGTGGGACGCGACCGTCCGGGGCACGATCACGTGGAGCGTCGACGGGCGACCGCTGGCCCGCCGCACCGACCTGAGCGCCCTGCAGGGGGTGCTGACGCGGCGGGACCCGAGCGCCGTGTACGCCGAGCGCTTCGCCGGGCTGCCGGCGGGCGCGCGGGAGCTGCGCGGCACGTGGTCCTCCGGCGGGCACCGGGGCGCGGCGGTCGTGGTCGACGCGTGGTCGCTCGAACGCGAGGACGCCCGCATCGTCTGCGCCCTGATGCCCGAGCGCAACCCGTGGGGGAACGACTTCGGCGGCGTCACGGTCGCGTCCAACCGCGCGAACCGCCAGGCGCTCGCGGAGCATCGCGGCGTCCGCTACGTCGACCTGGCGCGCGCGGTCCTGCCGACCGGCACCGCCGCGGACCGTCGCTTCTGGGACAGCGACGCGTCGTCGCACCCGACCGCCGCGGGCGAGCGGGCGATCGCGCGCGTCGTCGCGGGCGCCGTCCGGCGGATGGCCCCTCCGCAGCCTCTATGATCGGCGCTCGCCATCCGTCCACCCCGGTGGCGCGTGGGCATCCGATCCGGTGAGGTGTCCCGTCCAGGCGGCGGCCCCGCCCGGACACCATCCCCGACGCGAGGAGCGCCGCCCGCGTGCATCAGAAGATCTCGACGGGCCTGACCCGCGTCTACAAGAGCGTCTTCGGGCGCGGCCCGACGCGGACCACGCTCCACCTGACGGGAGACGTCGTCCTCTGCGTGTTCGAGGAGGCCGCCACGCCGGGGCAGGAGCGCCTGACCGCCCTGGGTCGCGCGGACATCGTGCACGCCGCCCAGATCGAGCTGCAGCGCGCGATGGTGCCCGAGATGAGCGCGATCGTGGAGGAGGCGACCGGCCGCAGCGTCCGCGCCTGCGTGTGCGGCTTCGACGCCGAGGTCGGCGCCGCCACGAACACCTTCCTGCTCGTGCCCGAGCCCGCACGGACGCGGACGCCCGGCGTCACCGGCGCCGGCGACGCCGCGCCCGTCCGCGTCCTGCCGCCCGTGCGTCCGCAGCGGACGACGACGTCCGCCGCCGTGGTGCCCGCCGTGGACGCGGCGGGCCTGGAGCCGGTCTAGCGGGGAGACAGACGGCGCCCGCAGGGGCCGCCGTCGTCTCCCGCGGGGCACGGCGTCGACCGACGCACCCCCACCGCACCGCTCGGCGAACGGGCTGCTCCGCTCGTGCGTCGCCGCCCGTGGCAGGGGCAGCGCCGGCTAGAAGGCGCCGGCGTCGGAGCCGCCGAAGCCGCCGCCGTCGGAGGCCGAGTCCGAACCGCCGAAGCCGCCCCCGTCGGAGCCGCCGAAGCCACCGCCGTCGTCGGAGCCGGCGTCGGAGCCGCCGAAGCCACCGCCGTCGGAGGCCGAGTCCGAACCGCCGAAGCCGCCCCCGTCGGAGCCGCCGTAGCCGCCGTCGTCGCTCCCGACGTCGGAGCCGCCGTAGCCGCCGTCGTCGGACCCGACGTCCGAGCCGCCGTAGCCGCCGTCGTCGGACCCGACGTCCGAGCCGCCGTAGCCGCCGTCGTCGCTCCCGACGTCCGAGCCGCCGTAGCCGCCGTCGTCCGCGCCCGCGTCCGACGCCGCCGAGCCGTGGTCGTCGGTGGCGCTCGTGTCCGCGGCGGCGTCGTCGCCGCCCGCATCCCCGGCGGCGCTCCCGACGCCGGCCGCGTCGTCGCTGCCGGCGTCCGACGCGTCGGCGGCGGACGCGTCGGCCTCGCCGTCGTCCGTGTCCGCTGCGTCCGTATCGCCGCCGAGCGCCCCGTCGGCGTCGGCCGTCGCGTCGCCCGCGTCGTCGGACGCGCCGGCCGCCGTGTCGGAGTCGCCGGTGCCGGCGTCCGAGGCGTCCGTCTCCGCCGCGTCGGCGTCCACGTCCGTGGCGTCCGTGGCCGAGGCCGAGTCGTCCGTGTCGACGTCCGACGCGTCGGTGCTCACGCCCGTGGCGTCCGTGGCCGAGGTGTCGGTGTCCGTCGTGCCGAGGTCGCCGCCGAACGGGTCGTCGGATGTGCCGAGGTCGCCGCCGAACGGGTCGTCCGCCGCGCCGAGGTCGCCGCCGAACGGGTCGTCGGATGTGCCCAGGTCGCCGCCGAACGGGTCGTCGGACGCCTGCGCGTCGGACGCGTCGACGTCCGTCGTGGTCGCCTCGGGCGCGTCGACCGACGGGGTGACGTCCGGCGCGTCCGCGGACGGGGTCGCCTCGGGCGCGTCGACCGACGGGGCGGCCTCCGGCGCGTCGACCGACGGCGTGGCCTCGGGCGCGTCGACCGACGGGGCGGCCTCCGGCGCGTCCACCGACGGCGTGGCCTCGGGCGCGTCGACCGACGGGGCGGCCTCCGGCGCGTCCACCGACGGGGCGGCCTCGGGCGCGTCGACCGACGGGGCGGCCTCCGGCGCGTCCACCGACGGCGCCGCCTTCGGCCCATCCACCGACGGCGCCGCCGCCGGCGCGTCGACGGCCGACGTCGGCGCCGCGGAAACGGACGTGGCCGGGGCCGCGACGGAGGACTCGTCCGCGGCGGGCTTCCCGGCGGCCGGGGTCTCGGCCTTCGGCGTCGAGCCGAACACGCTGCCCCACGCCTCCTGCTGGGCGCGCGCGTTGTCGATCTCGGCCTGGCCGTAGGCGGACATCGCGTCCGTGAACGCCTGCCCGACGCGGCTGAAGGCGTCCGAGACCCACGACCCGACCTGCGACGCCGCGGCCTGCTGGGCCTCGGCGTTCGCGATCTGTGCCTCGCCGACCCGCGTCATGGCGTCGTTGATCTCGCGGGTCGAGACCACCACGGTGCCGGAGCCCGAGAGGGAGACCTCGGAGCCCAGGCTGTTGCGCATCGACTCCGAGGTGCGGGACGAGATCTCGCCGGTCTGTCCGTCACGCGTCACCCCGACGGCGACCTGGCCGCCGGCCTTCGTGCCCGGCACGTTGGCGTTGATCGCGCCGCCGAGCGACGCGTCGCCGGCCAGGTTGGCGTCGGCCTGCACGCTGCCGGAGAACGGGCTGCCGGGCGGCCCGGAGATGCTCGCGCGGCCGCGGACGCCCACCGACGACTCGGTCGGGACGGGGCCCTCGCCGGCGGTGACCGACCCGCCGTAGCCGACGCCGGCGAAGCCGGTCAGCGCGACGCGGTCGTCGTTGCCGGACACCTGGAAGCCGCCGCCGACGCCGTCGAACAGCGATCCGCCGAAGTTCCAGCCGCGGTTCGCCGCCGCGGCACCCTCGGTGGTCTGCCGCGCGGCGTCGGCGGCGGGCGCGCTCGCGCCGGCCGACGCGGCCGCGGGGGCGCCCGGACCGGGCGCGCCGGCGGCGGGGGCGGATGAGGCGCCCGAGCCGGCCGTCGCGACCTCGGCGGCGCCGGCGGCCGCGGGCCGGACGGCGGCGCTGCCGGCGCCGAAGACGGCGACGGCCGCGGCGGCGGCCGCCAGGGCCTGGCGCCGACGCCGACGCGGGACGGGCGGCGCCGCGGCCGTCAGCTCGGCGAGCGTGGGCGGACGCTCGATGACCGAGCGCGCGGGCACGGCGGGCGAGGACGGCCGACGGCCGTCCGGGTACGGGGTCCGAGACACAGGAAGCTCCTCGTTCGGTGCTCTCTTGGGGGATCGGGGCGCGCGGGGCGCCGCCGTGCGACGGCGGGGACGGCCGTCGCGGGTGGGGGATGCGGCGGTGCCGCGAGGGCACTGCCGGCCCCGATCCAACCACGACCGGCCCGCCCGGGCCAACCCCGCGGGCGTCGACTTCACGATCCCTTCACGACCTGGCGCGGCGGCGCTCGCCGCGGCGGCCGACGCGCGCGGCCCGCCGCGGCCCCGGGTTCAGACCACGCCCTGGGCGAGCATCGCGTCCGCCACGCGCAGGAAGCCGGCGATGTTCGCGCCCGCGACGTAGTCGCCCTCGTGGTCGTGCTCGGCGGCGGTGCGGCGGCAGGTCTCGTGGATCTGCTTCATCGTCGCCTGCAGCCGCTCGTCGGTGTTCTCGAACGTCCAGCCGTTGCGCGACGCGTTCTGCTCCATCTCGAAGGCGGAGACCGCGACGCCGCCCGCGTTCGACGCCTTGCCGGGCGCGTAGAGCACGTCCTCGGCGTCCTGGAAGACCGCGACGGCCTCGTCGGTGCACGGCATGTTCGCGCCCTCGGCGACCACCCGCACGCCGCCCTTGACGAGCGCCTTGGCGTCCTTCTCGTCCAGCTCGTTCTGCGTCGCGCAGGGCAGCGCGATCTCGCAGGGGATCCGCCACGGCGTCGCGCCCTCCTCGAACGACGCCTCGCCGCCGCGGCGCTCGACGTACGCGCCCAGGTGCCCGCGCTCGGTCAGCTTGAGCTGCTTGATCAGGTCCAGGTCCAGGCCGTCCGGGTCGTGCAGCGCGCCGCTGGAGTCCGAGCAGCCGACGACCGTCGCGCCGAGCGCCTGCGCCTTCTCGATCGCGTAGATCGAGACGTTGCCCGCGCCGGACACGACGACGGTGCGCCCGTCCAGCTCCTCGTACCGGCCGGCGAGCATCTCGCGGACGAAGTAGACGAGCCCGTAGCCCGTCGCCTCGGTCCGCACCTGCGCGCCGCCCCAGCCCGTGCCCTTGCCGGTCAGCGCGCCCGCCGCGTACGTGCCGGTGATGCGCTTGTACTGGCCGAAGAGGAAGCCGATCTCGCGCGCCGCCACGCCCGCGTCGCCGGCGGGGACGTCCTGGTCCGGGCCGATGTGGCGGTACAGCTCGGTCATCAGCGACTGGCAGAAGCGCATGACCTCGTCGTCGGAGCGGCCCTTCGGGTCGAAGTCCGCGCCGCCCTTGCCGCCGCCGATCGCCAGCCCGGTCAGCGCGTTCTTGAAGACCTGCTCGAAGCCCAGGAACTTGATCGTCCCCAGCGTCACGTCGGGGTTGAAGCGCATGCCGCCCTTGTACGGCCCGAGCGCGGAGTTGAAGCCGACGCGCATCGCCCGCTGGACGTGCACGTCGCCGCCGTCGTCGACCCACGGCACGCGGAAGATCACCTGCCGCTCGGGCTCGACGAGCCGCTCCAGGATCCGCGCCTTCACGTACTCGGGGTGCCGCTCGAGCACCGGGCCGAGCGGGGCGAGCACCTCGCGGACGGCCTGGTGGAACTCGGGCTCGCCCGGGTTGCGGTCCTCGACCGCGCGGACGAGCTCGTCCAGGTCGGTTCCGGCGGTGTTCGTGCTCATCGGGCCCCTTCGGTCGCTGTCCGGCCGGCGCGCGGACCGGCCCGGCGCCGACCCCCGGATACCCGTGGGGGCCGAGGACGAAGCGGCGGTGCGGCGCGCGCCGCGTCGCCGACCCTACGGGGCCGCCGCGTAGGGTGCGGCCATGGGCCTGTTCGATCGCCTCCGCCGCCGGGACCCCGCGCCGTCCGCCGCCGACGACGGCGTGGGGCGCGACGTCTTCGCCGAGCTGCGGACGCTCGCGCGCGCCGGGGCCACCCCGGACGCGCAGCGCGCCGCGGTCGCCCGGGCGCTGCAGGCCCACGGCCTTCCCGCCGCGCTCGCCGGGCGGTACGTCGACCGGATGGTCGACGGCATCGCGCTCTCCCCGGACGGCGCGACCGACCCGCGCCTGCGGATCGGCGGCGACCCGCTGCTGCCCCCGGACGAGCCGTGGCCGCACGCCCCCGACGGCCGCCCGCTGTCCTTCGTCGCGGCGCTCGACCTGGCCGCCGTCCCGCCGCTGGCGCCCCTCCCCCGCGCCGGCGTCCTGCTCGTCTTCTGGGACACCGCCTTCCACGAGCTCGAGCGGATGGACTTCGTCGCCGCCACGCGGGTCTTCCTCGTCCCGCCGGAGCACGCGCCCGTGCCCGCGGCGACGCCGGACGGCGCCGAGCGCGCGGCGGGCGTGCCCCAGGCGGCCACCGTCGTGCCGTTCCCCGCGCCGGACGCCACGCTCGACACGGACGACGTGCCGGACGGCGTGCCCGCCTACGAGCTGGACGACGCGCTGCAGCAGGAGTACGGCGACCGGCTCCTCGGCGCCGAGCGCCCGATCCAGGGCCCCGTGCTGGACGAGGTCCCGTACTGGCTGGTGCAGGGCTTCCCCGCCACGCGCGAGCGCTACTCCGCGGCCGAGCTGGCGGGCGAGGGCTGGGCGTTCCTGGCCCAGCTCGGCGAGCCCGACGGCCTGCGCTTCGGCGACGTCGGGGCCCTCTACCTCGTGCTGCCGCGGGCCGACCTGCAGGCCGGCCGCTTCGACCGCGTCATGGGGATCCTGCAGAGCTGAGGGCCCGGCGGACGGCGTGCCCGCCGGGCCCCGTCCTCACGCCCCGACGGGGTGCCAGGCGGTCTTCAGCTCGGTCCAGGGCTCGATGCGCGAGAGCGACAGCCGGGTCTCCGCCGCCGCGAGCGCCGCCGGCGCGACGTGGCGCACACGGCTGATCGTCTCGGCGCCCAGGCGGCCGAGCTCGCCGCGCAGGTCGGCGTCGCCGGAGGCGTCCAGCAGCCCGTCGACGCCGCGGTGCGCCGCGAGCGCCGGCGCCAGCTCGGCGGTGCGTCCGGAGAGCAGCGCGACGACGCCCTTCGGCACGTCGGAGACGCCGAGGGCCTCCCCCAGGTCGAGGCCGGCGGTCGGCCAGCGCTCGGACAGGAGCGCCACGACGACGTTGCCCGCGGCGAGCGGCGGGGCGATCGCCGCGACGGTGCCGAGCAGGTCGGCCTCGGGCGGGCAGACGACGCCGATCACGCCGGTCGGCTCGGGCACGGAGAAGGACAGGTACGGCGCCGCGACCGGGTTGACGCCGCCCAGCACCGCCCCGATCTTGTCGGTCCAGCCGGCGTAGTGGACGAGGGTGTCGACGGCGGCCTCGACCTCGGCGCGGGCCGCCTTCTCCTTCAGGCCCCGCACGCGCACCGCGGCGGCGACGAACTCGTCGCCGCGCGACTCGACGGCCTCGGCCGCGCGGTAGAGGATCTGGCCGCGGTTGTAGGCGGTCCGGCCCGCCCACCCGGGGAACGCCGCGACGGCGGCCTTCACCGCGTCGCGGACGTCCTTGCGGGAACAGCGGGGGACGTTGGCCACGAGGGCTCCCTGGTGGTCGTGGGCGGGGTCGGTGCGGCCGGACTCGGAGCGCACGAACGCGTCGCCGATGTAGGCCTTGTACGTCTTGCGGACGGTCAGACGGGGGCTCATCACGCCACCTTCAGGTAGGGCAGGAGGCCGGCCGGGCCGCCCTCGCGGCCGAACCCGGACTCGTTGTAGCCGCCGAACGCGGCCGTCGGGTCGAAGCGGTTGTAGGTGTTCTGCCAGACCACGCCGGCGCGCAGCGCGGCCGCCACCTGGAACGCCTTGGACCCCTTGTCGGTCCAGACGCCGGCGGCCAGGCCGTAGTTCGTGTCGTTGGCCTTCTGGATCGCCTCGGCCTGGTCGCGGAAGGTCAGCACGGAGAGGACCGGGCCGAAGATCTCCTCCGTCGCGACGACGTCGGAGGGCCCGACGCCCGTGAACAGGGTGGGCGCGAACCAGTGGCCGGCCTCGGGCAGCGGACAGTCGAGGGTGCGGCGCTCGAGGCCGTCGGCCACCCCGCGGTCGACGAGCGCCTCGATCCGCGCCAGCTGCTCCGCGGAGTTGATCGCGCCCATGTCGGTGTTCTTGTCGAGCGGGTCGCCGACGCGCAGGGTCTGCATGCGCCGCCACAGCCGCTCGACGAGCTCGTCGGCGATCGTCTCCTGCACGAGCAGGCGGGAGCCGGCGCAGCAGACGTGGCCCTGGTTGAAGAAGATGCCGGTGACGATCCCCTCCACGGCCTGCTCGATCGGGGCGTCCTCGAAGACGATGTTGGCCGACTTGCCGCCCAGCTCGAGCGTCAGGCCGACGTCGCGGCCCGCCAGCGCCGCCTGGATCTCGCGGCCGACGGCCGTCGAGCCGGTGAAGGCGATCTTGTCGACGCCGTCGTGCCGCACGAGGCGGGCGCCGAGCTCGCCGTCGCCCGGCAGGATCGACAGGACGCCGTCGGGCAGCCCGGCCTCCTGCGCGATCTCGGCGAGCAGCAGCGCGGTGAGCGGCGTCGTCTCGGCCGGCTTGAGCACGCAGACGTTCCCCGTGGCGAGCGCCGGGGCGATCTTCCACGCCGCCATGAGCAGCGGGAAGTTCCACGGGACGATCGCGCCGACGACGCCGTGCGGGGCGGCGCTGCGGCCGCCCAGGACGTACGGCAGCTTGTCGGCCCAGCCCGCGTACGAGAAGAAGTGCGCGGCGGCCGTCGGCACGTCGAAGTCGCGCGACTCCTTGATCGGCTTGCCGCCGTCGAGCGTCTCGGCGACCGCCAGCTCGCGCGAGCGCTCCTGGAGCAGGCGCGCGAAGCGGAACAGGTACTTGCCGCGCTCGAGGGCGGGCAGCGCCTGCCACGCCGGCAGCGCGGCGCGGGCGGCGGCGACGGCGCGGTCCAGGTCGGCCGGCCCGGCCCAGGCGATCTCGGCGATCGGCTCGCCCGTGGCGGGGTTGACGGTCGGCACGACGGTGCCGTCCTCGGGGGCGCGCCAGTGCCCGCCGACGAACAGGTCGTAGCGGTCGCGCAGGCGCAGGTGGTCCGTGGACTCGGGCGCGGGCGCGTAGTCCCAGCGCAGGTCCAGGCGGGCGTCGGCGGTGCCGCCGTCGGGGGCGGCCGCGGCGCCCTCGGGCGCGTCGGAGGTGGGGGGAAGGACGGCGCTCATGGGCCTCACTCCTTGGGGAAGTCGCCGGGGCGGCCGTAGCGCCCGGTCTCGGTCTTGGCGTACTGGAGCAGCAGGTCGCCGAGCAGGGACGACGCGCCGATGCGGAAGCGGTCCGGGCGCAGCCACTCGTCGCCGAGCGTCTCGCGCACGAGCACGAGCTGGTGCAGCGCCTGCTTCGTCGTCCCGACGCCGCCGGCCGCCTTCACGCCGACGACGCGCCCCGTGCGCTGCACGTAGTCGCGGACGGCCTCGAGCATCACGAGCACGACGCCGGGGGTCGCGCCCTGCGACGCCTTGCCGGTCGAGGTCTTCACGAAGTCCGCGCCCGCCTCCATCGCCAGGGTGGTGGCGTGGCGGACGTGGTCGTAGGAGCCCAGCTCGGCCGTCTCGAGGATGACCTTCAGGTGGGCGGGCCCGCAGGCCTCCTTGACGGCCTCGATCTCGTAGGCCACGCGGGCGTCGTCGCCGCGCAGGAACGCCTCGCGCGTGATCACCATGTCGATCTCCTGGGCGCCCGCGGCGACGGTCTCGCGCGTCTCGTCGAGCTTGACGGCGAGCGACGTCAGCCCGGACGGGAAGCCCGTGGCGACGGCGGCCACCTGGACCGGGGTGCCGCGCAGCGCCTCGCGCGCCACGGGGACGAGCGTCGGGTAGACGCACACCGCCGCGCACGGCGGCAGGTCGGGCAGCGTCGCGGCGGGCCGGGCGGCCTTGTGGCAGAGCGCGCGGACCTTGCCGGGCGTGTCCTTGCCCTCGAGGGTGGTCAGGTCGATCATCGACGTCGCCAGGCGGATGCCCTGGCGCTTGGCGTCGGCCTTGATCGAGCGCTTGCCGAGCGCGGCGGCGCGCTCCTCGATGCCGACGCGGTCGACGGGGACCATGGTGCGCATCAGGCGATCGCCTCCTGGCGGGGGTTGGGGGTCGGGAGCGGCCCGCCGGACGGCGCGGAGGGCGCCGGCTCGGGGACCGCGGGGCGGGTGACGAGGCCGGCGGTGGCCTCGACGGTCCGCAGGTACTGGCCGAACAGCTCGTCGCTCGCGGCGGCCGCGGCGGGGTCGGGCTCGATCGTCGCCTCGACGTGGCTCATCGCCGCCGCGGCCTCGCGCAGGTCGGCGTAGTGCCCGGCGCCCGACGCGGCCGCGACGGCGGCGCCCAGGAGCGAGGCGTTGGGCTCGCGCATGACCTGCAGCGGCCGCCCGCACACGTCGGCCGTGGCCTGCAGCCAGAGCGGGTTGTCGCGGATGCCGCCCGAGACGACCAGGTCCGACAGCGGCACGCCGGCGTCCGAGAACGCCGCGAGCGCGTTGCGGGATCCGCAGGCGATCGCCTCGACGATCGCGCGGTACATGTGCGCGCGGGTGTGGTGCAGGCTCAGCCCGACGAACGACCCGCGCAGGCGCGCGTCGCGGTACGGCGTGCGGTTGCCCTGCCAGAAGTCGCACACGGACAGCCCGTCGGCGCCGATCGGCAGCCGCTGCGCCTCGGTCATCAGCCGCTCGTGGGCGGCCTTGGGGTCGTCGCCCTCCCCCAGGACCTCGTGCACGAACCAGCGCAGCACGGGCCCGGCGGAGACCTGTCCGCCCTCGACGAGCCACGTCCCGGGGAGGATCGCCTCGGGGTACGGCCCCCAGATCGAGGGGCTGTGGACCTCGCGCGGCGACAGGACTAGGTGCACGATGCTCGTGCCGGCGACCATGTTCACGCGGCCGTCGGCGAGCGTGTTCGTGCCCAGCATGCCGATGTGGGCGTCGATGCCGCCCTGCAGCACGGGCACGCCCTCGGGGATGCCGAGGGACACCGCCGCGGAGCGCGAGACGACGCCGACCTGCTCGCCGAGCGGCACGACGCGCTCGGGCCACTTCGTGCGCAGGTCCGGCACGCCCAGCTCGGCGTAGAGCTCGTCGTAGAAGCGGCGCTCGAGCGGGTCGTAGTTCCACTTGCACGTCGCGTTGAGCTGCGACGCCGCCCACTCGTCGGTCAGGCGGAAGTTCACGTAGTCGACGGCCTCGACGATGCGGTGCGCGGCCTCGTACGTCCCCGGCTCGTGGCGCGCCAGCCACATCGCCTTCGGGACGAGCCACTCCACGGCGTCCGAGCCGCCGGACCACGCCATCACGGGGTGCTGCGAGCGCGCGGTCAGGTCGACCTCGTCGACGGCGCGGTTGTCCATCCACATGATCGCCGGGCGCAGGGGCTGCCCGGCCGCGTCCAGGGTGACGACCGTGGACGCCGTCGTGGAGACGCCGATGCCGAGGATCTCCCGACCGCCGAGGCCGGCCTGCACCTCGGCCATGGCGGACCGGATCGCCGGCCACCACGTCTCCACGTCCTGCTCGGCCCACCCGTCGTGCGGGTACGCCGTCGGGTAGGTGCGTCGCGCGGACGCGACGCGCCGACCCTGCAGGTCGAACGCGCCGAGCCGCACGGACTCCGTCCCCAGGTCGATCCCCAGCACCACCGGGGCGCCGGCGCCGGGGGTGCCGCTCGGCGCGGGGCTCACGCCGCCGCCCCCTGCGCGGCGGGGACCGCGCCGTTCCGGGACGGCGCGGCGCCCTGCGCGGCCCGCAGCACGCCGGTGGCGTCGGGCTCGCCGTTCGGGAAGAACATGACCTTGGAGAAGAAGCGCTCGCGCTGCCCCATCCAGGCCAGCACCTCGGGCAGGTCCTCGATGCGCTCGCGGTGCGAGACGATCTCGGCTGTCCGCAGGCGCCCCTGGGCCATCATCTCGAGCGACGCGGTCCACTCGTGGCCGGGCCACGGGGCCGAGAAGCTGTTCCACGCGCCGTGGACGGCGATCTCCTCGCGCAGCAGGTGCTGGAACGTCGCGGCGTCCAGCGTCACCTCGCCGGGCGGGATGCCGATGAAGACGACGCGGCCCTGCGGTCCCGCCAGCCGGATCGCGTCGTTCTCGGCCGGCACGGCGCCCGCGGTCTCGACGACGACGTCGAAGGAGCGGTGGCGGTCGGCGGTCTGCCCGGCGATCATCGCGCCGGTCGCGCCGAGCTCGCGCGCCAGGTCGAGCTTCTCGTCCATGACGTCGATCGCGACGACCTCGGAGGCGCCGAGGATCTTCGCCCACTGGACGGCGAACAGCCCGATGGGCCCGGCGCCGACCACCGCGACGCGCTCGCCGGCGGTGACCCCGGTGCGCCACAGCGCGTGGAGCGCGATGGCGGCGGGATCGACGGACGCGGCGGCGATGTCGTCGACCGCGTCCGGGACCGGGAGCAGGTTCGTCTTCGGCACGAGCACCAGCTCGGTGTACGCGCCGTCGCGCCGCGAGCCGAAGTAGTCGTAGTCGGGCGTCTGGCCCAGCAGCCCGGCGCGCGCGGCCTCGGAGTCGAAGTCCGGGATCATCGGCGGCACCGTCACCCGCGTGCCGACGGGCACGTCGACGTCGTCGGCCGTCTCCACCACGACGCCGGAGAACTCGTGCCCGCAGATCAGCGGCAGGTTGTGGGCGCCCTTCGTGAGCATCCGCGGCAGGTCGGAGCCGCAGACGCCGACGGCGGAGACGCGGACGAGCGCGTGGCCGGGCGCGACGGTGGGCTCGGGGACCTCCTCGACGCGGATGTCGCCGGGGGCGTGCAGGACGGCAGCGATCATCGCGTGCCCTTCGGGTCGTAGGCGGCGAACGTGCTGTCGCCGATGAACTGGTCCGCGTTCGCCTTCGTGACGAGCGTGGTGCCGGCGTCGACGTCCTTCGGGACGTCCTGGCCGTCGAGCTTCTTCAGCAGCGTGTCGAGCGCGAGCTTCCCCAGCGTGGCCGGGTCGTTGAGCGCGGTGGCCTGGTAGTGGCCGGAGGGGATCTGCTTCACGGCCTCCATCAGGCCGTCGATCCCGTAGACCTTGACCTTGCCCTCCAGGCCGTTGTCCTTGAGGACCTTCACGGCGCCGAGCGCCATGTCGTCGTTGTGCGCGTAGACCGCCTTCAGGTCCTTGTTCGCCTGGAGCAGGTCCTGCATCGCCTTGATGGCGTTCGCGCGGATGTACTCCGAGTACGGGCCGCGGACGACCTTGACCTTCGCGTCGCCCTGGAAGACGCCCTCGAAGCCGTCGCGCCGGTCGCGCATGACGTCGCCGCCGGCGTCGCCCTGCAGCTCGACGATCTTGCCGCCGGCCGCGCCCAGGTCCTTCTTCGCCTGCTCGCCCACCAGGCGGCCCATCGCGACGTTGTCGCGGCCGACGTGCGCGGTGGCGCCCGAGGTGACCGGACGATCGACGGTGACGACGGGCACGTCCTGCTTGACGAGGCCGTCGACGGACGGCTTGACCGCCTCGGGGTTGACCGGGTTGACGAGCACGCCGTCGACGCCACGGGTCTGCAGGTCCTGCAGGTCGCGGTTCTGCTTCGCGACGTCGCCGTTGGCGTCGAGGAAGACGAGCTTGACCCCGCGGGCCTTGGCCTCCTTCTCGACGGCGTCGCGGACGCCGACGTAGAACGGCGACTGCAGCGTGACGTTCGAGAAGCCGATGACGCGCTCGCCGCCCTTCGACGAGCCGGACGACGAGCTGGCGTCGGCCGGGTTGTCCGTCGACGCGGAGCAGGCGCCGAGCGAGCCGGCGAGGACGACCGCGGCCGAGCCGGCCAGCAGCTTGTGGATGAACATGACTCTCCCCTTGGTGGTGTGACGGCGCCCGCCCCACGCGGGCGCCGGTGGTGATGGCCGTCCGGCGCGCGCCCCACGCGCGCCGGACGGCGGTGGTCGTGGGCGGCTAGGCCGCGGCGTGGCGGCGGTCGAACCAGCGGTTCAGGAAGACGGCCCCGGCCAGCACGACGCCGGTGACGATCTGCTGCCAGTAGGACGAGACGCCCATCAGGTTGAAGATGTTCGTCAGCGCCGAGAGCATCAGGACGGCGATGAAGGTGCCGAGGATGCTGCCCTTGCCGCCGAACAGGCTGGTGCCGCCGAGGACGACCGCCGCGATGGCGGTCAGCTCGAAGCCGGTGCCGGCGGTCGGCTGGCCGACGGACAGGTAGGACGTCTGCAGGACGCCGCCGAACGCGGCGAGCACGCCCGAGATGACGAAGGCGCCGACGATCACCGGGCGGACCGGCACGCCGGACAGGCGCGCCGCCTCGGCGTTGCCGCCGACGGCGAAGACGTGCTGGCCGAAGGTCGTGTACCGCAGGACGAACGCCGCCAGGATCGACACGACGATGAAGACGATGCCGACGATCGGCACCTGGCCGATGAAGCCGCCGCCGATGAGGGCGAACGTGCCGTCGTCGACGGACTTCGGGGTGCCGTCGGTCAGCAGGTAGGTGGCGCCGCGGGCGGCGGTCAGGCCGGCGAGGGTGATGATGAACGACGGCACCGCGGCGTAGGCGGAGATGCCGCCCTGGATCAGCCCGAACGCGGCGCCTGCGGCCAGCGCGACGAGCACGGCGATCGGCCAGGCGGTCCCGCCGCTGATCAGCATCGCGACGACCATCCCGCCGAACGCCAGGACGGAGCCGACGGACAGGTCGATGCCGGACGTGAGGATCACGAACGTCATCCCGATGGCGACGACGCCGGTGATCGAGCTCTGCTGCAGCAGGTTGAACAGGTTCCGCTGCTGCAGGAAGTCGTCCGAGAGCTGGGACCCGACCAGGCAGATCAGCGCGAAGATGACGACGAGGTTGAAGCGGACGAGCAGGCTCTTGGCCCGCTGGCCGAGTGGCGTCGTCTGGGTGGCGGCGACGGCGGGCGTCGCGGTCTGGGTGCTCATGCGGCCCCTCCGGTGATGGCGGCGGTCAGGATGTCGTCGCGGCGCTCGGGATCGGCCGCGTGCTCGGCGACCAGGCGACCCTCGTGCAGCACGAGGATCCGGTCGCAGTGTTCGAGGAGCTCCGTCAGCTCGGAGCTGGCGACGATCGCGCTCATCCCGGCCTCGGCCAGGCGGCGGATCTCGTGGTAGACGGCGGCCTTGGCGCCGATGTCCAGCCCGCGGGTCGGCTCGTCGAGCAGCAGCAGCCGCGCCCCGCGGCCGAGCCACTTGCCCAGCACGACCTTCTGCTGGTTGCCGCCCGACAGGGTGCCGACGGCCTGGCTCGTGCTGGCGCAGCGGATGCCGAGCTGCTCCACGAGCTGCGCCCCGTGGCGACGCACCGCGGCCGGGGCGACGACCCCGCCCCGGGACAGGCGCTCGTAGGCGGGCAGCGCCAGGTTGCGCTCGATGGACGCCTCGAGCAGCAGGCCCGCGGTCTTGCGCTCCTCGGGCACGAGCGCCAGGCCGGCGCGGATCGCGTCCGCGGGGCGCCGCGGCCGGTAGGGCCGGCCGTCGAGCTCGGCGTCCAGGTCCATGCGCGTGGCGCCGAAGAGCCCGCTGAGCAGCGTCGTGCGGCCCGAGCCGACCAGGCCGGTGATGCCGACGAGCTCGCCGGGCGCCACCGTCAGGTCGCCGACGTCCAGGACGCCGGGGATGCGGGCGGAGCGCACGTGCAGCAGCGGCTCCGCGCCGTGCTCCGCGCCCCGCGCGGTGGCGCGCCGGGTGCTCGTGGCGAAGGCCTCGTGGCCGCCCTTCGACGAGCCGATCATGTGCCGGACCAGGTCGTCCTCGGAGACGTCCTCCAGACGGACGGTCGCCACCCGGCGCCCGTCGCGCAGGACCGTCGCGCGGTCGCCGACCGTGCGGATCTCGCGCATCCGGTGCGAGACGAACACGACCGAGCGCCCCTCGGACGCCAGGTCGCGGACGACCGTGACGAGGCGCTCGAGCTCCTGCTCGTTGAGCGCCGCCGTCGGCTCGTCCATCAGGATCAGGCCGGCGTCGACGGTCAGCGCCTTCGCCAGGGCGGTCATCTGCTGCTCGGCCAGCGACAGGGTGCCGGTGCGGGCGTGCGGGCCGAACCGGCAGCCCAGGCGCTCCAGGATCGCGGCGGCGTCCGCCGCCCGCTCGCGCCCCCGCACCAGGCCCGCCCGGCGCGGCTCGCGGCCCAGGTACATGTTCTGGGCGACCGTCAGCTCGGGGATCAGGTCGAGCTCCTGGTGGATGACGCTCACGCCGCGCGAGACGGCGTGGGCGGGCGAGCCCCACTCGACCCGCTCGCCGTCGAGCTCGAGGTGGCCCTCGTCGGGGCGCAGGGCCCCGACGAGGATCTTCACCAGCGTCGACTTGCCCGCGCCGTTCTCGCCGAGCAGGCAATGGACCTCGCCCGGCAGGATCTCGAGCGAGACGTCGGAGAGCGCCTGCGTGCCCGGGTAGCCCTTGCTCAGGCCGACGGCGCGCAGCCGCGGCACCACGCCCGCCGGCGTCGAGGCGTCGGCCCCGGACGGCGCGGACGCCTCGATCACGGGATCCGGCGCGACGGCCTCGGCGGGCCGGGTCTCAGCGGGCATCGTCGGCCTCCAGCTCGGCCGCGTCGGCGGGGGCGGCGTCGGTGGCCACGGGGCCCGCCTCGAGCAGCGCCTCGGCGAGGGCCTCGTCGATCACGAGGGCGTTCGCCCAGCCGGCCGAGGCCGCGGCGCGCGTGATGCCGAGCTTCTCCACGCCGACCGCGACGCCGATGGAGCGCCGCTTGCGCGACAGCTCGGTCAGCGGCAGGCCGCAGGTACGGGCGTCGATCTCGGGGTCGGCGACGCTGCCGTCCGCGGTGATGAAGCGCGAGAGGACGTCGCCGACGGTGCCGGCGGCGACGAGGTCGTCGACCTGCGCGCGGTCGAGGTAGCCGGACTCGACGAGCACGGACTCCTCCGAGATCGTGCCGAGGCCGAAGATCGCGACGTCCGCCATGCGAGCGAGCTCCAGGGTGGTCGAGACGGCGGAGTCGGCCTCGAGCACCTCGCGGGTCTCGGCGCGGTCGACGATCGCGGGGGCCGAGAGCAGGTGGGCCATGCCGCCGCCGCGGACCGCGAAGTCCTGCGCGATCTGGTCGGCGTAGGTCGGACGCTCCGAGCGCGAGACGGCCCCGTTCATCTGGACGACCGGCACGCCGGTGGCCCAGCCGTGGGCCATGCGCCCGGCGATCGCGTGCATCGTGCGACCCCACGAGACGCCGAGCGTCGTCGGCTGCGGGCGCAGGGTGGCCAGGTAGTCGGCGGCCGCGGCCGCGACGGCGTCCAGGCGGACGGTCGGGTCGTCGACGTCGGGCGTCTGGGCGATGACGACGTCGGCGAGCGAGAAGCGCCGCTGGA
This sequence comes from Patulibacter sp. SYSU D01012, assembly GCF_017916475.1. Taxonomy (GTDB): domain Bacteria; phylum Actinomycetota; class Thermoleophilia; order Solirubrobacterales; family Solirubrobacteraceae; genus Patulibacter. The sequence continues at coordinate 1,284,240 of NZ_JAFMTB010000002.1, forward strand.
CCTCGACCTCGAGCTCCGTCAGGCGGGCGAGCGGGTGGCGGATCTCGATGCGGACCAGGCCCCGCTGGAGCGCCTCGTTCAGCAGGCGGCCGACCGTCACGCGGCCGATGCCGACGCGCGCGGCGACCTCCTGCTGGGTCAGGCCCTCTCGGTAGTACAGGTGCGCGATGCGCAGCAGCGTGCGATCGTCGGCCATCCGGCCTCTCCTCTCTCCCCCGGCCGTGAACTTTTGTTCATGACCTGATCAAACGATCTGCTGGGGTTCTACACGGCCGGGAGCCGGCGTGTCAAACGCGACGCATCGTGCCTGCAAATACGCACCTTCGCGACGGGTCGGCGGCACCAAACGGGCGGTCGTCTGTGCGACGAACCACAGAGGATGGCCTCGCCGCCGCGACCCGGGCACCGCCCGACCACGAGGGCCCCAGGCGGGGCGTCGGGTGTGCCGCACGCGCGGGCCGGACCGCGGGCCGCGTCCGAAGACGCGGATCCGGGCGCTGACGCGGGACTGCGGCGCGGGGCCGATCGCCCGATCGCGGGGCTCACCGCCCCGCACCCGGGGCTCCGGACGCGGGACGGGCCGGGCCCGCTGCGCCCGAGGGGACGCCGCGGGCACCGGCCCGAGGGGGCGACGCGCGGCCGGGGGAGCGGGCCGCGCGTCACGCGTGGGCGCCGGTCGAGGGGAGAGGGACCGGCGCCCGGGTCCGTACCGGGGCGACGCGCGAGCGCCGCCCCGGCCGGAAGCTCAGGGCGTGATCTGGTCGACGGCGTCCTTGACCTTGCCGACGACGCCGCCGCTGCTCTCGGCGGGGGCGGTCGACTCCGGGCCGTTGAACGAGTCCATCGGGGCGGGCTGCAGCTCCGGCATCTGGCCGAGGGCCGGGGCCGGCTGCGCGGTCGTGAACGGCTTGCCGTCGGGGGCGGTGCCGTTCGTCCAGATCGCGTCCTCCGGGACCGGCTCGTCGTGGTGGGCGAAGAACTGGTGCGCGTACTGCTCGTAGTCGCCCTCGTCCTCCACCTCGACCGGCGCGGCCTTGTGCTGCGGGTTGAGCTCCTCGATCGCGGCGAGCCACTGCATCTGGTGCATCGTGTCGCGGGCGATGAGGAACGACAGCATGTCCTTCATGCCCGGGTCGTCCGTCATCTCGCGCAGGCGGGCGGCGAGGGTGCGGCCGACGGCCTCGGCGGCGACGTTCGCGTGCAGGTTGGCGACCATGTTGCCGCCGATGTCCAGGTAGGCGGCCGTGAACGGCACGCCGTTCGCGTCGGCCGGGGTCGCGGCGTAGCCGGACGTCAGGTAGTGGCGCGGCTCGATGCCGCTCATGCGGGCCGAGACGAGCGGGTTGGTGACGACGTCGTCGACCATCGCGGACGGCGCGCCCTCCAGGTTCATCGCGACCGCCGTGGCGAGGACCTCGATGTGGCCGATCTCCTCCGTCGCGGTGCTGAGGAGCATGTCGCGGTAGCGCTTCGGCCCTCGGGCCCCGAGACCCTGGAACAGGTACTGGTTCATCACGCGCATCTCGCCCTCGGGGCCGCCGATGGCCTGCTGCAGCATGCGTCCGAACACGGGGTTCGGCTTGTCCACGCGCACCGTGTACGCGAGCTCCTTGTGGTGGAAGAACATCCTGGGATCTCCTGGGTCGGTTGCGCGACTGGCTACCCCGCCCCTCCGGCGTCCATGCGCGCCCGACCGAAGAACGTCCCGGCCCCTCGCGGGCCCGTCTCACACGCGCCCGCGAGGGCCACGGATCCCTGGTCCCGGCGGCGCATGGGGACGCCGATCGGGGGTAGCAGGGCGGCCGATCCGCCCCCCAACCAGGCGGCCCCCAACGCGAGGACGGGAACCCGATGACCGACACGAATCCCCCCACCCCCGGTCAGCCCACCACCACCGATCCGCCCGCCGGCGTCGTCAACCCGGTGACGGGCCAGGCGCACCCCAGCTCCGGCCCGAGCGGCGGCCCGAGCGGCCCGGCCGGCACGCAGGCCCGCGACGTCGCCACGCGCGGCACCGAGGGCGCCACCTCGGGCTCGTCCGGCGCCCAGGGCACGGCCCAGCAGGCCGCGTCGACGGCGCGCGACGCGGCCCAGGACGCGGCGAGCCAGGCCACGGACCAGGCGCAGGGCGTCGCGGACCAGGCCAAGGCGCAGGCGCAGCACGCTGCCGAGCAGGCGAAGGAGCAGGCCCAGCAGGCCGCGGGCCAGGCGAAGGGCCAGCTCCGCGACCAGCTCGACCAGCGCTCGACGCAGGCCGGCGAGCGCGTCACCGCGACGGCCGGCGACCTGCGCTCCATCTCGGACCAGCTGCGCGACCAGGGCAACGACGCCCCCGCGCGGATCGCCGACCAGGCGGCCCTGCAGGTGGAGAAGGTCGGCAGCTACCTGCAGCGCACGGACGGCGGCACGATGCTGCAGGACCTCGAGTCCTACGCGCGCCGCAACCCGTGGGCCGCGGCGCTCGGCGGCCTGGCCGTCGGCTTCGTCGCCTCCCGCGCGCTGAAGGCCTCGAGCGGCGACCGCCACCGCTCCGCGTCCGCCGGCGCCGCGCCGTCCACCGGCACGCCCGGCACGGCGGTCGCCCCGAGCACCCCGGCGGCGTCCTCGGGCCCGCCGGTCCCGGCTCGCACGGGCGTGCCCGCCCCGGCCACCGGCACCGGCACCCCGGCGCCGATCCCCGCGCCGGCGACGGACGAGACGATCGCCTCGCCGCCGGTGACGGGCTACTCCGTGCCGAGAGGCGCGCCGGGCCAGGCGGGCACGGCGACGGACAGCGCCCCGGGGCGGAGCTGATGGCCGACCCCTACGAGCCGTCCGCGGAGGAGCTCCGCGAGCGGTCCACGGGCGAGCTGTTCAAGCGGCTGTCCGAGGACACGTCGAAGCTCGTCAAGCTCGAGCTCGCGCTCGCGCAGGCGGAGATGACGACGAAGGCCAAGCGCATCGGCGCCGGGGCCGGGTTCGTCGGAGCGGGGGCCCTGCTGGGGCTCCTGGCCGCCGGGGCGTTCACGGCGTGCGTCATCGCGCTGCTGGACACGTTCATGGCCACCTGGCTGGCCGCCCTCGTCGTGACGATCATCTACGCCGCGATCGGCGGCGCGCTCGCCCTCCAGGGCAAGAAGCGCATCGAGCGAGGCACCCCGCCGGTGCCCGAGCAGACCATCGAGAGCGTCAAGGAGGACGTCGAATGGGCGAAGACCCGCGGGACATCCGCCACGAGGTAGAGCAGACGCGGGAGCGACTCGGCGAGACCGCCGACGCCCTCGCGTACAAGGCCGACGTGCCCAACCGGACCAAGGATGCGGTGAGCGATCGCGTGACTGCTGTCAAGGACAAGATCACTGGGGTGGCCGAGAGCGTCACCGGAACCGTCCAGGACGCGGCGGGGTCGGTGACGGGCAGCGTCCAGGGTGCCGCCGGCGCCGTCGGCGACCGCGCCTCGAGCGCCGCCGGCAGCGTCTCGGACGCGACCCCGGACCGCCAGCAGCTGCGCCACGGCGCCCGGCGCGCCGGCGGCATGGCGCAGGAGAACCCCCTGGGTCTCGCCATCGGCGCCGCCGCGGTCGGCTTCATCGCCGGTCTCCTGGTGCCGTCGACCCGGGTCGAGGACGAGCGCCTGGCGCCCGTGGCCCAGAGCGCCCGTGACGGCCTGGTCGAGACGGCGCAGGAGGCGGTCGAGCACGGCAAGGAGGTCGTGCAGGACGTCGTGAGCGCGGCGCAGGAGCACGCGCAGGAGGCCGCCGGGACGGCCGTCGACGGCGCGAAGCAGGCCGCGCAGGCGGCGAAGGACGCCGCGCAGGAGAGCGGCCGCGAGCACGCCCAGGCCGTCGCCGACACGGCGAAGGAGCACGCGGACGAGGTGAAGGACCAGGCGCCCAGCGCCTCCTGATCCCCTCCCCCGGGCGGTCCACGGGGCGCCCACGGCGGTCCGCGACGGCCGGCCCGACGGGCCGGCCGTCGTCGTTCCGGGGCGGGGCTGTCGAGGGGCCGGACCTGGGCGGGCCCCGGCGCGCGTCGAGAGGCCGGATCGGGCCGGGGCGGCAGCCCGCGGCGGGCCGCGCCAGGCCGCTCCGCGTCTTCAGCCGCCGGTCGCGCGCCGCTCCGTGCGCATCTCGCTGAGGATGCGCTCCAGGCGCGGCTCCGTCGTCGTGTCGACGTGCCGCATCGCGGCGCCGACCGCGGGGTGCGTCTCGCCGATCAGCCGGTGCATCTCGTGCGCGACGGCGCGGTACGAGGGGTGCCCCTCGCGGCCGGAGCGCAGCTCGATCAGCTGCATCGCCGCGCGGGCGTTCAGGTCCAGGACGTAGCGGATGCGGTAGCCCAGGCAGACCGCGTAGGCGGCCTCTTTCGGGCGCCCCTGGTCCATGAGCGTCGACCACGCGTCGGCGGAGCGCTCGAGGGCGCGGCGGTACTCGCCGCCGGCCCCGGCCTGCTCGACCTCCTCGGGCACCTCGGCGCCGAGCTCGGGCGTCAGGCTCTGCCACTGCACGGTCAGCATGCGGTGGCGCTGCAGGTCGCGGAAGGCGCCGTAGTCCGACGTGATCTCGAAGCGGTAGCGCAGGCGCTCCAGGCCGCGGCCGGGGCGGTGCCGGCGGTTCTCGCGGTCGCCGACGAGGTCGCGCAGCAGGTCGCCGCGCTCGTCGGTCGACAGGCCCGCGACCGTGCGGCGCGCCGTGGCCTCGTCGACCGCGAGCGCCTCGTAGAGCAGGCCCGCGAGCAGGTCGTCCTCGTCGCCGTCCACGTGGACCAGCGCGACCCGCGAGCGTCCCTCGTCAGCCTGCCGGTCGCGGGCGCTGGCCTGGTCCAGGCCCAGCCGGCCGGCCCAGCGGTCGGCGGCGGCCTCGCGCTCCTGCAGGTAGCCGATCCAGCGGCCGCCGCGGTCGGGGCGCTCGACGCGCGAGACGAAGCTGGGCGTGATCGCCTGCACCGCGTCCAGGATCCAGCGGCCGTACAGGCGCGCCTCGGGCAGCGGGTGCGCGAGCAGGTGCAGGATCAGGCTCTCGTACGTCTGTCCCGACGCGTAGATGCCGACGTGGCTGAGCGTCGACGCGGGCAGCAGCCCGCGCAGCAGGTCGAGCGCCTTCGCCTTGATCGCGCGCTCGTGCGCGGCGGGGGGCGTGCCGTCGGGCGCGGGGTACTGCTCGGCGCACCACGCGACCATCCGGGGCAGGAGCGCGCCGTAGATGCCGAAGACGTCGTCCATCGCGGCGGCGTACTCGGGGCCCAGCTGCGGGTCGCGCAGGTAGCGGTAGCCGTCGCGCACGCCGTCGGGCCCGTCGCCGCCGGGGCTGATCTCGCCCGCCGCGTTCTGCCACCACGCGGCCGAGACCTTGGCGTCGTAGGCGATGTAGCGCGTGGACTGCTCCAGGTACGCGCCGATGCGCGGGCGCTGCAGCAGCTTCGTCAGGACGTTCGAGCACCACTCCGCCGCGACGTGCAGCCCGCCGAGCTGGGCGACGGAGTCGTCGCCGTAGCCCAGGAAGATCGTGTCGTACAGCCGCGCGGCACGCTCGCCCTCGGACCCGTCGAACGCCGCGGCGCCCGTCTCGGGCAGCGAGTCCGCGAACTCGTCGAGGAACAGCCGCCGCAGCGTGCCCGGGTAGCGGCTGTACCGCGCGAAGAGCGCGCCCTTCACCGTCTCGGGCAGCCCGACGAGCCCGAAGACCGGCCGCGTCGGGTGCGTGACGTGCGGGGCCAGTCGAGCCTGTTCGGCGGTGGTCAGGTCGTCGACGGGGTACTGCACGGGCGAGCGAGGCTACCGGCCGGCTCTCCGGGCCGCGAGCCGCGGCGAAAGGCGCTAAGGGGCGGGATGCCGGCGGGGGCGGGTCGGTGGGGCGGGTCGTGTTCCGGCCGAGGTCCGCTATCCGGCCCCGAGGCGGAACGGGTCGTCGGCACGGGTCGTGTTCCGGCCGAGGTCCGCCATGCGGCCCTGAGCCGGAACGGGTCGTCGGGGCGGGTCGGGTTCCGGCCGAGGTCCGCCATCCGGCCCTGAGCCGGAACGGGTCGTCGGCACGGGTCGGGTTCCGGCCGAGGTCCGCCATCCGCCCCTGAGCCGGAACGGGTCGTCGGCACGGGTCGTGTTCCGGCTGAGGTCCGCCATCCGGCCCTGAGCCGGAACGGGTCGTCGGCACGGGTCGTGTTCCGGCTGAGGTCCGCCATCCGGCCCTGAGCCGGAACGGGTCGGCGGCACGGGTCGTGTTCCGGCTGAGGTCCGCCATCCGGCCCTGAGCCGGAGCGGGTCGTCGGGGCGGGTCGTGTTCCGGCTGAGGTCCGCCATCCGGCCCTGAGCCGGAACGCCCGCCCGCGATCCGCCGGTGCGGCCTGTGCCGCCCGGGGACCGCCTTCCGGGCCCCGGCCGAAGCCCCTCGCTCCCGCCGCCGGTCCGCGCCGCGTGTTCCGAATCGGGTCCGCTATCCGGCCCTGAGCCGGAGCGCTTCGCCCCGCCGTCTGGCCGGCCCGGCGTGTTCCGGCTGAGGTCCGCTATCCGGCCCCGATCCGGAACGCATCGCCCCCGCCGCCGGTCCGCGCCGCGTGTTCCGGCTCGGGTCCGCCATCCGGCCCTGAACCGGAACGCATCCCCCGTCGTCCGGCTGCGCCGCGCGTTCCGGCCAAGGTCAGCCGTCCGGCCCTGAACCGGAGCGCTTCGCCCCGCCGTCTGGCCGGCCCGGCGTGTTCCGGCTGAGGTCCGTCATCCGGCCCCGAGCCGGAACGCATTCGCCCTCGCCGTCCGGCTGCGCCGCGTGTTCCGGCTGAGGTCCGTCATCCGGCCCTGAGCCGGAACGCCTCCGCCCGCCGTCCCGCCGCGCCACGCCCGCCGCTCGGCCGCACCGCCGCGTCCGCCGCTCGGCCGCCGCGCCGCGTCCGCCGCCCCGCCGCTCGGCCGCACCGCCGCGTCCGCCGCTCGGCCGCCGCGCCGCGTCCGCCGCCCCGCCGCTCGGCCGCACCGCCGCTCCCGCCCGCCCCCCGCCGCGCCCGGGGCCCGCCCCCAGCCGTCCCGCCCCGAAAACGCCTCGCGCCGCCCTTCCGGGCGGCGCGAGCACACGCAGCGATCGACGGACGACGGCCTAGAACAGGCCGGGCACCGCGCGCACGACGTCGCCGACCGCGTCCATGAGCGGACCGGGCACGACGCCCAGGACGACGATCGCGGCGCCCGCGACGACGGCCAGCGCGGTGGCCGGCAGGCGCGGAGCGTCGGCGACGACGACCGGGTTGCGGCCGCCGGCGCCGGCGGCCGCGGCGGCGCCGCCGCCGGCCTCGCTCGAGGTCATCGGCAGGCGCTCGGGCTCCTGCACGGCGACGACGGCGGTGGAGTGCTCGGTGCCCTCCTCCGGGGCGTCGGCCCACACGCGGGCGATCACCCGCAGGTAGTAGGCGAAGGAGATCATCGACCCGATCACCAGGACGATCGCCAGCCACGAGTAGTCCGCGTCGACCGCGGCCTGCACGATGCGCAGCTTCGCGACGAAGCCGACCGTCGCGGGCACGCCGGCGAGGGCGAGCATCGAGACCGTCAGCGCGATCGCGTGCAGCGGGTGCCGGCGGCCGAGGCCCGAGATCGCGGCGCTGCCGTCGTGCCCCGTCTCGCGCTCCGCCGCCTCGACGACGGCGAAGGCCGCGATCGTCATGACGACGTACGTGAGCACGTAGAACACGGTGGCCTGCGTGCCGAGCTGGGTGCCGACGACGACGCCGACGAGCATGTAGCCCGCCTGCGCGACCGACGAGAACGCCAGCAGGCGCTTCATGGAGTCCTGGCCGAGCGCACCGACGTTGCCGACGATCATCGCGATCGCGGCGAGGACGGCGAGCACCGGGCCCCACACGCTCGACGTGCCGACGAGGGCCACGTCGAACAGGCGCAGGAAGGCGATCAGGGCCGCGACCTTGGTCGCCGTCGCCATGAACGCGGTCACCGGGGTCGGCGCGCCCTCGTAGACGTCGGGCGTCCACTGGTGGAACGGGGCGACGGACGCCTTGAACGCCAGGCCGACGATGACCATCGCGACGCCGCCGAGCATGAGGGCGTCGCGCCCCAGGTCCTGGTCCGCGACCGCGGCCGCGATCGCGGTGTAGTCCAGCGCGCCGGTGGCGCCGAAGATCAGCGCGAAGCCGTAGAGCAGCGTGGCCGAGCCGACGGAGCCGACGATCAGGTACTTCATGCCGGACTCGAGCGAGCGCCGGCGGTGCAGCTCCGTGGCCGCCAGGATGTAGAGCGGGATCGACAGCAGCTCGAGGCCCAGGAACGTCGTGATGAGGTTCGTGGCCCCGCCGAACAGCGCCATGCCGGCGGCGGAGACGAGCAGCATCGCGTGGTACTCGCCGTGGGCCGCCTCGCGCGGCGCGGTGGCGCCGAGCGAGAGCAGGACGGCGGCGATGCCTGCGACCGCCACGCCGATCGTGCAGATCAGCGCCAGGGGGTCGAGCGCCAGCGCGCCGGACATGAGCGACCCGTCCTCGTCCCACTGCCAGACGCTCAGGCCGATCGCGGCCGCGAAGGCGACGATCGAGAGGACCGGCACCACGCCCTCGCGCGAGACGCGCGAGCGCAGCAGGCCGGCGAGCAGGACGACGATGGCCCCGGCGAGCAGCGCCAGGACGGGCGAGAGCCCCGCCCAGTCGATGTGGGGAGCCTTGACGGCGGCGGACACGGCGTTCATCGGCCGGCTCCTTCGGTCTGGGCGCTGGGTTCTGCGGGGGCGGCCGCCGGATCGACGGGCTGCCCGGTGCTCGGGTCGATCGCCACGTCGCCGGCCGGGGCGCCGGCCTGGCCGCCGCCCGTGCTCGCGACCTCGCCGCCGACCTTGTCCTGCAGGTCGGACAGCATCTGCTGCGCGCCGTCGCGGTCCGCGATCGCGGCGGCCGGCAGCACGGAGCGCGTGGCCGCCACGTCGGAGGCGTCGACGGTCTGGCTCGGGTGCAGCGCCAGGGCGGCGATGAGGACGACCGGGACGGCGAGCAGCGCGATCTGCGCGCGGCTGGCCTCGCGCGGCTCCATCTTCGGCCCGACGCGATTGTGCGCCGAGCGGATGAAGAGCCGCAGCGCGTAGACCGCGGCGAGGGCGATGCCGATCGACGCGATGATCGTGACGGCCGGCGCGGTGCCCTCCCAGGCGCCGCGGAGGATCAGGAACTCGCCGACGAAGTTCGCCGTGCCCGGCATGGCGAGCACCGCGTACGTCACGACGACGAAGAGGACGGCGAAGACCGGCGCCTTCGTCGCGGCCCCGCCCATGTCGCGCAGGTCCTCGGACCCGCCCGCGCGGGCGGACAGGATCGCGACCGCGAGGAACGCGCCGAAGACGGCCACGCCGTGGTTGATCGACTGGAAGATCGCGCCGGACGCACCCTCGGTGCGCAGGCTCATCAGGCCGAGCGTGATGAACCCGAGCTGCGCGATCGACGAGTACGCGAGCACCAGGCGCGCGTTCGTCGTCGTCAGCGCGATCGACGACGCGTAGAGGATCGAGAGCAGCGCCATCACGATGACGATCCAGCGCAGGTCCGCCGTGCCCTGCGGCAGCAGCGGGACCGCGATCTGCAGGAAGCCGTAGGCGGCGATCTTCGACAGCACGCCCGAGAAGACGGCCAGGATCGGCAGCGGCATCGCGCGGTACCCGTCCGCGACCCAGCCGTGGATCGGGAACGCGGGCATCTTCACGAGGAACGCCGCGGCGAAGCAGGCGAAGAGCCAGCCCTGGCTGCCCTCGGGCACGCCGCGCTGGGCGATCGTCGCCAGGTCGTAGCTGACCGACGCGCCGGCGGGCGTCGCCAGGACGCCGACCGCGATCGCGGCCACGAGCATCAGCAGCGAGCCGACGAGCGTGTAGACGACCATCTTGATCGTCGCGGGCACCCGATCGCCGTTGCCGAACATCGCCGTCAGGAAGAAGAACGGGATGAGCATCAGGTCGAAGAACGCCACGAACAGGATCAGGTCCTGCGCGAGGAGCGCCCCGACCACCGCGGTCTCGGCGATGGCGAGGTGCAGGAAGACGTGCTTCGCGCGGGCCCGGGTGCCGAGCGGCGCGACGGCCGTCCAGGCGATCGAGAACGCGAAGCCGACCGTCGTCAGCAGGACGAGCCACACGTTCAGGCCCGACAGCGCCAGCTCGTAGCGGACGCCGAGCGCGCTGATCCACGCGTCGCTCGTCACGTGCTGGTGCGTCGCGCCCGCCGTGTCGAAGTCGACGACGAACGCGATGGACAGCGCGAGCGTGAGCAGCGCGCCGACGAGGCTCACCCAGCGCGTCGTCCGCTCGGGGACGAGCAGGCCCAGGAGGCCGAAGACGACGGGGAGCCAGAGCAGGATGGAGAGATGCAGCATGGGTCCTCGCTCAGCTCTGGGTGAGGAAGTAGATGACCAGGACGGCGAGGCCGGTGACCACCACGGCCGAGTACGACCGCAGGTAGCCGGACTGCAGGCGGCGCACGAGCGCGCCGGCCCCGCGGACCGCCCCCGTCGTGCCCCCGACGATGCCGCCGGAGATCACGAGCCGCTCGAACGTGTCGGCCGCCCAGCGCCCGAACGCGCGCGCCGGCCGGACGATGACGAGGTCGATGAGCTCGTCGAAGTACCACTTGTTCAGGAACAGGCGGTGGACCGGCGCGAAGCGCTGCTGGAAGCCGGCGGAGATCGCCGTCGGCTCGCCGCGGTCGGCGGGCTTGCCCCACACGCGCCAGGCGACCGCGATGCCGAGGACGCCGGCGAGCGCGCCGACGATCAGGCCGACGACCGTGATCGTGCCGTCGATCTCGTGGTGGCCCATCGTGTCCTCGAAGACCGGCTCGAGGAAGTGCTCGAGCGGCGTGAAGACGTGCGGGATGCCCAGCAGGCCGCCCAGCACCGCCAGGACCGCGAGGGTGCCCATGGCCAGGCGCATCGGGGTGGCGCGCTCGGCGATGTGGTGCTCCGGGCCGGGGAAGCCGACGCCGGTGTCCTCGAGCTCGCCCGTCGCCGGGTTGCGGTGCTCGTGCGGGTGGTGCAGGTGCCCCTCCTCGAGCTCCTTCGCCTCGGGGACCGGCGGCCCCCAGAAGGCGCGGAAGATCATGCGCCACGTGTAGACGGCGGTGAGGAAGGCGCCGAAGATGCCGGCGGCCCACAGGATCCAGTGCCAGCCGCCCTCGTCGGCGACGGACGCCAGGATCTCGTCCTTCGAGAAGAAGCCGGAGAACGGCGGGATGCCCGACAGCGCCAGGCCGCCGACGACGAACGCCAGGAACGTGAACGGCATCGCCTTGCGGAAGCCGCCCATCTTGTCCATGTTCTGCTCGCCGCCCATCGCGGAGATCAGGGAGCCGGCCGCCATGAAGAGCAGCGCCTTGAAGAAGGCGTGCGTCATCAGGTGGAACATGCCCGCGACGTACGCGCCGGCCGAGACGCCCATGATCATGTAGCCGATCTGGGACATCGTCGAGTAGGCGATGACGCGCTTCAGGTCCGTCTGGACCAGGCCGATCGTGCCGGCCACCAGCAGCGTGATGCAGCCGATGATCGCGCCGACCGCCATCGCCGTCGGCGACAGCTGCATCAGCGGGTGCAGGCGGGCGATCAGGTAGACGCCCGCGGTGACCATCGTCGCCGCGTGGATCAGGGACGAGACGGGGGTCGGGCCCTCCATCGCGTCCGGCAGCCACGTGTGCAGCGGGATCTGCGCGGACTTCGCGAACGCGCCGACCATGATCAGCAGCAGCGCGACGGTGAGCGACGAGTCGCCCTTGTCGAACGTCTCGCTCGCCTGGTGGAACGTCTGCAGGAAGTCGACCGTGCCCGTGTGGCGGAGCAGCAGGATGACGCCGAGCACCAGGCCGACGTCGCCGACCACGTTGATGACGAACGCCTTGATGCCCGCCTTCGTGGCCGACGTGCGCCGGTACCAGAAGGAGATGAGCATGTAGGACGCGGCGCCGACCAGGCCCCAGCCCACGATGAGCAGGATGAAGTTGCCCGCCAGGACGAGCACCAGCATCGCGAACACGAAGAAGTTCAGGTACGCGAAGAAGCGGACGTAGCCGGCGTCCCCGCGCATGTACGCGATGGAGTACAGGTGGATGAGCGTCGAGACGCCCGTCACGACCAGCAGCATCACGAGCGACAGCGGATCCACCAGGATCTGCATGTCGACGTGGAGCCCGCCGACGGAGACGTAGTCCCACAGGCTCGACGAGATCTGGCGGGTGCCCTCCTCGTCGCGGCCGAGCAGGCCGAAGAGCGCGACGAGGGTGAAGACGAACGCGAGGCCGACGGCGGCGGTGCCGATCAGACCGGCGGTGATCCCGCGCCACGCGCGGAAGCCGAGGCCCAGGACGAGGGCGCCGACGAGGGGAAGGGCCAGGACGACCCAGGCGGCATCAGCGGGACTCATCCGTGCAGCTCCCGGAGCTCATCGACGTCGACGGCGACGCGGTTGCGGTACAGCGCGACGACGAGGCCCAGGCCGACCGCCACCTCGGCGGCCGCGACGACCATCACCACGAGCGCGAAGACCTGACCGTCGGTCTCGCCGTGCATGCGGGCGAAGGCCAGGATCGCGAGGTTGCCCGCGTTGAGCATGAGCTCGAGGCAGACGAGGACCAGTAGGGGGTTGCGGCGCGTCAGCACGCCGGCCGCCCCCACGGCGAAGACGATGGCGGAGACCGCCAGGTACCAACCGGTGCTCATCGGTCGCTCCCTTCGGAGTCCGCGCCGGACCGGCGCTCGCCCTCGGGCGGCAGCGGGTCGTTCGGCGCGATGCGCTTGACGGTGCGGGCCCCGGGGACGGGGTTGATCCCGCCGACGCTCTCGCGCATGGAGCCGATGCCCTTCGGGGTGAAGACCTGCAGGGCGGAGTACATCTGCTGCTCGCCCGGCAGGGCCCCGCGCCGGCGGCGCGCCAGCACGACGGCGCCGATGGCGGCGACGAGGAGCAGGAACGACGCGACCTCGAACGGCAGGAGGAAGCGCGTCAGGAGCAGCTCGCCGATCGCGCCCGGCGAGCCGTACTCGGCCGGGATGCCGGCGGGCTTGTCGTCGATCGCGGTCAGGCCGGTGCCGAGGACCGCGATGCCGATCGTGACGGCGAGCGTGACGCCGATGGCGTACGAGAACGCGCGCAGCGTCGGGGCGGAGCCGCCGGACGGCTCCTTGTCGCCGCCGACGTACGCGTTGACGAACACGTACAGGACCATCACCGCGCCGACGTACACGAGCACCTGCACCACCGCGACGAACTGCGCGTAGAGCAGCAGGAACAGCACGGACAGGGCCAGCAGGTGCACGACGAGCGACAGCACCGCGTAGAACGGGTTGCGCAGCAGCGCCGTGCCCAGCGCGGCGACGATCGCGACGATCGCCGCGAGGAAGAAGAGGATCTCGTCCATCGGCTACTCGCCCTCCGCCCGCAACGGCATCCGGACCTTCGGCTCCTGCAGGAGCATCTCCTTGGTGAAGATCAGGTCGGAGCGGTTGTAGTCCGCCAGCTCGAAGTCGTTGCCCATCGTGATCGCGTCGAACGGGCAGGCGATCTCGCAGTAGCCGCAGAAGATGCAGCGGCTCAGGTTGATCTCGTAGACCGCCGCGTAGCGCTCGCCGCCCGACACCCGGTGCTCGGGATCGTTCTCGGCGGCGACGACGCGGATGCAGTCCGCCGGGCACGCGGCCGCGCAGAGCGAGCAGCCGACGCACTTCTCGAGCCCCGTGTCCTCGAACCGGTGGAGGCGGTGCCGCCCGCGGAAGCGCGGGTAGACCGGGATCTTCTCCTCGGGGTACTCGACGGTGTAGGTGCCTTCGACGACGCGCGCGAAGGTCGTCTTGAGACCGCGCAGGGTCTCGCCGAAGACGCGGTAGACGCCGCCGAGCCCGCCGGGCTCGGGCCCGCGCTCGACCTCGACGACGTCGCTTCCGGGATTCCAGGGCATGGAGGAGCCTCCTAGAAGGCCACCAGGATCACCGCGGTGACCAGGGCGTTGAGGGTGGCGAGCGGCAGCAGGACCTTCCAGCCGAAGGACATGAGCTGGTCGTAGCGCAGACGCGGGAGCGTGGCCCGGATCCAGATGATCACGGAGGACACGATCAGGGTCTTGACGAGCAGGACGATCGGGTCGATCCAGCCGGGGCCGTCGATCCCGAACGGCAGCTGCCAGCCGCCGAGGAAGAGCGTGGAGAACATCATGCCCGCGACCACCAGGTGGACGTACTCCGCGACGTAGTACATCGCGAAGCGGCCGCCGCCGTACTCCGTCATGAAGCCGGCGACGAGCTCGGAGTCCGCCTCGAGCAGGTCGAACGGGGTGCGGTTGATCTCGGCCAGCGTGGCGACGAAGAAGATCAGCGCGCCGACGATCTGCGGCACGATGAACCAGATGCCGTCGCCCTGCTGCTCGACGATGGCCGAGAGCGAGAGGCTGCCGGTGCTCATGATCACGCCGAGCAGCGCCAGGCCCTGCGAGGCCTCGTACGAGATGAGCTGGGCGGCGCCGCGCATGGCGCCGAGGAAGGAGTACTTCGACGCCGAGGCCCACCCGCCGAGCAGGATGCCGTACGCGCCGATGGAGCTGAGCGCGAAGAAGATCAGCAGGCCGATGTCCGAGTCCAGGACGTAGAAGCCCGTGTCGGTGCCGAAGATGTCCTGCGGCTGGCCCGAGAACGGGATCAGCGCGTAGGTGCCGAGCGCCGCGGCCGCGGCGATGACCGGCGAGATGACGAAGAGCCAGCCGATCGCGCCGCGCGGCTTGAACTGCTCCTTGAAGAGCAGCTTGCCGATGTCGGCCATCGGCTGCAGCGAGCCGTACACGCCGACGCGGTTCGGGCCTAGGCGGTGCTGGAAGCGGCCGAGCAGCTTGCGCTCGTAGAGCAGCGCCAGCGGCACGAGCGAGAAGCAGATCCCGAAGATCACGAGGGTCTTCAGGATCTGCATCCACCAGGGCTCGGCGACGTTGATCGCGCTGAGGGGCAGCGCACCCGCGATCGTGTGCATCAAGCGGTCTCCACCGTGACGGTCGCCGAGCCGAGGGGCGCGTCGCCCGTCAGGGCCGACGCGCTCTGCGCGCCGAGGCCCGTCTCCAGGAAGACGCTGCCGCGGGGCGCGGAGGAGCGGACGTGCGCGACGGCCTCGACCGTCGCGGTGCCGTCCTCGGCGGGCGCGGACACGCGCACGCGCTGCCCGTGACGGATGCCGCGCTCGGCGGCGTCCTCGGGGTTGAGCTCGGCGCGCTGCTTCGGGGACAGGAACTTCAGGGCCGGCGCGTGCGCGACCTCGGGGCTCGCCCACACGGAGCGGAAGGAGCCCAGGCGCAGCGCGCCGTTCGGGCTGGCCGCGGCGGTCGGCGCCTCGAGCGAGAACGGGCCGGTGTCGCCGGCGGGGAAGGCCGCGGAGGCCTCGCGCTCCTGCCAGCGGACGCCGAAGCCGCCGATCTCGTCGTGCGTGATGCCGGCGTAGAACGGCACCGCCTGCGCGATCTCGGCGGTCACCATCATCGACGTCAGCGCCGTCGCCTTCACGCCCACGCCCTTGAGCAGGTGCGTGAGGACGCGCCACGTCGGCTGCGCGTCGCCGCGGCGGCCGACGGCCTGGCGGACGCGCTGGATGCGCCCGTCCGGGTGCGTGATGGTGCCGTCCTTCTCGGCCCCCGCCTCGGCGGGGAAGACGACGTCCGCGTGCGCGGCGACGCCCTCGGTCAGGAACGACGCGTGGGTGATGACGCGGGCGGCGCCCATCGCGCGGCCCCACAGGGCGCGGTCCGGGTACGTCGCGACCGGGTCGGCGTGCAGCAGGTACAGCGCCGAGACCTCGCCGGCGGCGGCGCCGCGGGCGATGTCGCGGGCGGAGCGCCCGACGGCGGCGGGCTCGGAGAAGCCCGGGCCCACGTTCGGCAGCAGGCCGATCTCGCGCAGCCCGCGCGCGTTGCCGGACGACGGGATCTGCAGCAGGCCCGCGCCCTTGCGGCCGTCGAGCAGCCCCAGGCGGCCCGAGGCCTTCAGCAGCGCGCGCGCCGCGTTCGCGGAGCGGGCCTCGTCCTCGGCGTGCGTCAGGCGCTCGCCCCAGACGACGACGACGTCCTCGCCGGCCTCGCGCAGCATGCGGCCGAGCGCCTCGACGGCCTGCGGGTCGGCGCCGGCGGCGTGGCTCAGGCCGCCGACGTCGCCGACGCCGCCGATCGCGGCGTCGAGCGCGCAGACGAAGGCCTCCCCCGCGCCGGGCGCGAAGCGGACCGAGATCTCGGCGTTCGCGTCCAGGCTGGACGGGCGGCTCGTCGCGACGGCCAGGCGGACGCCGTGGCGGCGCACGCCCTTGCGCAGGCGCAGGTCGACGACGGGCATGTCGTCGACGGGCTCGGTGTCCAGGACGAGGACGGCGTGCGCCCACTCCAGGTCGGACACCGTGGCCTGCGCCTCGGGCGCGTCGAGCGCGGCCTGCAGGCCGGCCGACAGCACGCCGGCGGGCCGCGAGTCGAAGTCGCGCGACCCGACGCCCTCGGTCATCAGGCGGCGCAGCAGCCACCCCTCCTCGTTCGTCGTGCCGGTGCCGGCGAGCGCGCCGACGCGGCCCTCCGCGCCGAGGAGGATGTCGGTCGCGGCCTGGACGGCCTGCTCCCAGCTGGCCGGGACGAGCTCGCCCTCGGCGGAGCGCACGAGCGGCGTGGAGACGCGCTCGTCGACGTACGTCGACTGGTACGCGAAGCGGCCGCGGTCGCAGATCCAGCCGTCGTCGACCTCGTCGTTCTGGCGGGACAGCACGCGCACGACGCGGTCGTCGCGCACGGTGTAGGAGACGTTGCACTGCCCGGGGCACAGCGTGCAGACCGAGCCGGACTGCTCGATGTCCCACGGACGGGCGCGGAAGCGGTAGGCCTGGCTCGTCAGCGCGCCGACGGGGCACAGCTCCATGATGTTGCCCGAGAACGGGGCGACGTACGGGTGGCCGTCGAAGGTGCCGACGAACGTCGCGGCGCCGCGCTCGTGCAGCACGAGCTGGTAGTCCTCGGCGACCTCCTGCGAGAAGCGCACGCAGCGGTAGCAGAGGATGCAGCGCTCGCGGTCGATCGCGATGAGCGGCGACAGCTCGACCGGCTTCTGGAAGTGGCGCTTGGGCTCGACGAAGCGGGACTCGCCGCGCCCCCAGCCGAAGGAGATGTCCTGCAGCGGGCACTCGCCGCCCTTGTCGCAGACCGGGCAGTCGAGCGGGTGGTTGAGGAGCAGGAACTCCACCACCGACTCCTGCGCGGCCTTCACGCGCGGGCTCTCCGTGTTGACGACCATGCCGTCGCGCACGGGCGTCGAGCAGGCGGTCTGGAGCTTCGGGATGCCCTCCACCTCGACGAGGCACATGCGGCACGCGCCCACCGGGGCGCCGAGCTTCGGCTCATAGCAGAAGACCGGGATGTCGACGTCGCCGAGCTTCGCGGCGTCGGCGAGCAGCGTCCCCGCCGGCGCCTCGACCTCGCGGCCGTCGACGGTGAAGGTGATCGTTTCGAGTTCGGGCCTAGGCATCAGCGGTACGACGCGGTCGCGCCGATCCCCTCCAGGACGGGCCCCGTGGCCTCGAGCTCGGCGAGCAGGCGCGCCTCGTTGGCGGCGCGGGCCTGCTCGATGTGAGCCTCGAAGTGGGGGCGGAACTTGGTGACCATGGACGCGACGGGCATGGCCATCGCGTCGCCGAGCACGCACAGGCAGTTGCCCATGATCTGGTCGCACACGGAGCTGATGACGTCCAGGTCCATGGGCGTGGCCTCGCCGGACTGGATGCGCTTGAGCATCTTCGTCGTCCAGTTCGTGCCCTCGCGGCAGGGCGTGCACTTGCCGCAGCTCTCGTGCTTGTAGAAGCTCGCCGTCTTCACGGCGATGTCGACGACCGAGTTGGAGTCGTCGGCCACGATGATCGCGCCGGAGCCGAGCATCGTCTTCGCGCCCGCGAGCGAGTCGTAGTCGTACGGCAGGTCCAGGTCGTCCTTCGTCAGGACGGGCGAGGACGAGCCGCCGGGGAACCACAGGAGGACCTCGCGGTCGTCCGTGATGCCGCCGGCCAGGCCGTAGATGATGTCGCGCCCGGTCATGCCGAGCTCGATCTCGTAGTTGCCCGGGCGCTTGACGTTGCCCGAGACCGAGATCAGCTTGGTGCCCGACGACTTCTCCACGCCCATCGCGGCGTACGCCTCGGCGCCGACGCGCAGGATGTACGGGATCGCGGTGAGCGTCTCGACGTTGTTCAGGAGGGTGGGGCCCTGGTACAGGCCCTGGTTCGCCGGGAACGGCGGCTTCAGGCGCGGGTTGCCGCGACGGCCCTCGAGGGCGTCGAGCAGGCCGGTCTCCTCGCCGCAGATGTAGGCGCCCGCGCCGCGGTGCACCCACATGTCCAGCTCCATGCCGCGGCCCAGGACGTTCGGGCCGATCAGCCCAGCCTCCTTGGCCTCGGCCAGCGCGGCCTCCAGGATCTCCGCCTGCTGGACGTACTCGCCGCGGATGAAGATGAAGGCCTTGTTCGCGCCGACCGCGTAGGCGGCGATGATCATGCCCTCGATGAGGCTGTGCGGGTTCTTCTGGATCAGCTCGCGATCCTTGAAGGTGCCCGGCTCGGACTCGTCCGCGTTGCAGACGAGGTACTTGTCCATCTTGCCCTGCGGGATGAAGGAGGCCTTCATGCCCGTCGGGAAGCCGGCGCCGCCGCGGCCGCGCAGGCCGGAGTCCTTCAGCGCCGTGACGATGGAGTCGCGGGCCATGGCGAGCGCCTGCTCGGCCATCTGGTAGCCGCCGCGCCGCCGGTACACCTCGAGGGTGTTCAGGCCCGGCTCGTCGATGTTCTCGAACAGCAGGTGGTTCATGCCGCCCCTCCGGGCTGCGTGGGGGCGTCGCCCGCACCGTCGTACCGGACGGGATCCAGCGTCCCCGTCTCGGTCGACGCGCGCACGACGTCGTCGGTGTTCGCGGCCGCGTCGGCGACGCGGCGGCGCACGAGCTGCTTGCCGGGCAGCGGCTCGGCGCCGGACAGGATCTGCTCCGCCAGCTCGACGACCTCGTGGTCCTCGACCGGCCCGACGTACACGCCGTCGATCGACGCCATCGGGGCGATGTCGCAGGCGCCGAGGCACTCGAAGCCGCGGATGTTCACGTCCGGGTCGTCCCCGACGCGCGCCTCCAGCGCGGCCAGCAGCTCGTCGCCGCCGCGCAGGGAGCAGGAGATGTTCGTGCAGACGTAGACGGTCTTGCGGCCGACCGGCTTCGTCTCGAGCATGTCGTAGAAGCCGGCGACGGCCGTCAGGTACGCCGGGGTCAGCCGCATGACGCACGCGACCTGCTCGATCGCGGTCGGCGAGCACCAGCCGTGGACCTTCTGCGCGGCGGCGAGGGCCGGGATGGCGGCGGAGCGGAAGTCCGGGTACCGGGACATGTAGTCCTCGATCTCGGCGCGCAGCGCGTCGGGCACCTCGACGACGGCGGGGTCGGGGATGCCGGCCGGGTCCTTCGTCGGGTCGGTCGCCTCGTGCAGGCCCGGGGTGCGCAGGCCGTGCGCGAAGCGCGGCACGTCGCGGTGCAGGACCTCCGGGTCCGCTTCGGGCGACAGCGCGCGCGGCGGGCCCGCGGGGCGCTCCTCGCCGTGGCGGACGGCCTCGCGGTCCAGCGGCCCCAGCGGGTCGCGGCGGATGAAGCGCATCATCGGTCGACGCCTCCGAGCAGCGGGTCCATGCAGGCCAGCGTGGCGATCAGGTCGGCGATGTACTCGCCGTTGGCCATGTCGCCCAGGGACTGCAGGTTGATGAACGAGGGGTCGCGCATGTGCACGCGCGCCGGCTTGCTCGAGCCGTCCGAGCGGACGAAGCAGCCGAGCTCGCCGCGCGGGCCCTCGATGGGGTAGTACGCCTCGCCCTCGGGGACGCGCATGCCCTCGGTGACGAGCTTGAAGTGGTGGATCAGCGCCTCCATCGAGGTCGCCAGCTCGTGGCGCGGCGGCAGCGCGACCTTGCGATCGGCCGTCACCCACGGGCCCTCGGGCAGGCCGTCGATGGCCTGCTGGATGATCTTCACCGACTCGCGCATCTCGTTCACGCGGACGAGGTAGCGGTCGTAGTTGTCGCCGGTGGTGCCGACGGGGATCTTGAAGGCGAAGTCGTCGTACGACGAGTACGGCTGGGCCTTGCGCAGGTCCCACGGCACGCCGGCGGCGCGCAGCAGCGGCCCGGTGACGCCCTTGGCCATCAGCGTCTCGGCGTCGGCGACGCCGGTGTGCTTCATGCGCCGCAGGAAGATCTCGTTCTTCGAGAGCAGCGCCTCGTACTGGTCGATGCGGCTCGGCATCTCGGTGACGAAGCGGCGGAGCTTCGTCTCCCAGCCGGCGGGGATGTCGTCCGCGACGCCGCCGATCTGGATGTACCGCGGGTGCACGCGCTGGCCACCGGAGTACTCGAACAGGTCGAGGATGGTCTCGCGCTCGCGGAAGCCGTACCAGAGCATCGACATCGCGCCGATGTCGAGCATCGTGGTGCCGATCCACACCAGGTGGCTCATCAGGCGGTTGAGCTCGAGGTGGATGACGCGCAGGTACTGGGCGCGCTTGGGCACGTCGACGCCGAGCAGGTCCTCGACGGCGCCGCAGTACGCCATGGCGTTGAAGTAGTACGCCAGGTAGTCCATCCGCTCCACGATCGGAACGGTCTTCCAGTACGTCTTGTCCTCGGCCGTCTTCTCGATGCCGGTGTGGAGGTAGCCCACGATCGGCTTGACGTCGCGGACGACCTCGCCCTCGAGCGTGGTCAGCAGGCGCAGCACCCCGTGCGTCGACGGGTGGTGCGGCCCCATGTTGATCGTGAGGAGCTCGGCCTCGTCCTGCTCGGCGACCGTGCCCATCTGGGTGGAGAAGTCGATCGACTCCTCCCCCGCGCGGTAGTCGCGGGAGCGCTGCTCCCAGCGGTCGCCCGTGTTGTCGGGCGTCCCGCCGGAGCCGCTCTCCTTCGGGTCCGCGGTCGAGGTCAGCGTGCCGCCGGGCTCGCCGCCCAGCTGGTCGGCGACGTTCGCGCCGCGCTCGCGCTCGGTCGTGGACGCCGGCGCGTCGTGCTCGCGGGGGGCGGCGCCGGCGCTGCCGTCCTCGGGGACGGGGCCGTCGCGGCGCTCGTCGGGGGTTCGCTCGTCGGTCACTTCCACCACCCGGGGTTGTCGCCCTCGTTGCCCGTGAAGAGGACCGGCTCGCCGCCGATCGGGAAGTCCCGCCGCTGCGGGTGGCCGATGTAGTCCTCGGGCAGGAGGATGCGGCGCAGGTCGGGGTGCCCGTCGAAGATCACGCCGAACATGTCGTAGACCTCGCGCTCCTGGAAGGACGCGGTCGGCCAGCGGTCCGTCACGGACGGCACGTGCGGGTCGTCGAGCGGCACGCGCACCTTGACGGTCACGCGGTCCTGCTCCTGCATGGAGAGCAGCTCGTAGGCGACGCCGAAGCGCGGCTCCTGCGGGAAGTAGTCCACGCCGTGGAGCGACATGAGCATCGTGTAGCCCTCGGCGCGGAGGCGCTCGAGGACGTCGACGACCGTCTCTGGGCGGACGTGGAGCTCGGCGCGACGGGCGCGCACGACGGTGCCGAGGACGACCTCGTCGCCCCCCACCACGCCGGCGAGCCGCTGCAGGCCGTCGGTATCAGGCACGCGAGGCCTCGCGGGCGCGCAGGACCTCGTCGCGACGACGCGCCTCCTCGGCGCGCGTCTCGAGCTCGTCCATGCTCCACGGCTTCGGACGCTCCTCCGTGCCGTTCGCGCCGTAGCGGTCGCGCCAGCCCATGTCGGGGTCGCCGAGCACCATCTCGCGCAGCTTGAGGATCCCGTACATCAGGGACTCCGTCCGCGGCGGGCAGCCGGGGACGTGGACGTCGACCGGCAGGAACTTGTCCGCCGGCACGATCGCGTAGTTGTTGAAGACGCCCATCGACGACGAGCAGGCGCCCATCGCGATCGCGTACTTCGGCTCGAGCATCTGGTCGTAGATGCGCCGGACGACCGGCGCCATCTTCATCGACACGCGGCCGGCCAGGATGATCAGGTCCGCCTGGCGCGGCGTGCCGCGCATCGCCTCGGCGCCGAAGCGCGAGATGTCCATGCGCGCCGCCTGCAGGCCGATCATGTCGATCGAGCAGCAGGCCAGGCCGAAGGTCAGGGGGAAGAACGAGTTGCCGGCGGCCCAGCGGGCGGCCTTGTCCAGGGTCGTCGTGACGACGTTCTCGCGGACGTACTCCTCGAGGTCGGCGCCCTCGAGCTCGCCGCGGAGCATGTCGCGGGCCCGGAGCTGGCGGGCGCGGAACGCCGCCTTGTCGTCGTCGCCGGCCGGCGCCACCTGCGCGCCGCTGCCGTGTCGGATCACTTCCATTCGAGGGCTCCCCTCCGCCACACGTAGATGAGCGCGATGAAGAGCAGCACGATGAACACGGCCGTCTCGATCAGCGCGAAGGTGCCAAAGGCCTGCAGCTCCACCGCGATCGGGTAGAGGAAGACCACCTCGATGTCGAACAGCAGGAAGAGCATCGCGATCAGGTAGAAGCTGATCCCGAAGCGGAAGCCCTGCTGGACCTCCGAGGGGAGCCCGCACTCGTAGGCGTCCTCGGCCATCTTCGTCGGGCGCCGTTTGTAGCGCGGCCCGAGCCAGCTGTTCGCGGCGACGAAGAGCGCCGCAACGCCGGTCGACAGCACGAGGAAGATCAGGAGCGGCAGATAGGACCCAAGCACCACGTCCGGTTGTAGCAGTTCGCCGGGAGCCCGATCGGCGTTCGGCATCCCTTACTTCCTGGGGTTTCGTGCCGGTCCGCACGATGTCGCGCAGGCCCCTCGTGACGCCCGGCACGAGGGGCGGTGGCCCGTGCCACGAAGCGGGCCCGACGCCGCTCCCCGGCCGGGGCCGTGGCACCATCCGCCGCCATGGCCTCCGCCGCGCTCATCGTCTCGCTCGTCGTCGCCGCCGTCGCGCTGGCCGGCGGCGCGTGGGGCGCGTGGCTGTGGTGGCGCTTCGACGCCCGCTCGTCGTACTGGATCGCGGTGCGCGCCTCGCAGGTCGGGGCCCTCGCCCTGGCCCTGCTCGCGGGCGCGGTCTGGCTGTGGGGCGGCGAGCCGGACAACTGGCTGTTCTGGCTCTACGCCCTGCTTCCCGTGGCGATCTCGCTCGTCGCCGAGCAGCTGCGGATCGTCGCGGCCGAGCAGGTCCTCGAGCGCCGCGGCCTCGACGGCGCCGCCGACGTGGCGAAGCTCGACGAGGCCGGCCAGCGCGGGGTCGTCCGCGAGATCGTGCGGCGCGAGATCGGCGTCATGGCCGTCGCCGCCCTCGTCATCGCCTTCCTCGCGCTGCGCGTCGCGGTCGAGCGCGGCGGGCTGTAGGGCGTGGCCGGGCAGGGCTCGAGCCGGGCACCGCCGGCGCGACTCGGCCGCGCCCTCGGGCACTGAAGGAGGGGCGGACGCATCAGCGGGAGTGGTAGCGAACGGCACGAACCCCCCGAATGGGGGCTGTTCGCCCGGGCGCGGTCGCCGGTGGACGGGTTGCGGCGGCGGACGGCGTCCGCCGGGCAAGGGGGGGTGGGCCGGCGGAGGCGGCGGCAAGGCCGGGCGCCCGAGGGCCGGCGGCGTTGGCGGGTGGCGGCCGTCGGCTTGCGGAGGGGCCGCGTCCGCGGGGCGGCGGGGTATCGATGGGCGGGGTGAAGTGCGGTGAGGCTGGTTCGACTCGTCGGTGAGGCGGATCGCGCGGTTGAGGCGGATCGCCGCTGCTCTTCCGCCGCAATCCGCCTCGCCCGCGCTCCGCGCCTCGGCCGGACACTGAAGCCGCCTCACCCGACAGCACCACTTCGTCCGTCGGTGCCGCCTCGCCCTGGATGCCGCCTCGCCCGTCGCTGCGCCGGCCCGCGCGTCGATGCCGCCCTGCCCGTTCGCACGGTCCCGGCCGTCGTTCCCGGCCCCCGTCGGTGCGGTCTCACCCGTCGGCGCGTCCGCACCCGTCGGCGTCGACCCACTCACGGCACCGCCAGGGTGGGACGCGATCTCGCCCGGCCGGTCCGCCGAGGGCTCGACACCGGGGCCAGGCGCGTGCGCGTCGCACGCGGGAGACGTACAGGCGCCCCCGACACCGGCCTGATGGTTGCCGCCGTCAAAGACCAGTCGCGGGCATCAAGTGCAGATGCGAGTGGGTCTTCGCGGCCGGTGCCGGGGGGCGATACGGGCTTTCGCCCCCCGCGCGCGGCCTCCTTCCCGCTCTGCGAAAAAGTTCGGCGGGTGGGGCGCACGCCTCGACGGCGGACGACTGGTCTAGGATCATCGCGTCATGCAGCGTCGAGTCCTCACGACCCTGGGTGCCCTGGCGGCAGCTCTCGCTCTCGCCTCCTGTGGCTCCGAGTCGGTCCAGACCAACATCGACAACGGACCACTGAAGGGCGAGAAGAACCCGACCGTCCTGAAGGGCGCGAACATCTTCGCCGAGCGCTGCTCGGGCTGCCACACGCTGGCCGTCGCCGGCACGCAGGGCGGCGCCTACCACATCAAGGACCGTGAGCGGACGGACGGTCCGAACTTCGACCTGCGCGCCGAGACGACGGGCTCCGTCCTCTACGCCCTGCGCAACGGCGGCTTCTCCGGCGCGATCATGCCGGCGAACATCGCGGTCGGCGCCGACGCCGAGGCCGTCGCCGCGTTCCTCTGCAAGTACTCCGGCCTGAAGGCCGAGGCGCCCTCGAGCCCCGAGGTCGCGAAGACGCCGGCGCAGCGCTGCGCCGAGCGGGGCCCCGTCGCCGCCGGCGGCTCGGGCGCCCGCCGCTAGGCCCACCGGCCACCGACACTGCATCCGAGGGGCGGCGCGAGCCGCCCCTCGTCGTTCTCGGGGCCGCGGCGTGTTCTGGCTCGGGTCCGTCATCCGGCCCTGGGGCGAGCGGGTCCCGTCGGCGCGGCGTGTTCCGGCTCGGGTCCGCTATCCGGCCCTGGGGCGGAACGGGTCCCGTCGGCGCGGCGTGTTCCGGCTCGGGTCCGCCATCCGGCCCTGAGGCGGAACGGGTCCCGTCGGCGCGGCGTGTTCCGGCTCGGGTCCGCCATCCGGCCCTGAGGCGGAACGGGTCCCGTCGGCGCCACGTGTTCCGGCTCGGGTCCGCTCTCCGGCCCTCAGCCGGAACTGGTCCCGCCGGCCCGGCGTGTTCCGGCTCGGGGCCGCTCTCCGGCCCTGAGGCGGAACGGGTCCCGTCGGCGCCACGTGTTCCGGCTCCGGTCCGCTGTCCGGCCCTCAGCCGGAACTGGTCCCGCCGGCCCGGCGTGTTCCGGCTCGGGTCCGCTATCCGGCCCTGAGGCGGAACGGAGTCGGACCGCGCCACGTGTTCCGGCTCGGGTCCGCCATCCGGCCCTCAGCCGGGATGGGGCCCGCCGGCCCGGCGTGTTCCGGCTCGGGGCCGCTCTCCGGCCCTGAGGCGGAACGGGTCCCGTCGGCGCCACGTGTTCCGGCTCGGGGCCGCTCTCCGGCCCTGAGCCGGAACGGGTCCCGCCGGCCCCACGTGTTCCGGCTCCGGTCCGCTATCCGGTTCTCAGCCGGAACGGAGCCCGCCGGCCCCACGTGTTCCGGCTCCGGTCCGCCATCCGGCCCTCAGCCGGAACAGGTCCCGCCCCGCCCGCCCGGCCCCGCCGCCCCGCCCGGCCGACCCCCGCCCGGCCCGCGCGCCGTCCCTACCCCCGCCGGGCGATCTCGAACGCCACGAGCGTCGTCGCACACGCCACGTTGAGCGACTCGACGTCGCCCGGCATCGGGACCGCCGTCCAGGTGTGCGCGTAGGCGTTCGCCTCGGCGGACGCGCCGTCGTGCTCGCCGCCGACGAGGAACGCCACGCGGTCCGGCAGCTCCAGGTCCCACAGGGACGTCTCCGCGCCCGCGTCGAGGCCGACGATCACGAAGCCCGCGTCGGTCAGGTCGGAGAGCGCCGCCGGTGCGTCGGCCGCGCGCAGGATCGGCGCCCGCCAGGCGGTGCCCGCCGACGCCTTGACCACCTGGGGGCTGAGCGCCGCGGTGCCCTTGCGCGGCAGCACCACGCCGTCGACGCCGGCGGCGGTGGCCGAGCGCAGGATCAGGCCGAGGTTGGCGGGCGTCGTCACCCCGTCGACGACCAGCAGCCGCTGACGGCGGGACGGGTCGCGCGCCAGCGCCTGCAGGCGCTCGCTCAGCGGCTCCATCGCGGGCGCGACGACGTCGGCCACGACGCCCTGGTCCTGTCGGCCGTTGCCCGAGATCAGCGACACGCGGTGCGGCTTCTCCCGCCGCAGCTCGACGCCGGCCGCCCGCGCGGCCTTCGAGACCTCCCCCACCACCGCGCCGCCCGCCTCGGACACCGTCACGCCCGCGACCTCGAGCGCCGGGTCGGCGAGCGCCTCGAGCACCGCGCGGCGGCCGTAGACGGTGATGCAGCGGTCGCGCCGCTCGCGGGGGTCCAGGGAGGGGGCCATCCGGACCAGGGTACGGCGCGCGCCCGGGACGGGCCGGGCGCGCGACGGCGCCCGGAGCGCGTCGCCGCCCCCGGGCCGGCGGACCCGTGCCGCTACGCTGCGGCGTACCGCGCACGCGTGTGCGCGCCGTCCCCGAGGAGCCCACCGTGCCCCCGACGTCCCCGCGCCGCCCCCGGGCGACCGCGACCCCCGGCCCCCGTGCGCCCCGTTGCCCGGCCCGCGCGGCCGGCGGGCCCCCGGTCGCCACGGCCCCCCGTGCGCCGCGTCGCTCCGCCCGCCCGGCCGGCGGGCCCCCGGTCGCCACGGCCCCCCGAACGCCCCGTCGCCCCGCCCGCCCGGCCGCTGGGCCCCCGGTCGCCCCGGCCCCCCGAACGCCCCGCCGCCCCGCCCGCCCGGCCGCTGGGCCCCCGGTCGCCCCGGCCCCCCGAACGCCCCGCCGCCCCGCCCGCCCGGCCGGCGGGCCCCCGGTCGCCACGGCCCCCCGAACGCCCCGTCGCCCCGCCCGTGCGGCCGCCGGGCCCCTGGCGGCCGCGGCCTCCGAGCCCCGTGCGCGCCGCGGCCCGGCCGCGGCCGCCTCCGCCGTCGCCATCGCCGCCGCGGTCACCCTGCTGCTGCCGCCGGTCGCCTCCGCCGACATCGCCCGGCTCGAGCCCCGCCCGGCCGCGCGGGGCCAGGCCTACGGGCTCGTCGTGACCGCGCCCGACGGCACGCGACGCACGCTGCCGACCTTCACGCTCAGCACGCCGCCCGAGACCGTCCTCGCCGCGCCCGACGGCCGGCACGTCCTCGTCGTCCCGACGATGGACGGCGACCTGGTGCAGCCGCCCGCCGTCCTCGTCCCGACCGACGGCGGGCCGGCCCGGCGGCTCGCCCTGCCGCCCGGCGTGGAGCAGGGCTCGTCCGCGTTCTCGTGGGATCCGGCGGGCGGGGCGTTCTACGACGGCAACGCCGCCGCCACCGCCCCGGAGGATCCCTTCGGCCGCGTCGTGCTGCGCTGCGTGGTCGCGACGGCGAGCTGCGCCGTCGTCGCCGAGCCTTCCGGCGAGGTCGCCGCCGTGCCCGGCGGGTCGTCGTGTCGTCGCGGTTCGACGGCTCCGTCCCGGACCCCGCCCGCGTGATGGCGACCGCGACGCAGGACGACGTGCCCGCGCCCGACCCGTTCGTCCCGCGCGACAGCCCGGAGGGCCGGGCCGCGCTCGCGCTCAGCCGCCGGGCGCTCACGAGCGCCACCCGGCTCGTCGGCGCCGCCACCGTGCCGGTCGAGCGCGTCCACCGCCCCGCGACCGCTGGGATCCCGTTCACGATCGCCGCGGCCGGCGGCCCGTCCGGAGCGGCCATGCTGCGCAACGTCTACCGTCCCCGCGTCGCGGTCCGCGGGTCGCGCGTCCGGGTGGACGACCGCTTCGTCCGCCCGCGCCTGACGATCGTGCGCCCGGACGGCGCCACCCAGGTCCTTCCCGCACCCGTCGTCGCGCTCGGCCCGGGGGACGCGCCGGACACGGACGCCGAGGACCGGCGCCTGGAGGTCGAGCCCGACCGCGGCCTGCCGGGCGGCGGCTGGCTGGCCCGCGCCTTCGGCTCCTCGCCGTCGGACACGACGCTGACGGTGATCGCGCCGGACGGCAGCGCCCGGCCGGTCCGCTCGGGCGGGCGCGCCGTGACGGCCCGCTGGCTGGCGGCGCGGCTCGGGGCGCCGCGGGACGCGCACGCCGCCGGGCTCGGGATCGTGGGGCACGAGACGTCGACCCGCTCCGCCGTCGTGGAGGTGGCCTGGGCCCGCCGACGCCCCGGGCGCCGGTCGATCGTCCGCGACGCCGTCGTCCGCGTCCCGCTCGACGGCACCACCCCGCCGTCCGCGATCCCCGGCGGCGCCGACACCGCCTGGTGACGCGGACCTGGCCGCCCCGCCCCCGCGGGATACCCTCTGCGGGATGCTCGACCTGAAGGCCCTGCGCCGCGATCCCGACGCCGCCCGTGCCGCCCTGTCCCGCCGCGGCGGGACGGACGCCGAGACCTTCGACCGGGTGCTGTCCCTCGACGAGCGCCGGCGGGCGATCCTGCCCGAGCTCGAGGCGCTGCGCGCGGAGCAGAACCAGGCTAACCAGGCGATCGCGCAGGCGAAGAAGGCGGCGAAGGAGAGCGGCGACTCGTCGGCCGCCGACGCCGCCGTCGCGACGATGCGCGAGGTCTCGGCGAAGGCGAAGGCGCTGCAGGACGAGCTGTCGACGGTCGAGACCGACCTGCAGGCCGCCCAGGCCCGGCTCCCCAACCTGCCGCACCCCGACGCCCCGCCGCAGGACAGCGTCGTGCGCACCGTCGGCGAGCCGCGCATCGACGGGCTGGATGCCCGCCCCGCCGGGGGCAGCGACGTCGACGTGGCCGGCAGCGTGCCGATCGCCCCGCGCGCCACGACCGCGAAGGACC
This sequence comes from Patulibacter sp. SYSU D01012, assembly GCF_017916475.1. Lineage (GTDB taxonomy): Bacteria > Actinomycetota > Thermoleophilia > Solirubrobacterales > Solirubrobacteraceae > Patulibacter. The sequence goes on from NZ_JAFMTB010000002.1 coordinate 1,313,061, forward strand.
ACCTGGAGCTCGGCGGCTCCCGCGTCGACATGGAGCGCGGCGCCCGGCTGTCGGGGTCGCGCTTCGCGTACCTGCGCGGCGACCTCGTGCACCTGGAGCTCGCGCTCGTGCAGTGGGCGCTCGCGAAGCTGCGCGACAAGGGCCACGAGGCCGTCATCCCGCCCGTGCTGGTGCGCGAGGACGCCCTGTACGGCACCGGCTTCCTGCCCGACACCGAGCAGCAGATCTACGCGCTGCCCCAGGACGACCTGTACCTGGTCGGCACGAGCGAGGTCGCGCTCGCGTCGATGCACGCCGGCGAGATCCTCGAGGCCGGCGACCTGCCGCTGCGCTACGCCGGCTTCTCGCCGTGCTTCCGCCGCGAGGCCGGGGCCGCCGGCGCGAGCGACCGCGGCCTGTTCCGCGTGCACCAGTTCGACAAGGTCGAGATGTTCAGCTTCGTCCCGCCGGAGCGGGCGGAGGAGGAGCACGCGCGCCTGCTGTCCATCGAGGAGGAGATCCTCACCGAGCTGGGCATCCCGTACCGCGTGGTCGACATCGCCGTCGACGACCTCGGCGCGTCGGCGGCGCGGAAGTTCGACTGCGAGGCGTGGCTGCCGTCGCAGGAGCAGTACCGCGAGCTGACCTCGACGTCGAACACGACGGAGTTCCAGGCGCGCCGCCTGGGCATCCGCGTGAAGGACTCCGCCGCCACGCCGCCGCGCAAGCCCGAGCCCCTCGCGACGCTGAACGGCACCGCGGTCGCCGTGGGCCGCACGATCATCGCGCTCATGGAGCACGGCCAGCGCGAGGACGGCACGATCGTGCTGCCCGAGTGCCTGCGCCCGTTCGGCGCGCCGTCCGTCCTGCCGGCGGCGTCGTGACCGCCGGGGCGCGCGGCCCCCGGCGCGCCCTCCGCCCCCTCCCCCACGGCGGCCGCGCGTGACGGCCATCGTCCTGGCGCTCCTCGCCTCGGTGGCGTGGGGCACGAGCGACTTCGTCGGCGGCCGGGCCAGCCAGGGCCGCGCCGTCGCCGGCGTGATGATCCTGACGCGGCCCGTCGCGCTCGTCGCGGTCGCGCTCGTCGCGCTGCTCGGCGGCGGCGAGCTCGTCGGCGACCGGTGGCCCGTCGCCGTCGCGTCGGGGCTGGCGCTGTTCGTCGGCATCGTCGCCCTCTACCGCGCGCTCGCGATCGGCCCGATGTCCGTCGTCGCGCCGATCTTCGCGACCGGCGCGATCGTCCCCGTGCTGTGGGGCATCGTGGACGGCGAGGCGCCGACGGCGTGGACGTTCGTCGGCCTGGCGGTCGCCGTCGCCGGGTCGATCCTGGCCGCCCGCGCCCCGAGCGTGGCCGGGGAGCGTCCCGACCCGCGGGGCCTCGCCTTCGCGGTCGTCGCGGCGGTCGGGATCGGCCTGGGCCTGGTCCTCACCGACCGCGCCGCCGAGCACGACGCGGTCTCGGCGATCGTCGTCGAGCGCGCCACCGAGGTGGTGCTGGCGGCGCTCGTCCTGCTCGCCCGGCCGTCGCGCATCCCGGCGGCCGTGCGCCGCCCGGGCATCCTGCCGCTGGCCGGCGTCCTCGACGTCACCGCCAGCCTGCTGTTCGCGATCGCCTCGCGCACCGGGCTGCTGCCCGTCGTCTCGGTGCTCTCGTCGCTGTACCCCGTGGTGACCGTCCTGCTCGCGCGGGCGCTGCTGGACGAGCGGCTGTCGCGCGCGCAGACCGGCGGGGCGGTGCTGACGCTCGTCGGCGTGGCGGTCGTCGCCGCCGCGGGCTAGGCGTCCGCGACCGGCCCGTCGCCCTCGAGCAGCGCGCGCTGCGCCACGATCGAACGGGCGACGTCGACGAGCTTCAGGTTGCGGTCGCGCGCGGTGCGCTGGATGCGCGCGAACGCCGTCGGCTCGTCGATGCCGAGCGCGCGGATCAGCACGCCCTTCGCCTGGTCGACGAGCTTGCGGTCGGCCAGCGCCTGCCGGGCGTCGGAGACCTCGGCCTGCAGTGCCGTCAGCTCGGAGTGCCGGGCGGCCGCCACCCGCAGCGCGGCGTCGAGCTGCCGGTCGTCCACGGGCTTCGTCAGGAACGCCTCGACGCCCGACGCGATCGAGCGGTCCACCAGCTCGGGCGCGTCCAGGCCGGTCAGCACGACGACCGGGCGGCTCAGGCCCTCGGTGTGCAGCAGCGCCGCGAGCTCCAGGCCGTCGGCGTCCTCCAGGTCGACGTCGAGCAGGTACACGTCGACGCGCTCGTCGCGGGCCAGGCGCAGCACGTCGGCGGCGCGCCCGACGGGGCCGAGCGGCTCGTGGCCCAGGCCCTCCAGGCGCCGCACGATCCCCAGGCCGATGATCGGATCGTCTTCAGCGACCAGGACGCGCATCGTGCTCCACATCGAAGCGCACCGTGACGGCCCCGGCGTCGCCGTCCCGCTCGAGGCTGCCGCCCAGGCCCTGCTCGACGACCTGGCGCACCAGGCGCAGGCCCAGGCCCGGGGCGTCCCAGGCGGCGGCGGACGGGCCGCCGCCCGCGTCCGCGACGGTCAGCGTCACCCGCGTGCGCTCGCGTCCGCGCGGCGCGGCCGGCCGCGCGGCGTCGGCGGCCAGCGCCACCCGCACCGCCCCGGCGCCGTGCTGGTGGGCGTTGACGACGAGCTCGTTGACGACGACCCCCAGGTGCTGGGCCTGCTGGAACGGCAGGTCGATCGGCGCGACGTCGGCGACGACCGCGCCGTCGCCCGCCGCCGCGGCCAGCACGGCGTCGAGCAGCTCGCCGGCCGGCACGCGCCCGCCGCGCCGGGCGGCGAGGACGTCGTGGACCGCGGCGATCGACCGGATCCGCGACTCCGCGTGCTCGAACGCCGCGGCCGCCGCCGGGTCGCCGCCGGCGGGCCGGCCCAGCAGCAGCAGGTCCGCGACGACCTGCAGCGAGTTCTTCACCCGGTGGTGCCCCTCGGCGAGCATCGCGCCCTCCAGCTCGGCGCGGCGGATCGCCTCGACCCGGGCCAGCGTCTGCCGCCGGATCGCGCCGGCCAGCTGCCGACCCAGCGCCGCGGACGCGCCGAGCAGCACGAGGTGCAGCACCGCCTCCGCGCGCGGCAGCGGATCGGTCGTCAGCAGCGTCGACGCCAGGAACGCCGCGACCGCCGCGAGCAGCCACAGGACGAGCGCCCGGCCCTCGTGGACCATCGCCAGGAACGGCACCACCAGGAAGAAGACGAGGTCCATCCGCGACGCGCCACCGGCGGTCAGGACCAGGCCGCAGACCCCCGCGACGAGCGCCGCCGACCACAGGTTGAGCAGGAGCCGTCCGCGCCGCGTCGGCAGCAGCCGCGGCCACGGCAGCAGGCCGAGCGACGCGTGCCCCGCGGCGCCCGCGATCGTCGCGCCGAGCACCGCCGCGTCGTGCTGCACGGGCAGCCCCACCGCCAGGCCGACGAGCACCGCGACGACGGACAGCCAGCCCAGCAGCGCCGCGGCGCGCACCGCCTCGAGCAGGGCGCTGGCGTCCGGGTCGCCGGCCGCCGGGCGCACGGGGGAAGCCGCGTCCACGGGTGCTATCTTCGCAGCAGGTCGCTCCCGCTCGGCGACCGAGGGTCCTGACGCCCGTCCCCCCACCTGCCCCTGCCCCGGGGGCCGGACGGACCGCAGGAGACCCCCCGTGACACCCCCCATCATCGCGGCGACGGCGCTCGACCTCTCGCGCTGGCAGTTCGCCCTCACCACGCTCATCCACTACTCCGTCGTGGCCGTGTCGATCGGCCTGACGTTCCAGGTCGCCCTCATGCAGACCCGGTGGCACCGCACCGGCGACGAGCGCTGGCTGCGGCTGACGAAGTACTACGCCCGGCCGATGCTGATCTGCTTCGCCGTCGGCGTCGTCACCGGCCTGATCCAGACGTTCCAGTTCGGGATGAACTGGTCGGACTTCTCGACGTACGCCGGCGACATCTTCGGCGCGCCGCTCGCCCTCGAGGGCCTGGCGGCGTTCTTCGTCGAGTCCGTCTTCCTGGGCCTGTGGATCTTCGGCTGGGACCGCCTGGGGCCGCGCGTGCACCTGGCGTGCCTGTGGCTCGTCGCCCTCGCGACGGTCATGTCGGCGTGGGCGATCCTCTCGGCCAACACCTGGATGCAGGGCCCTCGCGGGTACCGCGTCGTGGACGGCAAGGCCGAGCTGACCGACGTCGCGTCCGTGTTCCTCAACGTCGACGTCGGCCTGACCGTGGCGCACGTCGTCCTCACGGCGCTGCTCACCGGCAGCGTGATCGTGCTGGCGATCGCCGCGTACAACCTGCGCAAGCGGCGCGACGTCGAGATCTTCCGCCGCGCGGCCACGCTGGCGTGCACCGTCGGCGTGGTCGCCGGGTCGTTCGGGCTGGTCGCGGGCCACTTCCAGGGCGTGCGCGCCGTCGAGCGGCAGCCGATGAAGATGGCCGCCGCCGAGGCGCTGTACGAGACGGAGTCGCCCGCCAGCCTGTCGCTCTTCGCGATCGGCCCGATCCACCGCAACCCGGGCGAGCCGCCGGTCAACGTGAAGCTGCCGGGGGCGCTGTCGCTGCTGAACGACTTCTCGTTCTCGTCGACGTTCCGCGGCATCGACGAGCTGCAGGCCGAGGCCGTCCGCCGCTACGGCCCCGGCGACTACGTGCCCGTGGTGCCGCTCATGTACTGGAGCTTCCGCCTGATGATCGGGGCCGGCTCGGCGCTCGTGCTGCTGCTCGGCGTCGGCCTGTGGCTGGCGCGGAGGCGGCGCCTGGAGACCTCGCCCCTGTTCCTGCGCCTGGCGATCGGCGCGGCCGCGCTGCCGTTCGTCGCGCAGGCCGGCGGCTGGCTGCTGCGCGAGGGCGGTCGGCAGCCGTGGATCGTCCAGGGCCTGCTGCGGACCGCCGACGGCCGCTCGCCCGCCGTGTCCGCGTTCGCCGTCGGCACCAGCCTGGCCGTCTTCCTGGCGATCTACGGCACCGTCGTCGTCGTCGCGCTGCGGACCGCCCGCCGCGAGCTGGCGCACGGACTGCCCGAGCCCGCGTCCCCCGACGGCGCGGGACGCATCGCCCCCGCACCGGCCCTGGCCTACTAGGAGCGTTGTGGATCCCTCGACCCTGCAGACGACCTGGTTCGCGCTCCTCGGCGCGGTCTGGGTGCTGTACCTCGTCCTCGGCGGCACCGACCTGGGCGTCGGGATGCTGCTGCGGCGCACCGACGCGCGCACCGCGCTGCGCGCCATCGGCCCGACCTGGGCGGCGAACGACGTGTGGCTCGTCATCGCCGTCGCCGCGATGCTCGGCTCGTTCCCCGGCTGGTATGCCGCCTGGGCGTCCGGCCTGTACCTGCCGCTCGTCGTGCTGCTCGTCGCGCTCATGCTGCGCCACGCCGGCATCGAGCTGATGACCCACGCGACCGAGCGGGCGGTGGAGCGCTGGAAGCGCGTCATCGCCGTCTCCAGCGTCGTGCTCGCGTTCGGCTGGGGCGTCGTGTGGACCGGCGCGCTCGACGGGTCGCTGGCGCGCGGCGAGGCCGGCGGCCTGGGCGTGCTCAGCCCCCGCAGCGTCCTCGTCGGGCTGGCGCTCGTGGCGCTGTGCCGCCTGCAGGGGCTCGCGTTCCTGCGCCTGCGCGTGCCGGCGGCGCGCGCGGGGCTGCCGCTGCGCCGCGCCTCGGCCGTCACGGCGGTGCTCGTCTTGGCCGCCGGGGTCGCCCTGGCGACCGGGGCCGCACCCGGCGTCGGCTTGGGCGCGGTCGGCGCGGCGGGTCTCGCCCTCGCCGGCGCCGGGCTCGCCCTGGTCGTCGCGGCCGGGGCGGCCGGCCGCGCGGGCTGGGCGCTGCTGGCGGGCGCCGCCGTGACCACGGGGGCGGTCGTCGCCGTCTTCGGCGCCCTCTTCCCCACGCCGATCGCCGGTGCCGGCGGCGTGACGGTGACCGGCGCCGCGGCGGGCAACCCGACGCTCTCGAGCATGCTGTGGATCGCCGCGCTGCTGCTCCCGCCCCTGCTGGCGGCGCTCGCCTTCGCCTACGTCCGCTTCCTGCGGGCGCCCGAGGGCGTCGCGCGCGGGGGCGTCGCCGGGGCGGTCGCGCGCGCGTTGCGGGGGACGCTGCACGAGCTGCGGTGAGCCCGGCCGGGGCGCGGGAGGGCGCCGGATCCGCGAAGCCGTCCCACCGCGGCGCGCGGCGCTGGTACCGTCGCGTACCAGCAGGCCGACCCCACGACGGAGGACCCCGTGCCCCAGCCCCAGGATCCCGCGGCCCCGCTGCCCGCGGTCGCCGACGCCCCGCTCACGCCGCTGAGCTTCCTGCTGCGCAGCGCGCGCGTGTGGGCGGAGCGCCCGGCCGTCGTCGACGGGGAACGCACGTGGACCTACGCCGAGCACCTCGACCGCGTGCGGCGGGCGGCCGGCGCCCTCGTCGGGCGCGGCGTGGCGCCCGGCGACCGCGTCGCGACGGTGCTCCCCAACGTGCCCGCCATGCTCGAGCTGCACTACGCCGTGCCGGGGGTCGGGGCGGTGCTCGTCCCCCTCAACACGCGGCTGGCCGCGGCGGAGTACGAGTACGTGCTCGAGCACTGCGGCGCCCGGCTGCTCGTGGCGTGGACGGGCCTGCGCGACGCGCTCCTCCCCGCCCTGCGCGCGCGGGGCGACGCGGCGCCCGAGGTGGTGTGGGTCGCTCCGCACGACGCGCCCGACGACGGCTGGGACGACCTGCTCGCGGGCGCCCCCGCGCAGGAGCTGACGCTCCCCGCCGACGAGCGCGCGCTGCTGTCGATCAACTACACCTCGGGCACCACCGGGCGGCCGAAGGGCGTCATGACGACGCACCGCGGCGCGTACCTGCACAGCCTGGGCGTGATCGCGGAGGCGGGCCTGACGCCGCGCAGCGCCTACCTGTGGACGCTGCCGATGTTCCACTGCAACGGCTGGGCGTACACCTGGGCCGTCACCGCGATGGGCGTGAAGCACGTGTGCCTGCCGCAGGTCGAGGGCGCCGCGATCTGGCGGGCGCTGCGCGAGGAGGGGATCACGCACCTGTGCGCCGCGCCGACGGTCATCGTCACGATCGTCGAGGCGCCCGAGGCCGCGCCGCTCGAACGGCCGGTCAGCCTGGTCGTCGGCGGCGCGCCGCCCGCCCCCGCGCTCATCGCGCGCGCCGAGCACCTGGGCATCCGCATCACCCACATGTACGGGCTGACCGAGACGTACGGGCCCTTCGCGGTGTGCGCGTGGAACCCGGACTGGGACGACCGGCCCGAGGAGGAGCGCAGCCGCCTGCGGGCCCGGCAGGGCGTCGGCACGGTCGTCTCGGAGCGCCTGCGCGTCGTCGACGGGCAGATGCGGGACGTGCCCGCCGACGGCGAGACGCTCGGCGAGGTCGTCATGCGCGGCAACAACGTCATGACGGGCTACTACCGCGACGAGGAGGCCACGCGGAAGGCGTTCGCCGGCGGGTGGTTCCACTCCGGCGACCTGGGCGTGCTGCACCCGGACGGCTACGTCGAGCTGCGCGACCGCCTGAAGGACGTCGTCATCTCGGGCGGCGAGAACATCGCCACGATCGAGGTGGAGCAGGCGCTGAACGCCCACCCGGCGGTGTCCGAGGTGGCGGTGGTCGGCGCGCCGGACGAGCGCTGGGGCGAGGTGCCCGTCGCCTACGTCGTCGCGCGCGGCGACGCGCCCGACCCCGAGGAGCTGCGCGCGTTCGTGCGCGAGCGGCTGGCCGGCTTCAAGGTGCCGAAGCGGATCGAGCTGGTGAACGAGCTGCCGAAGACGGGGACGGGGAAGATCCAGAAGTTCCGCCTGCGCGAGCGGGCGGCGGGCTGAGGGGCGCGGCGGCGGCTGAGGGGCGCGGCCGCGGGGCGAGGGGCGCTGAAGGGCTCGGCGGCCGGGCGACGGGCGCGGCGGCGGGGCGAGGCGCTCGGCGGCGGGGCGAAGGGCTCGGCGGCGGGGCGAAGGGCTCGGCGGCGGATGAGGGGCGCGGCGGGCTGAGGGGCGCGGCCCGCGGGCGCAGCCGCGGACCGCCCGTGCGCGGCCGGCCGGTGGGACGGCCGCGGACCGGGGTATGCGGCCGGGGGCGTCGGTCTCGAGGCGGCGCGGGGGGCCCGCGCGCCGCCGCGAGCTCTCAGCCCTCGAGGGGCGCGGCGGCGCGCTCGCCGGCCTCGAGCTCGCGGCGGATGAACAGGTCGGGCAGCACGACCAGGCCGACGAGGCCCGCCACGACGACGGCGGCCGGGAACTTCCAGTTCCACCGGCGCTGCAGCATGCCCAGGCCCGCGAGGCCGAGCAGGATGATGAACAGGATCCCGTGCGTCATGCCGACGACGTGGACGTACGAGTCGGTGTCGATGACGCCGAACTTGCCGAGGACGAGCGGCACGAGGAGCACGAAGTCGACCACCGCGATCGCCAGGATCACGTTGAGGAGACGCCGCGTCGTGCGGACGTCGGAGTGCGAGACGTCGAACATGACGCCCAAGGGTACGGAGGACGGCCCTTCCCGGGGCTGCTTGCAGAGGGTCAGGATCGGGGGCTCCCACAGGCGGAACGGCGGGTCCGGTCGGGGGCCGGGGCGGGCGGGGCCGCCGGTCGGCGGGCGGGCGGGGCGGGTCGCGTTCGGGCTCGGGTCCGCCGGCCGGCCCTCAGCCGGAACGCGTCGGCGGGGCGGGACGCGTTCGGGCTCGGGTCCGCCGGCTGGCCCTCAGGCGGAACGCGTCGGCGGGCCGGGATGCGTTCGGGCTCAGGTCCGCCGGCCGGCCCTCAGGCAGAACGCGCCGCCCGGGGCGGGGCGTGTTCCGTCTCGGGTCCGCCCACCGGCCCTCAGGCGGAACGCGTCGGCGGGCCGGGATGCGTTCGGGCTCAGATCCACCGGCCGGCCCTCAGGCAGAACGCGTCGACCGGGCCGGACGCGTTCCGTCTTGGGTCCGCCGGCCGGCCCTGAGCCGGAACGCGTCGGCGGGGCGGGACGTGTTCCGTCTCGGGTCCGCCCACCGGCCCTCAGCCGGAACGCGCCGCCCAGCCCCCCCCCCGCCCCTCAGGCCGGGCCGTCCGCCGTCGTCCGGCCGACCTCGGCTTCGACGCCCGCCTCCTCGCGCGCCTTCAGCACGCCGCCGACGAAGCGGTCGTAGACGAAGCCGCCGACGAGCGCGCCCACGATCGGGCCGACGATCGGTACCCACAGGTAGCCGTTGACGTTGCCGTAGTCGCCGGGCATGGCGACGCTGCCCCAGCCGGCCACCCAGGCGAGCAGCCGGGGGCCCAGGTCGCGGGCGGGGTTGATCGCGTAGCCGGCGTTGGCGCCGAGCGAGACGCCGATCGCCACGACGATCAGGCCGATGAGCACCGGGCCGAGCGACGCGCGCACGGCGGGGTTGAGCTCCTCCGTCACCGCGAACAGCAGGGCCGCGAGCATCGCGGTGCCGATGACCTGGTCCGCGAACGGGCCGATCCACGAGTCGAAGTACGGCGCCGGGGTCGTCGCGAAGATCGCGAAGCCCGGCACCGAGTCCGGCTCGCCGCGGGTCATCTTGGCGGCCACCTCCATGCTGTCGATGGCGCCCTTGTAGTTCAGGTAGACCACGGCCGCGCCGACGAACGCGCCCGCGACCTGCGCCGCCGCGTAGGCCGGCACCTTGCGCCACGGGAACCCGCGCCGCGCCGCGAGCAGGATCGACACCGCCGGATTGAGGTGCGCGCCCGAGACGCCGCCGGCGACGTAGACGCCGAACATCACCGCCAGGCCCCAGCCGATCGCCAGCAGCAGCCAGTCGCCGCTCGCCGCGAACGCCTCGGCGCCGCGCCCGGACTGGTTGAGCGCCGCGATCGACATCGCCGTCACGCCGTTGCCGAGCAGGATCAGGACGAACGTGCCGAGGAACTCGGAGGCGACCTCGCCCTTCACCGTCCGCTGCCAGCCCCACCGCCGGTGGCCCGGCGCGCGCGGCGGCGCGCCGGCGTCCGGGGGCGGTGGCGCCGCGCCGTGCCCGTCGCGTGCCGGCGCCGACGCGGTGCTCGCCTGCGCCACCGCCCCCTCCGGTCCTACGGGCGGCGTGGCGCCGCCTCCCGTCGTCGGCCGCAGGCCGTCCTCTCCCGTGCTCACGAGGCACTCCCTCCGTGGTGGCGGCGGCCGCTCCCGGCCGCCGCGTGGTGGACGGCGCGATCCTCCGGCCGTGCGCCGTCCACGACCACGTTGCGCTCGGGTTGCAACCCGCTACCCGTAGCGGCGCCTGGCGGCCGGTTCCGGTTCGGGTCCGCCATCCGGTCCTGAGCCGGAACGCGTGCCGCGCCACCGGTCGGTTCCGGTTCGGGTCCGCTATCCGGTCCTGAGCCGGAACGCGTGCCGCGCCAGCGGCTCGTTCCGGTTCGGGTCCGCCTACCGGCCCTCAGCCGGAACGCGTGCCGCGCCAGCGGCTCGTTCCGGTTCGGGTCCGCCTACCGGCCCTCAGCCGGAACGCGTCCCGCGCCACCGGCCCGTTCCGGCTCGGGTCCGCCATCCGGCCCTCAGCCGGAACGCGTCCCGCCCCGGACACGCGTCGCGCCCCGGACACGCCGCTCCGCCCCGGCCCGGCCTCTCCCCGGCCCCGCCGCCCCTCAGGCGGCGTCCGGCAGCGGCGGCGCCGGCGTGCGCAGCGCCCGCAGCCGCTCGCGCGCGCCGCGCACCGTCGGGCTGTCGGCCCCGGGCAGCACGTCCTCGCCGCCGTCGGGCGTGCCGTCGGCGCCGTGCTCCTGCAGGCGGGCCTCCAGCTCGAGCAGGTCGACCCGAACCGGACCGACCAGTCGGTAGGGCTTCGTGCCCAGCAGACCCCCGAGCTGCCTCCGCAGGCGGGACACCTCGGCGCGGACCGTGACGAGGGCGTCGGCGTTGCCGTAGAGCTCCTCGGCGAGCTGGCGCGCGGTCAGGCCCTGCGGGTGGAGCGCCAGCAGGAGCAGCAGCTCGCTGCGCCGCGGCGGCAGTTCGACCCGCGTGCCCTGCAGCCGGACCCGCGCGGACGGCCGGCCGAGGACCTCGATCTCGAGGGGCTCGGGGTCGGGCGCCGGGCGGGACGACGCGGCGCGCCGCTCGGGCACGCCCCAGACGACGGACGCGCCGTGCGGCAGCGGCTCGTCGTGCAGGACGGACGCGCCTCCGCTGGCGATCCAGCCGCCGTCCTCGACCCGCACGAGCGGCCCCCGCAGCCAGCCGACGGGCGAGCACGCCAGGACGCGGCCCGTGCGGTCGACGAGGGCGCTCGGCGTGCCGGGGTGCCGCGCCGCCAGCTCGTAGTACCGGCTCTTCAGCGCTTCACGGCGGGTGGCCAGCTCGCCACCGAGCAGCGCCTCGATCGTGCTCGCGGCGCTCGTCACGAGCGACAGCGCGTACGGGTGCGCGCCCTTGATCCCGGTCGACAGGCACAGCGCGCCGATCGCCCGCCCCGTCTCGGGATCGTGGACGGGCGCCCCGGTGCAGCACCAGCCGTGGTACCGGCGGGCGAAGTGCTCGGCCGAGAAGACCTGCACGGCGTGGTCCACGCGCAGCGCGGTGCCGATGCCGTTCGTGCCGGCGACCTCCTCGTCCCAGCCGTAGCCAGGGACGAAGCGGATGGACTCCGACGCCGCGAGCACGCGCGGGTGGCCCATCGACCACAGCATCGTGCCGTCGCCGTCGGCCGCGGTGACCAGGTGCTGGACGTCGTGCGCCACCCCGCCCAGCACGCCCTCGATGACGGACCCGAAGCGCGCGAGCGGGTGCTCCTGCCACCGCGCCATGGCGTCCCCGTAGTCCAGGAGCATCGGCACGTGCGGCCCCGTGGGATCGAGTCCTGCGGCCTGCGCGCGGGCCCAGGAGTCGCTGATCACGGACCGCACCATCGGCGGGACCGGGCGGCCCGCCGCGGCCCGTTCGTGGGCGCGCGCGAGCAGCCGGGAGAGTCCCACCGGGTCGATCCCGGAGGAGATGCCGAGCCACGGGTTCTGCATGCGTTCCTGCGTGGTCTATCCGACCTGAGCGCCTCCGTCGAGCAACGTCCCTGCAACCCCAGCGGGGAGTTGCAGCTCCCCGCGATCACCGTGATGGTCGTCACATGATGGCACCTGCCCCCGGCGCCGGCCAGGCGACGGTCGGGGGGTGTCCCGCAGAGAGGAGCACCACGGCATGGCCACCGACACCCCCGCGCTCGATCCCGGACGGGACTACCCGATCGGGCTGCACCGCCCCGAGCTGCTGCGCACCCCCACGGGCCGCACGCTCGAGGACCTGACCCTGGAGAACGCCCTCGGCGGCCAGGTGACCGCGGAGGACCTGCGCATCACCCCCGAGACGCTCGGGCTGCAGGCCCAGGTCGCCGAGGCGGCGGGCCGGCCCCAGCTGGCCGAGAACTTCCGGCGCGCCGCCGAGCTGACCGCCGTCCCCGACGAGCGGGTCCTCGAGATCTACGCCGCCCTGCGGCCCAACGCGTCGACGAAGGACGAGCTGCTGGCGATCGCCGCCGAGCTCGAGGAGACCTACGGCGCGAGCGCGAACGCCGAGCTCGTGCGCGACGCCGCCGCCGTCTACGAGCGCCGCGACTGCCTCGCGGACTGACCAGGAGCCCCGCCATGTCCTCCACCCTGAACGGCCCCGCCGACGCCGCCGCCCCCGCGGCCCCGCGGCGCTCCAAGCGCACCGAGCTGCTCGAGCAGCGCCCCGTCAACCGCGACGGCTTCGTCGACGAGTGGCCCGAGGTCGGCCTGGTCGCGATGGAGCACGACGGCGACCCCACGCCGAGCGTGCGCGTGGAGGACGGCCGCATCGTCGAGATGGACGGCCGCACCCGCGAGCAGTTCGACTTCCTCGACACCTTCATCGCCGACCGCGCGATCGACCCGGCGGTGGCGGAGGAGGCGATGGCGATCCCGCCCGTCGAGATCGCCCACATGCTCGTCGACCCGAAGGTCCCGCGCCCCGAGGTCATCCGCATCGCGTCGGGCCTGACCCCCGCGGCCCTGCTCGAGGTCGTCAAGACGATGAACGTCGTCGAGATGATGATGGCGATGCAGAAGATGCGGGCCCGGCGGACCCCGTCGAACCAGGCCCACTGCACCAGCGCCCGCGACAACCCCCTCCAGGTCGCCGCCGACGCCGCCGAGGCCGCCACCCGCGGCTTCGACGAGCTCGAGACCACCCTCGGCGTCGTCCGCTACGCGCCGCTCGTCGCCCTCGGCCTGCTCGTCGGCGCGCAGGCCGGCCGTCCGGGCATCCTCACCCAGTGCGCGCTCGAGGAGGCCACCGAGCTGTCCCTCGGCATGCGCGGCCTGACCACCTACGCCGAGACGATCTCCGTCTACGGCACGGAGTCGGTGTTCAAGGACGGCGACGACACCCCGTGGTCGAAGGCGTTCCTCGCGTCGGCCTACGCCTCGCGCGGCATCAAGATGCGCTTCACCTCGGGCACCGGCTCCGAGGTGCAGATGGGCAACGCCGAGGGCCGGTCGATGCTGTACCTGGAGATCCGCTGCATCCTCGTCACGCGCGGCGGCGGCGTGCAGGGCCTGCAGAACGGCTCGATCTCGTGCATCGGCGTCCCGGGCGCCGTGCCCTCCGGCATCCGCGCGGTGCTGGCCGAGAACCTGATCGCCGCGATGGCCGACCTGGAGTGCGCGTCGGGCAACGACCAGTCCTTCAGCCACTCCGACATGCGCCGCGTCTCCCGCTCGCTCATGCAGATGCTGCCGGGCACGGACTTCGTCTGCTCGGGCTACTCGGCCGTGCCGAACTCGGACAACATGTTCGCCGGCTCGAACTGGGACGCCGCGGACTTCGACGACTGGAACGTCATCCAGCGCGACCTGAAGATCGACGGCGGCCTGCGCCACGTCGAGGAGGGCGAGCTGCTCGCCGCCCGCGAGCGCGGCGCCCGCGCCCTGCAGGCCGTGTTCGCGCAGCTCGGCTTCCCCGCGATCACGGACGAGGAGGTCGAGGCCGTCGTCTACGGGCACGGCTCCGAGGACCTGCCGCGCCGCGACGTCGTCGAGGACCTGAAGGCCGCGCAGCGGATGACCGAGGACGGGATCACCGGCCTGGACGTCGTCCGCGCGCTCGACGCCGGCGGCTTCCCCGAGCTGGCCGCCGGCCTGTTCGACCTGCTCCGCCAGCGCGTCGCCGGCGACCTGCTGCAGACCGCGGCGATCATCGACCGCGAGGGCAACACCCGCTCCGCCGTCAACGACCGCAACGACTACGCGGGCCCCGGCACCGGCTACCGGCCCGAGGGCGCGCGCTGGGAGGAGATGAAGCGCCTGCGCTTCGTCACGAACGCCGACAACCCCGAGGCCTGACGGCCGCGATCCAGGAGCACGACATGAGCACCACACCGACCGCGGGCGCCGAGACCACCCCGACCCCCGCGACGACGCCGACGCCGTCCGCCGTCCCCACGGGCGCGTCCGGGCCCGCCGGCGGGGTGTCCGAGCGCACGCTCGAGCTCGTCGAGACCGGCCCGGCCGGCCCCGGCACCCGCCCCGACGAGGTCGTCGTCGCCCTCTCCCCCGCCTTCGGCACGTTCTTCCACCGCACGATCGTCGACGTCCCCCTCGCGACGGTCCTGCGCGAGACGCTGGCCGGCATCGAGGAGCAGGGCGCCGCCGCGCGCGTCGTCCGCTTCTTCGGCGGCTCCGACCTGGCGCGCATCGCCCACGCCGGGGCGAAGCTGTCCGGGTCCGGCGTGTCGATCGGGATCCTCTCCCGCGGCACGACGATGATCCACCAGCGCGACCTGCCGCGGCTCTCCAACCTGGAGCTGTTCCCGCAGGCGCCGCTGCTCGACGCCGAGGCGTTCCGCGCCATCGGCCGCAACGCCGCCGGCTACGCGCAGGGGCACAGCCCCGAGCCGGTCCCGGTCCGCAACGACTTCATGGCCCGCCCCCGCTACCAGGCGAAGGCCGCCGTCCTCCACCTGAAGGAGACGGAGTTCGTCGAGCCGGGCCGCGCCGCCGTGGAGCTCGATGTCCGGATCTCCTGACGCCCCGGCCGACGGCGGCGCGCGGCTCGTCGTCGGCGTCGACGTCGGCAACTCCACCACCGAGGCGTGCGTGGCGGAGCTGCCGGCGGACGGGCCCGTGCGCTTCCGCGGCGGCCACCTGGCGCGCACGAGCGGCGTGAAGGGCACGGACCAGAACGTCGCCGGCGTCGTCGCGGCGGTCGAGGGCGCGCTCGCGGCCTGCGGGCGCACCCGCGCCGAGGTCGACGTCGTCCTGCTCAACGAGGCGACGCCGGTCATCTCGGGGATGGCGATGGAGACCATCACCGAGACGGTCATCACCGAGTCGACGATGATCGGCCACGACCCCTCGACGCCCGGCGGCGAGGGCCTGGGCGTCGGCGTGACGACCCCCTTCGCCGCGCTCGGCGAGGCCGCGGAGGGCGCGGCCGTGATCGTCGTGATCCCGCGCGAGGTCGACTTCGAGGACGCCGCCGCGGGCCTGCAGGCCGCCCGCGACCGCGGTGTCGACGTGCGCGGCGCGGTCGTCCAGCGCGACGACGCCCGCCTGATCGCCAACCGCCTGACCGACCCGCTGCCGATCGTCGACGAGGTCACGCTCGTCGAGAAGGTGCCCCTGGGCATGGACGCCGCCGTCGAGGTCGCCGCGCCCGGCCGGACGATCCGCACGCTGTCCAACTCGTACGGCCTGGCCACGATCTTCGGGCTCGAGGCCGAGGAGACGCGCCTGATCGCGCCGGTCTCGCGCGCGCTGATCGGCAACCGCTCCGCCGTCGTCGTCCGCACGCCCCAGGGCGACATCGTCGACCGCCGCATCCCCGCCGGCTCCCTCGAGCTCGTCGGCGAGCGCACCCGCCGCAGCGTCGACGTCGACGCCGGGGCCGAGGAGATCATGCGCGCACTGCGGGCCGTCCGGCCGCTCGAGGACGCCACGGGCGCCGCGGGCACGAACGTCGGCGGGATGCTCGCCGGCGTCCGCGACGCGATGGCGGCGCTGACGGACGACGACCCCGGCGACGTGCGCATCCGCGACCTGCTCGCCGTCGACACCGTGGTCCCGCAGGAGGTCCGCGGCGGCCTGGCCGGCGAGTTCGCGCTCGAGAACGCCGTCGCGCTCGCGGCCATGGTCCGCACGGGCCGCACCGCGATGGAGCGCCTGGCCGCGGCGCTGCGCGACGAGCTGGGCTGCGCGGTCGAGATCGGCGGCGTCGAGGCCGACATGGCCATCCGCGGCGCGCTGACGACCCCGGGGACGGACCGCCCGCTCGCCGTCCTGGACCTGGGCGGCGGCTCGACCGACGCCGCGCTCGCCGACCGCGACGGCGAGATCCGCACCGTCCACGTGTCGGGGGCCGGCGACCTGGTCACGAAGCTCATCCAGTCCGAGCTGGGCCTGGAGGACCGCGAGGTCGCCGAGGGCATCAAGCGCGAGCCGCTCGCCAAGGTGGAGGGCCTGTTCCAGCTGCGGCTCGAGGACGGCTCGGTGCAGTTCTTCGAGGAGCCGCTGCCCGCCGAGGTCTTCGCCCGCGTGGTGACGCTCGGCGACGACGGCCGCCTGACGCCGATCCCCGGCCGCCATGGCCTGGACCGGATCCGCCACGTGCGCCGCGAGGCCAAGCGCCGCGTCTTCGTCGTCAACGCCCTGCGCGCGCTCGAGCAGGTCGCGCCCGGCGGGTCGATCCGGCGCCTGGACTTCGTGGTCCTGCTCGGCGGCTCGTCCCTGGACTTCGAGATCCCCGAGATGATCTCGGCCGCCACCGCCGAGTTCGGGATCGTCTGCGGCACGGGCAACGTCCGCGGCACGGAGGGCCCGCGCAACGCCGTCGCCACCGGCCTGGTCGCCGCCCACGCCGAGCGCCGCGCCGGGGTGCCGGCGTGAGCGACCTGCGCCGCGGGCCGCGCCGCGACGAGGCGCGGCGGCGGTCCGTCCTCGTCGCCCGCCTGTCCGGCGCCGGCGACCGCGCGCTCCGCGACGTCCTCGCGGGCCTGGAGGAGGAGGGCGTCCCCGCCGACGTCGAGCCCGCCGAGGGCCCCCTCGCGGCCTGCGCCCACGCCGCCGCCGGCCGCGCCGCGCTGCGCGTCGGCGTCGCGCTGGGCCCCGCCGAGGCGTGCGTCCACGCCGTCGCCCTGCCGGCCGACGCGCCCCTCCTGCACCGCCGCGACCCCGACGCCGACGCCCTGCGCCGCCTGGGCCAGGACGCCGCGCGCCTGGTGAAGACCGTCCCCCTGACCCTGAGCCCCGACGACCGGAGTCCCCGATGAGTCCGCAGACGAGCACCCCTGCCAAGCCCGCCGCGAAGCCGCGCGCGCCGCGCCGCAGCGCCAAGGCCGCCGCCCCCGCGCGCATGACCCTCGAGGCCGCCGAGGCCGTGGTCGCCGCCGCGAAGGCCGAGGCCGTCCGGATCGGCCAGCCGATGAACATCGCCGTCGTCGACGCCGGCGGGCACCTCGTCGCGTTCGCCCGGATGGACGGCGCGATCTTCGCGTCGATCGACATCTCGCAGCGCAAGGCCTACACCTCGGCCGCGATGAAGCTCGAGACCGCCGCCCTGGCCGAGGTCACCCAGCCGGGCGCGCCGCTCTACGGCCTGGAGCACCTGTCGGGCGGCCTGGTGACCTTCGCCGGCGGCGTCCCGCTGCCCGGCCCGGACGGCGAGCCGCTCGGCGCGATCGGCGTCAGCGCCGGGACCGTGGAGGAGGACCAGCAGGTCGCGAAGGCTGGCGCGGCCGCCTGGAGCGCGGCATGATGGCCAGCGACATGGCCGCCCCCGCGAAGTCCTACGACGAGCTCGTCGCGCGCCACCGCTGGGAGGTCCCCGAGCGGTACAACATCGCGTCCGACGTCTGCGACAAGCACCCCGACGACAAGCCGGCGATGGTGCACGAGGACCCCGACGGGAACCTCCGGCGCCTGGACTGGGGCGAGATGCGGGCGCTGGCGAACCGCTTCGCCAACGTCGCGACCGACCACGGCATCGGGCGCGGCGACGTCGTCGCGATGCTCGTCCCGCCGACCCCCGAGGCCGCCGCGGCGTTCCTGGGCACCTACAAGGCCGGCGCGATCCTGCTGCCGATGTCGGTCCTCTACGGCGACGAGGGCATCCGCCACCGCGTGAACGACTCGGGCGCCAAGCTCGTCGTGACGGACGAGGCGCACCGCGAGCAGATCGCCCGCGCCATCGACGGCCTGCCCGGCGCCGACGACCGCACGCTGCTCGTCCTCACCCCCGAGCTGCTCGCGGCCGCGTCCTCCGAGTTCACGACGGTCGACACGTCGTGCGACGACCCGGCGCAGCTCTTCTACACGTCCGGCACGACCGGCCTGGCGAAGGGCATCCTGCACGCGCACCGCTTCGTGCTCGCGCACCAGGAGTTCGAGCTCTGCCACGAGATCCAGGACGGCGAGCGCTTCCGCTCCATGAGCGAGTGGGCGTGGGCCGCCGGCATCAACCCGCTGCTCGGCGCCTGGCGCACCGGCGCCGTCCAGTACGTGCACCAGCGCAAGGGCGGGTTCTCGCCCGAGGACGAGCTCGCCTTCCTGCACCGGCACGAGATCACGAACCTCTTCACCACCCCGACGGCGATGCGCTCGCTCATGGCGGTCGAGAAGGCCGGCGAGCGGTACCCGATCCCGCTGCGCCGGGCGTGCTCGGCCGGCGAGCCGCTGAACCCCGAGGCGATCAAGTGGTTCCGGGAGCAGTTCGGCGTCACGGTGCTCGACTTCTACGGCCTGTCCGAGGGCTACCCGCTGTGCGCGAACTTCCCGTGGATGGAGGTCCGCGAGGGCTCGATGGGCCGCGTCATGCCGGGCTGGGACGTGCAGATCCTCGACGAGGACGAGAAGCCCGTGCCCGTCGGCGAGCGCGGCGAGATCTGCTGGCGCAACGGCTCCAGCCCGACGTGGCCGCTCGGCTACTGGGACAAGCCCGAGGCGTCCGAGGCGACGTTCGGCGGCGAGTGGTTCCACACGAAGGACGCCGCCCGGATGGACGAGGACGGCTACGTGTGGTTCGAGGGCCGCGCCGACGACGTCATCCTGACCGCCGGCTACCGCGTCGGCCCGTTCGAGGTCGAGTCCGCGTGCCTGGAGCACCCGGCCGTCGCCGAGGCCGCGGCGGTCGCCAAGCCCGACGAGCGGCGCGGCTGGATCGTCAAGGCGTTCGTCGTCGCGGCCGAGGGCCACGCCGGCTCGGACGAGCTGGGCCGCGAGATCTCGACGTACGTGCGCGAGACGCACTCGGCCTACGCCTACCCGCGCGAGATCGAGTTCGTGGACGAGCTGCCGAAGACGCTGACCGGCAAGATCCGCCGGATCGAGCTGCGCGCGCTCGAGGAGGAGCGCGCGAAGCAGGGCTGACCCGTGCTCCCGCCCGCGGACCGGACGTCCGCGGGCGGGGCTCCCGGGGCTGACGACCTCGCCGGCGGGCGCCGCCGGGGTCGCGGCGCCGGCTAGCGGCCGCGCGTCAGCACGATCGACGGCTGGCCCGGACGGCCCTGGCTGGGGCGCAGGCACGTGCGGTACGTGCGCGTGGTGCCGAGCTTCGGCCCGCGCCCGACCGTCTCGACGCGGACCCGCACCGGGCCGGCGGCGCGGCCGGCCAGGCTCACCGTCGCCGAGCGGGCGGCGCCCGACAGGCGCCGGACGCGCTCCCCGCCGACGGTGACGACGAACCCGCGGGCCTTCGCGCCGCGCGGCAGGCGCCAGTGCAGCGTCATCGAGCGCCGGCTGACGCAGGCCGCCGGGGCGATCGTGCCGGGCGAGGGAGCGGCCGAGCCGCCGGTCGCCGGCGCGGCCGGGGTCGCGGCCGCGGGCGCGGCCGGGGCGGCCGGTGCCTGGACGTCCCACGTCACGGTGCGCGGGGCGCCGACGGTGCCGGCCGCGTTGATCATCCGCACGCGCAGCGTGTGGCGGCCGACCGCCAAGCCGGTCACGGCGACCGGCGAGGAGCAGACCTGGAAGGGCCCGTCGTCCAGGCTGCACTCGGCGGTCGACCCGGCGGGCGTCTCGAACGCGACCTCGGTCGTCGTCTTCGTGCTGTCGGCGGGCGGCGTCACGGCCGGCGCGGCGGGGACGCTCGTGTCGACGGTCCACGTCGCCTTCGCCGGGACCGCCGTCTCGTTCCCGGCGGCGTCGACCTGGGTGACCTTCACGACGTGCTCGCCGTCCGTCAGGCCGGTCAGGACGAGCGGGCTGTCGCACTCGTGGTACGCCCCGCCGTCGACGGAGCAGCGGAACGCGCTGTCGGGCTCGCCGGCGAGCGCGATCGTCGCGTGGTCGACCGCGACGGTGCCGGTGGGCGCACCCGTCAGGACGGGGGTGGCGGGCGCCTTCGTGTCGACGGTCCACGACGCCTTGGCGACGGGGGTGCTCTCGTTGCCGGCCGCGTCGACCTGCTTGACCTCGAGGACGTGGCCGCCGTCCTCCAGGCCCGTCAGGACGAGCGGGCTGTCGCACTCGCGGAAGGCCTCGCCGTCGAGGGAGCAGCGGAAGGCGGCGCCGGCCTCGCCGACGAGCGTGATCGACGCGTGGTCGGTGCCGACGGTGCCCGAGGGCGCGCCGAGCAGGATCGGCGTGCTCGGGGGCGTGGTGTCGACCTTCCAGCTGGCGGTGGCGACGTCGGTGCCGACGTTGCCGGCCGCGTCGACCTGCGTGATGCGGACGACGTGGTCGCCGTCCGCCAGCCCGGTGATGGTGAGCGGGCTGGTGCAGGCGACGTACGGGCCGCCCTCGACGGAGCAGCGGAAGGAGGCGCCGGCCTCGCCCGAGAACGACAGCGACGCGCCGGACGAGGCGACCGTGCCGCTCGGCGCGCTCGTGAACGTCGGGGCGCCGGGCGGCGTGCCGTCGACGGTCCACGTGCGGTCCGTCTGCGGACCCGGGTCGCCGGCCGAGTTCACCGCGCGGACCGAGAAGGTGTGCGGGCCGTCCGCCAGCCCCGAGAGGGTCTTCGGCGACGTGCAGTCGGCGAACGCGCCGCTGTCGAGGGCGCACTCGAAGGCCACCGCGTTCGCGGCGTCCCCCGCGGCCGGGGCGAAGGCCGGGCTGGCCGTGCGGGCGTTCGTCGTGCCGCTCTGCGCCGGCAGGCCACCCGTGATCCGCGGCGGCTGGGCGAGCGCGGGGCGCGAGAAGTTCCACACGACCGAGAACGTCTTCGTCGCGCCGGCGGCGAACGCGACGTCCCAGTCGGTCGCCAGGCCGGAGTCCTGGAGCGCCGGGTCGACGACGTCGGGCAGCGACCCGTAGCCGCTGTCCCCCGTCGCAGCGTAGAACGTGGAGGCCGGGCCCGAGTAGTAGTGGACCCACGGCGGGACGCCCTGCTCGACCAGCTGAATGCTCGTGCCGTCCGGGGCGACGGTGCCCAGCACGCGGGACGCCGACGCGCCCGAGAGCGTCCCGCTGCCGCGGGTCTCGCCGGCGACGACCGGGTCCCCGCCCTCGAACACCTGCATGGGAGCGGGGCTCCCGCTCACGTTCTTGACCGCCCAGGTCGCCGTGAACCGCGACGTCCCGCTGACGTGCGTGATCGTCTGCGTCACCTCGGCCGTGGTGCCCGCCTTGAACTGCGAGACGACGACGTACGGATCGCCGACCGTCCCGCTCCCCGTCAGCGCCGGCGCCGACGTCTGCGTGAACGGCGTGTTGTCGGTGGAGTGCACGTCCTGGCCCGAGTACAGCCCCGACGACGTGTTCAGCGCGAACACGGTCGCGCTCGAGTCGTTGAGCCCGGTCGTGTCGGGCCCCGAGAAGAGCGAGGTGCGGGCCGTCGAGAAGCGCGCGGACACCTTGCCGGCCTTGCCGGGGGCGCCGGAGACCCCGATCTTCAGGGCGGATCCGGGGATCGTGACGCCGCCCGCGCCGAGGCTGTCGGCCGCGGAGGCGCTGACCGGGACGAGGAGCGCGAGGGCCGAGGCGGCCGTCAGGGCGAGCGTGGAGCGCCGCAGCCGCGGGGCCGTGGCGGGATGAAGGGTGCGCAAGGGGATCCTGTTCGGGTGCGGTCGCGGCGGCCGGCGGAAGGGCGCCGCGGGAAGAGCGAGGACGCATACGGCGTTCACCGCGTACGTCTCCTGTATCGACGGACCGGCTCCGCGACTTGAGGGACGCACGCCGCGGCCGCGCAATCGGGACGGGCCGTCCCGCCTGCGGACGCCGGGCGGCGCGCGTTCCGAGACGCGGCCTCTCGCCTGGCGTCCGTCCACGGACGTGCGTCCACGCGCCCGTCAGCGGGACGCACGCCGGGCCGATGTACCGGGGTGGCGAGGGTCCTCCCCGTCGCCCCGGACACGCTCCGTGGGACGGCGGGGAGGGCGCCGCCGCCGCGTCGTCCTCGACCCCGGATCCCCCCCCACCGTGACCGCTCCCCGCCGCTCCTCCGTCGCCGCCCTCGCGGCCGCGACGCTCCTGGCCGTCCCGTCGTTCGCGCACGCCGACGCGCCGGTCGTCGGGGCGTCGGACCCGGCGGCGATCCCCGGCCGCTACGTCGTCGTCCTGCGCGCCGACGCCGACGCGGCGGCGCGCGACGCGGCCGCCCAGGTGGCGCGCGCCCGCGGCGGATCGGTCGCCCGCACGTACGGCCGCGCGCTGCGCGGGTTCGCCGGCACGCTGCCGGCCGCCGCGCTCCGCGACGTGCGCAAGGATCGGAACGTCGCGTACGTCGAGGCGGACCGCACGCTGCGCGCGAGCGCGACGCAGACCTCCGCCCCGTGGGGCCTGGACCGCCTGGACCAGCGGGCCCTGCCCCTCGACGGCGCCTTCACGACCGCGGCGACCGGGGCCGGCGTCACCGCCTACGTCCTCGACACCGGCATCCGCGCCAGCCACGCGGACTTCGGCGGCCGCGTCACCTCCGGCTTCTCGGCGATCGCCGACGGGCGCGGCACGGACGACTGCCAGGGGCACGGCACCCACGTCGCCGGCACCATCGGCGGCCGCACCGCCGGCGTCGCGAAGGGCGTCGCCCTGCGCGCCGTGCGCGTGCTCGGCTGCGACGGCACGGGGACGACCTCGGGCGTCGTCGCCGGCGTCGACTGGGTCACCGCGGACCACCCGGCCGGCACGCCGGCCGTCGCGAACATGAGCCTGGGCGGCGGGACGTCGCGGGCCCTGGACGACGCGGTCGCCCGCTCGATCGCCGACGGCGTCACGTACGCGATCGCCGCCGGCAACGACGGCGCGGACGCCTGCGCGTCGTCGCCCGGCCGGCTGCCCGCCGCGATCACGGTCGGCGCCACCGGGCGCACGGACGCGCGCGCCCCGTTCTCCAACGCGGGCGCCTGCCTGGACCTGTTCGCGCCCGGCGCCGGCATCCTCTCGGACTGGAACGCCAGCGACACCGCGACCGCCACCCTGAGCGGCACGTCGATGGCCGCCCCGCACGTCGCCGGCGCCGCCGCGCTGCTGCTGCAGGCCACGCCGTCGGCGACCCCGGCCGCCGTCCGCGACGCGCTCGTCGCCCGCGCCACGCCGGGCGTGGTGACCGACGCCGGCGCCGGCTCGCCGACCGCGCTGCTCTACGCCGGCGCCGCGGCGACCCCGCCGGCGACCCCGGCGCCCGCTCCGGCGCCGGAGCCCGCTCCGACCCCCGCGCCCGCTCCCGCCCCGGACCCCGCGCCCGCGCCCGCGCCGGCCCCCGCCCCCGATCCCGATCCGGATCCCGTCGCCGTCGACGTGCTGACGAACGGCGGCTTCGAGGCCGGGAGCGCCGGCTGGGCCGCCGACCGCGGCGTCCTGCTGCGCGACCCCGCCGGCTCGCGCAGCGGCGCCTGGCACGCCCGCCTGGGCGGCCGCGGCCGCCTGAGCACCGGCATCCTGGCGCAGACCGTGACGATCCCCCGGGACGGGGAGCTGGCGCTGTGGCTGCGCGTCGACACGGCGGAGGCGACGGCGCGATCCCGCCGCCTGCGGGCGCGCGCCGCCCGCCGGGCCCGCTCGCGCGCCGCGAAGGCCGCCACGGCGGGGCGCGACACCCTGCGGGTGCAGCTCGTCTCCGGGCGCACCGTCGTCACGCTCGCGACGTTCGACGAGACCGACCGGGGCGGCTACGCGCCGCACGTCGTCGACCTGGCGGACTTCGCCGGCCGCCGTGTCGTCCTGCGCTTCGTCGTGCGGGAGAACCAGGGCAAGGCGACGAGCTTCCGGCTCGACGACCTGCGCCTGACGGGGTTCTAGGCGACGGCGTTCGGACCGGGTCGCACGGGCGTCCCGGAGCCACGCCGGCCCGGGCGCCCGGGCCGGCCGGCGTCGCGTCCTCGCGGGGCCGGCCGGGCTCGCGTCCCGACGGGGGACGGGGCCGGCCGAGGGTCGCGGCCTAGCGGGCGCGGCCCACGCCCAGTGCCGCCGCCCCGCCCAGGCGCCCCACGAGCGGCGCCGCCGCCGGCACGCGGACCGCCGTCCGCAGCGCGGCGTACCCGAGCGCGCCGCCGAGGCCGTTCGCGATCAGGTCGTTGACGTCCGTGCTGCGGCCGTTGCCGAGGAGCACCGTGCACGCGAGCTGCAGCAGCTCGATGCCGAGGCTGACGGCGACCGCGACGAGCGCCGCCGTCCGGACGCTCGTCGCCAGGCGGAGCGGCCCGAGCAGCACGCCGAGCGGCAGGAACAGCACGACGTTGAGCGTGAAGGAGCGGGCGTCGGCGGTCACGAGCGGCACGAGGTCGAGCGTGCTCGTCCACGGCGACTGCGAGGCGTAGCGCCCGATGACCACGTCGAGCGGCAGCAGCGTGGCGCCGACGAGCGCCGCGGCGTACAGCGCGCAGGCGGCGGTGACGACCCGGCGCGAGGCCGGCGGCAGCCCGGACAGGCGCCGCCACGCCAGGGCGGCGGCGCCGAGGGCGACGACCGCGAGCACGGGTGGGGCGGGGACGGAGAAGCGGATGTCGGTCATGGGGCCTCGGTGGTGACGCGGCGTCGGACGACGCCGCGATCCCATCGTGCGGACCGGCTCCTGCACCCACATCGGCCGCGCGTCGCAACCCGACCGCGCGCGTCTCCGTCCCGAGGAGGACGCGAGGGCCGACCGTGCGGGCCTCAGGCGGAGGGGAGGGGATTCGAACCCCTGGACCGGTTCCCCGGCCTCCAGTTTTCAAGACTGGCGCAATCGTCCACTCTGCCACCCCTCCGCGGGCGCAGGGCGCGCCTCACACCCTAGTCACGCCGCCCGGCGGGCGCGCCCGTCCCCGTTGGCGCCTGGACGCTCGTCCAGAACGCCGTGCACCGACCGTGGACGCGCGGCCCCGCGGCGCTGGGCGCCGGGGAGGAGGAGCCGGCGTTCCGACGAGACCTTGGAGCGGACCGGGCGGACGGGGCCGGTCGGACGGGACGGGACGGGACCGGAGGAGAGGACCTGCGGGCGAGGCCGGTCAGACGGGACGGGACCGGAGGAGAGGACCTGCGGGCGAGGCCGGTCGGACGGGACGGACGGGACCGGAGGAGAGGACCTGCGGGCGAGGCCGGTCAGACGGGACGGACGGGACGGACCGGACGCGACCGGCGGACGGGCCCGGGCCGGCGGACCGGGCGGGACGGACCGGGCGGGACCGGCTGGGACCGGGCGGGCGGCCGGGACGACGGCGTCGCCGTCGAGGACGGCGCGCCCGCCGGCAGACCGACGAGCGCTCGAGGATGGCGAGACCGACTCGGACGGGCGCGAACGCCAAGGGGCTGGGCAGCGCGGCGGCGGGCACGGAAGCCGAGGCGGGTTCCTGCCGGGCGATGCGGATCGCGACGGCGGCTTCCGCGCACGGTGAAGCGGTCTCCGCGCACGGTGAGGCGGCGTCGGCGCACGGTGAGGCGGCTTCCGCGCACGGTGAGGCGCCGGGCGCGGGTGAGGCGGAATGTCTGTAGATAGCAGCGTCGATCCGCCTCACCCGCGCCCCACGCCTCACCCCGACGTCGATCCGCCTCACCCGCGCCCCACGCCCCACCCTGACGTCGATCCGCCTCACCCGCGCCCCACGCCCCACCCCGACGTCGATCCGCCTCACCCGCGCCCCACGCCTCACCCCGACGTCGATCCGCCTCACCCGCGCACCACGCCCCCCCCGGTGCCCCGTCTCCCGGCGGGGACGCCTGGCCGCTCCCCGCGTCTTCGCGCACGTTCGGCGCGGGCGCCGACCGCGCCGGCTGCGCCTCCGCACCGGGCTCGACTTTCGGCGTTGGGCTGCGCCTCCGCACCGGGCTCGGCTTTCGGCGCCGGGCTGCGCCTTCCGCACCGAGCTCGGACTTCGGCAGCGGGCTCGGCCGACCGCGCCGGGCTGCGCCTTCCGCACCGAGCTCGGCCGTCCGCGCCGAGCTGCGCCGACCACGCCGCGGCCCTCGGGCCCCCCGGCGCGGGCCCTGGCTCCCTCAGCCGAAGATCGCCAGGTGCAGCAGGCCGGCGCCGAAGCCGAGCACGGCGCCGTGGAGGAAGAGCAGCCACTCGTCCTCCTTCATCGCGGTGCGCAGCATCTCGACGAAGTCCTCGGGCGGCATCGCCCGCAGGCGGTCGCGGATCAGGGTGCGGATCCGCTCGCCCTGCACCCGGTTGAACTCCGGGTCCAGCAGCGGGGTCATCGTGTACTGGACGGCCTCGACCGCCACGGAATCGCGGACGGCGTCGTACGAGCGGCCGCCCATCACCAGGCGCACCGCGGTGCGCGCCGGCCCGATCGCGCGGTCGACCGCGGGGCGCAGCGCCGTCTCGAGCATCAGGCGCGTGCGGTCT
The DNA here is from genome assembly GCF_017916475.1 of Patulibacter sp. SYSU D01012. Lineage (GTDB taxonomy): Bacteria > Actinomycetota > Thermoleophilia > Solirubrobacterales > Solirubrobacteraceae > Patulibacter. Next base: position 1,339,659 of record NZ_JAFMTB010000002.1, read on the forward strand.
GAGCGCGGGCCGTGCAGCAGCTCGTCGCCGATCGCGGCGAGCGTCAGGACCTCCTCCGAGATCACGCCGGCGTAGACGTCGGCGGCCTCGCGCTGGCGTCGCAGGAACAGGCCCTGCAGGCGGATCCCCAGGATCCGGCGCGGCCGGGCGGGCTCGAAGATCATCCAGATGCCGACGAGGTTCGTCGCCCAGCCGACGAACGTGCCGAGCACCGGCAGCACCAGCCAGAAGTGCACCAGCTCGGTCAGGACGACGACGGGGAAGCCGAGCAGGAACGCGAAGACGAAGCCGAAGTTCACCATGAACCGCAGCTCCTTCCGCCCGACCTCCTGGAAGATGCGGTTGGACAGCTCGGGCCGCCGCTCCAGGTGCCGGATGACCATGAGCTTCACGTCGAGCAGCTGGTCGATGTGCTCGCCGATCTCGTCCGTGATCTCGCGGATGATGTCCGGCAGCTGGGCGCGGACGCGCGCGTGGACCGTCTCGCGCACCTGCGGCGGCAGGTCGTGCCACAGCCGCGGGTGCTCGCGCTCCATGATCCGCTCGACGAGGGGCCGCAGCTCGGGCCCCACGGACGCGACCATGTGCTCGGCGATCTTGTCCGGCTCGAGCTGGCGGTAGAAGTCGGCGGCGCTGCCGAGCTTGCTGATGCCCTTGTCGACCGCGATCGAGCCCATCTTCGCCGCGCGCGACGGGATGATCCCCTGCCAGCCGACGCCGCCGTGCATCACGCCCGGGATCTCCTGCACCTTGCGCGGCAGCAGCCGGACGAGGATCCACAGGCCGGGGACCTTCACCCCCTTGAACTCCAAGGGGTTGAAGAGCATCCAGACGGCGGTCCAGTTCGTGATCCAGCCGATGGCCCCCATGAACAGCGGGACCGTGATGAGCTCCTGCAGCCCGATCTCGAGCCCCAGCACGTGGAAGGTCGTGGCCAAAGGCAGGAGCGCCGCGATCATGGACCGCTCGTCCCCGCGGCGGCCGGCCCGCGGTCGCCGGGCAGCACGGCGGCGCAGAAGTCCTCGCCGAAGGGCGTCAGGCCGATGGAACGCCGGACCACGCGCGCGGCGCGGCCGGCGCGGCGCATCGCGTCCTTGACCTCGGGCTGCGCTTCGAGGACCTGGTAGGCGCGCAGGTCGTGCAGCTCCTCGTGGGAGAACCACACGAGGCCCAGGCGGAAGAGGTTGTTCAGGTAGGCCGGCACGCGCTCGACGTAGCGGCAGCCCGCCTCCGCGCCGATGACGGTGAGCCCGGCGGCCACGAGCTCGGAGCCGATGCGCAGCGGCCGCCCGGTGCGGACGTCGACGGCGGGCTGCGCGCCCTTCGTCGCCATCAGGCGCAGGATCCGCGCCTCGTCGGGCGACAGCTCGTCGAGGATGCGGCCGTACGCCGGGTGGGTGTCCTCGGTGAAGTCGACGTCCGCCGCGCGCGCGAGCAGCCCGGCGCCGCGCTCCTGCAGCACCTCGGTGGCCGCCCGCCCGTCCTCGTCCCCCGCCGCGGGGCGGGTGCGGCCGGCGGCGCGCCCCGCCTCGGTCTCGGCGGCGGCGCGCTCGGGCACCAGGCGGTCCAGGCGCTCCTCGACGTCCTCGACGCCCAGCAGCTGCCGGGCGCTGCGGCGGGCCTGCTTGGCGCCGCCCTCGACGGCCCGCAGCGCCAGCCCGCCGAAGGGCAGCCGCCGCGCGACGCCCACCCCGGTGCGCACGCCCTGCTCGGCGCCCCACGCCGCGGCGCGCAGGCCAGTGCTCGCCGCGATCCGGACGAGGCCCGGCACGGCGTCGAGCGCCCCCTCGGCGGGGCGGTCGCGCAGCGGGTCGTGGTCGGGATCGGGCGGGGTGGCGATGCGGGCGATCGTAGGCGAATCCGACGCGCGGTCGCAACCAGGGGCGCCGCGGGCCGTCCGGCGCGCCCGGCGACCCCGTCCGGCGGCGGCGCGGGCACCCGTCCGGGCCCGTCCTCACGCGGTCGTCCGGTCCGGGGCGTACCGTCGTCGGCCCGATGCGGTTGCTGCACACCGCCGACTGGCACCTCGGACGCCTCCTCCACCGGGTGCCCCTGCTCGACGCCCAGCGGGCCGTCCTGGACGGCCTGGTCGCCCTCGCGCGCGCCGAGGAGGTCGACGCGATCCTGCTCGCCGGCGACGTCTTCGACCGCGCGCTGCCGCCCGTGGAGGCGGTGCAGGTGGCCGGCGACGCGCTGCGCCGGCTGGCCGAGGTGGCGCCGGTGATCGCGATCTCGGGCAACCACGACTCGGCCGGGCGCCTGGGCTTCGCGGCCGAGCTGATCGCCGCCGGCGGCGTGCACCTGCGGACCGAGCCGCTGCGCGCCGGCGAGCCCGTCGTGCTGGAGGACGAGCACGGTCCCGTCGCCGTCTACGCGCTGCCGTACCTGGACCCCGACCTGACGCGGGAGCCGCTCGGGGTCGCCGAGCGCTCGCACGAGGCGGTGCTGGGCGCCGCGATGGCCCGCGTGCGCGCGGACCTGGCCCGCCGCGACGGCCACCGCGCCGTCGTCGTCGCGCACGCGTTCGTGCAGGGCGGCGAGGCGTCGGAGTCCGAGCGCGACATCTCCGTCGGCGGCGCGCAGACCGTGCCGGCCAGCGTGTTCGACGGCGTGGCGTACGCGGCGCTCGGGCACCTGCACCGGCCGCACGCCGTCACGGGCGGGGCCGGGGCGGCCGCCGCCCCGGCCGGCGGCCGCGAGGGCGCGGACGCCGACCCGGGCCTGGCCGCGGGGGACGCGGGCGACGGGCCCGCCCGGGGCGACGCGTCGCCCCCCGGCGCGTCCGCCCCCGCGGACGAGGCCGGGGAGGCAGCCGCGCTCGGCGGCCTGTTCGCCGCGCTCGCCGAGGAGGAGCCCCCGCCGCCGCCGGCCCCCACCCCGGTGCCGCCGGCCGCCGGGCCGCGGCCCGTCGTCCGCTACGCGGGCTCGCCCCTCGCCTACTCGTTCACCGAGGCCGACGCCGCGAAGAGCACCGCGATCGTCGACCTGGGCCCCGACGGGGTACGCGACGTCCGGCTCGTCCCCGTCCCGTCTCCCTTCCGCCTGGTGCGCCTGCGCGGCGAGCTCGAGGCGCTGCTGGACGATCCCGCCCACGCGGAGCACGAGACCGAGGACGCCTGGCTCGAGGTGACGCTGACCGACGCCCGCCTGCCGGCCCGGCCGATGGAGCGCCTGCGCCGGCGGTTCCCCCGCGTGCTCGTCCTGCAGCACGCCCCCGAGGGCGAGCTGGCCCCGGCCACCGTCGCCGCCGCGCGCGTGCAGGGTCGCAGCGACCTCGAGGTGCTCGAGCGGTTCGTGGCCGACGCCCGCGGCGCGGCGCCCACCGACGACGAGCGGCCGCTGCTGCGCGACGCCGTCGAGCGCGTGGCCCGGCGGAGCGAGGAGGACTGACGTGCGCCTGCACCGCCTGCAGCTCGACGCCTTCGGGCCCTTCGCGGGGCACGAGGAGGTCGACTTCGACGCGCTCTCCGACTCGGGGCTCTTCCTGCTCTCGGGGCCGACGGGCGCCGGCAAGACGAGCGTGCTCGACGCCGTCTGCTTCGCCCTCTTCGGCGAGGTCCCCGGACCGCGCGGCGACGCGCAGCGGCTGGCGAGCGACCACCGCGACCCCGGCACCCAGCCGCGGGTGACGCTCGAGGCGACGGTCGGCGGCCGCCGGATCCGCGTGACGCGCGTCCCCGCGCACCTGCGCCCGCCGAAGCGCGGCGGCGGCGACCCCGTCGCCGAGCCGGCGTCCGCGGTCCTCGAGCTGCAGGACGCCGACGGGTCGTGGCGCGCCGTCGCCGCGAAGGTGCCCGAGGTGCGGCGCGAGCTCGACCCGCTGCTCGGCATGACCGCGGAGCAGTTCCTGCAGGTCGTGATGCTGCCGCAGGGCGCCTTCGCGACCTTCCTGCGCGCCGACGCGAAGGCGCGCCAGCAGGTGCTCGAGCGGCTCTTCGACGCCGGCCGCTTCTCGCGCATCGAGCTGTGGCTGCAGGACCGCGCGCGCGAGGCGCGGACGGCGCTGGAGCAGGCGCAGATCGAGACGGACAACGCGCTCTCGGAGGGCTGCGGCGCGTGGGCGGCCCCCGGGCCGGCGCCCGTCCTGCGCTCGGGCGCCGCCGTCGAGGAGGTCGAGGCGTGGCTGGCCGCCGAGCGCGACCGGCTGGCCCAGGAGAAGGCGGACGCGGACCGCGCGCGCGACGAGGCGACCGCGGCGCTGCGCGCCGTCGAGGCCGAGCGCGACGAGGCGCGCGGCTGCGCCGAGCGGCAGCGTCGCCGGCGCGAGGCCGAGGCGCAGCTGGCCGCCCTGGCCGGCGAGGAGGCCGCGCACGCGGAGCGGGTCGCCCGCCTGGAGGCGCACCGCCGCGCCGCGCCGTTGCGCGGCTACCTCGACGGGGTCAGCGCCGCGCGCGCCCGCGCGCAGGACACCGAGCGGACGATGGCGAAGGCGCGCGCCTGGATCGACGCGCTCGAGGACGACGCGCTGTCCGCCGACCCCGAGACGTGGGCGGCCGGCGCCCGCCGCCGTGCGGACGACGCCGCGGCGCTGCGCGAGCTCGTCGACCTGGAGGCCGCCCTGCCGCGGCGGGCCGGCGAGCTGGGGCGGCTGCGCGACGCCGCGGCCGACGCCGAGCGCCAGGCCGGCGAGATCGACGCGCGGCTGGCCGATGCCGAGGGTGCGCTCGCCGGGCTGGAGGAGCGGCGCTCGGCCGCGGCGGCCGCCGCCGAGGAGGCTGCCCGGCTGGCCGAGCGGGCCGCGACGGCCGCGGGCTGCGCCGAGGCGGGCGGCCGGCGCGACGCGCTCGCCGCGAAGGTCGCGCGGGCCGAGGACGCCGTCCGGTCCGCGGTCGACGCGCACCAGGCCGCCACCGAGCGGGTGCAGGCCCTGCGCCAGCAGCGCCTGGACGGCTACGCCGCCGAGCTCGCGGCGGGCCTGGCGGCGGGCGAGGCGTGCCCGGTCTGCGGCGCCACGGAGCACCCCGCCCCGGCCGTCCCCGGCGACGGGCACGTCACCGCGGACGAGGAGCGCGCGGCGGCCGCCGCGGCCGACCGCGCCCGCGCGGCGCGCGAGGACGCCGAGCGCCGCCTGGGCGACCTGCGCGCCGACCTGGCGGCCGCCCGCCATGCCGCCGGCGAGGGCACGACGGAGGAGCTGCGCCGCCACGCCGACGAGCTGGCGGGCCGCCTGCGCGCCGCCCGCGCGGCCGCCGCGGACGGCGAGCGCGCCGCCGCCGAGCGCCGCTCGCTCGAGGAGCGGCTGGCCGCCGACCGTCGGCGCGCGCAGGCGGCCCGCGAGACCGCGGCGAAGCGCGGCGCCGAGGCCGCGGCGCTCGACGCCGAGCTCGAGCGTCTGCGCGCCCGGATCGCGGAGGAGCGGCGGGGCTTTCCGGACGTCGCCTCGCGGGTGCGCACGGCGACGCACGAGGCGACGTACCTGCAGAAGGCGACGGACGCCCACGCGCAGTTCCAGGCCGCTCGCGCCGCGCACGCGGAGGCCGAGGCGGCCCTGGCCGCGGCGCTCGCCGAGCACGGCGTCGAGGATCCGTCGGCGGTCGCCGGCGCGATCCTCATGCCCCGCGACGTGGCCGCGCTCGAGGCCGACGTCCGGCGCCACGACGAGACGCGCTCCGCCGCCCGGGCCGTCCTCGACGAGCCCGAGATCGCCGCGACGCCGCTCGAGCCCGCCGTCGACCTGACCGCGGTCGAGGCCCGGCGCGCCGAGGCCGCCCGGCGGGCCGAGGCCGCGGCCGGCGAGGCCGCGTCGATCGGCCGCTGCGCGCAGAGCGAGGCCGAGCGCCGCGCCGACCTGCAGGAGCGCCTGGCCGCCCTCGGACCGCTGACCGCCGCCGCGGACCGCGCGAAGGAGCTGTCCGAGCTGGCACGCGGCGGCGCCGGCAACCGGCGCCGCATCCAGCTCTCCTCGTGGGTGCTCGCCGCGCGCCTGGAGCAGGTGGCGGCCGCCGCGACGACGCACCTGCTGCGGATGTCCGCCGGTCGCTACGCCCTCGTGCTGCACGAGGAGGCCGCCAGCGGGCGCGGCAAGGGCAACGCCGGCCTGGGTCTGCGGGTGCGGGACGGCTGGACCGGCGAGGAGCGCGACACGAGCACGCTCTCGGGCGGCGAGTCGTTCTTCGCCTCGCTCGCGCTGGCCCTCGGCCTGGCCGAGACGGTCAGCGCCGAGGCCGGCGGCCTGGACCTGGCCACGCTCTTCATCGACGAGGGCTTCGGCACGCTCGACGAGCAGACGCTGGACGAGGTGCTTGCCGTGCTGGACGGCCTGCGCGACGGCGGCCGGGCCGTCGGCATCGTCTCGCACGTGCCCGAGCTGAAGCAGCGCGTGCCGATGCAGCTCGTCGTCGAGAAGGCCCGCGAGGGCTCGACGCTGCGGCAGGGCACGGCCGCCGCCGGCTGACCCGGGCCGGGCGCGACCGGGCCCGCCAGCGCGGCTGGGCGGCGCGGCCGCGGCCGGACGGCGCGGCCGCGGCCGGACGCGCGGGACCGGACGGGGCGCCGCGCGGGGCCGGACGGCGCGCCCGGCCCCGTGCGGGTCAGCCGGCGCTGACCAGCCCGATCGGGCAGCTGACGCCGGTCTCGCCGTGGCCGCAGTAGCCGTTGGGGACCTTGTGCAGGTACGCCTGGTGCTCGGGCTCGGCGTAGAAGAACGGGATCGCGCCGCCGAGGAGGGCGCCGCCGAACGCGCCGGGCCCCTCCCCCGCCTGCCGGATCTCGGTCGTGATCGCGCCGTGGCCCGCCTCGGCCAGCACGCGGCCGTAGTTCGTCCGCGACAGCTCGGCCTGCTCGAGCTGGTCGGGCGTCGTCGGGTAGATCGCCGAGCGGTACTGGGTGCCTACGTCGTTGCCCTGGCGCATGCCCTGCGTCGGGTCGTGGTTCTCCCAGAACGTCCGCAGGATCTCCTCGAAGCGGATCTGCTCCGGGTCCCAGACGACGAGCACCGCCTCGGTGTGGTTCGTCCCGCCGGTGCAGACCTCGCCGTAGCTGGGGTTCGGCGTGTCGCCGCCCTGGTAGCCCACGGCCGTCACGAGCACGCCCGGCGTCCGCCAGAACGTGCGCTCCGCGCCCCAGAAGCAGCCCATGCCGAAGAACGCGTGCTGGCTGCCCGCGGGGAAGGGCGGCACGATCGGGCGCCCGAGCACCGGATGGTCGCCCTCGATCGGCATCAGGGCGTCGCGGCCCGGCAGGGTCTCGGCCGGGTCCAGGAGCGTGTCGGGCTTGCTGCGGAAGAACATCTGATCCTCGTGTCGAAGGAGGGGCTCTTCGAGCGTAGCGAGCGCGTCAACCGGCTCCGGAGGGCGCGTTCGCCGCCCCTCGCGCGCCGCGCGACGCCGGTTCGCGCGTCCGCTCCGACGACCGACCCGAGGACCTGCGAACGGCGGAGCGACCGGCCGGCCGGCGGCCCCGGGAACGCCCGCCGGTGGGGCGGCCCGCGCCCGCGTGGACGCCCCCGTGCCGGTCAGCGTGACGATCGGTGGCCGGGCGTGCACCGAGGGCGTACCATGGCCCCGTGGCGAAGGTCATCCGCACCCCGAAGCTCAGCGCCCCGATGCCGGCGCTCAAGCCGCGCCTGCGCGGCGTCCTGCACCAGTGGGCCGCGTGCGTCGCCGCCCTGGCCGGCGCGTACCTCGTGCTCTCGGCCCCCAACGCCGAGGCGCGCGTCGCGTCCGCGGTCTACGCGGTGTCGATCGTCGGCCTGTTCACGGTCTCCGCGATCTACCACCGGGTCAACTGGACGAAGCCGTCGGCCCGGCAGTGGATGCGCCGCCTGGACCACTCCATGATCTTCGTGATGGTCGCCGGCACGGTGACCCCGATCGCGGCCCTCGTCCTCGACGGCGCGATGCGCACCCTGGTGCTCTCCGTCGCCTGGGGCCTGGCCGGCGTCGGCATCACGCTCAAGCTCGCGTGGATCGGCGCGCCGAAGTGGGTCTCCGCCGCGATCTACCTCGGCATGGGCTGGGCCGGCATGGCGATCTTCCCCAAGCTGGTCGGCGACCTCGGCATCTGGCCGGCGGTGGGCCTGCTCGGCGGCGGGCTGCTGTACACGGTCGGCGCCGTCATCTACGCGACGAAGAAGCCCGACCCGCTGCCGCGGATCTTCGGGTACCACGAGATCTTCCACGCGCTCGTCATCGTCGCGGCGATCGCGCACTTCCTCGTCGTCGCGCTCGCCGTCGTTCCCCACGCGTAGGGGGCCGACCGCGATCGCGCGCGCGGGCCGCTAGACTCGGCCCGGCGCGGAGCGATGGCCGAGTGGCTTAAGGCGCTCGCCTGCTAAGCGAGTTGGGGGTTGAAAGCTCCCTCCGGGGTTCGAATCCCCGTCGCTCCGCCTGACCGAAGCCCCCGTCCCCGACGGGGGCTTCGTCGCTTCCGGGATCGCAGGACGGTCAGGCCGCGGCGGACAGAGCGCGCAGCAGCGCGGCGGCGTCGGTCACGCGGTGGCGCTCGTCGGCCGGCACGGTCGCCGCGATGACCTCGGCCAGCCGGTCCTCGCGCCGCTCCCCCGCGAGGGCGGCCCGGCCCGCCGCGGTGACGTCGAGCACCGTCTTGCGGCCGTCGGACGGGTGCGGGCGCCCCGCGACCATGCCCGCGTCGAGCAGGCCGCCGACGGTGCGCGCCATGGACTGCGGCCGCACCCCCGCGGCGGCGGCGAGCTCGCTCGTCGTCCGCGGCCCCTCCCGGTCGAGGACGCCGAGGGCGGCGAGCTGCGGCAGCGGCACGGCACCCTCCGCCCGCACCGTCCGCACCAGCCCCCCGATGGCCAGGCGCAGCTCGTGGGCGAGGGCGGCGGGATCGTCGGGGGCGGCCATGCGCCCAGCCTACCGCAGATCGACAGCAAGACTGTTCAGTTGTGCTGTACAGTTGCCGGCGGCCCCATCTGCCCCGAGGAGTCCCATGCCCGTCACCCACCTGACCCCCGAACCCGCGCTCGTCCTCGTCGACCTGCAGGCCGGCATCACCGCGATGCCCCTCGCCCACCCCGCGGACGGGGTCGTGGCCCGCGCCGCCGCGCTGGCCGCGACCTTCCGGGAACGGCGCCTGCCCGTCGTGCTCGTCACGGTGGCGTTCTCGCCCGACGGCAGCGACGCGCTGCGCCCGCCCGTGGACGCCGCCCCGCCGGCCGCGTCGCCCGGCCCGGACTTCGCCGCCCTCCGGCCCGAGCTCGGCGCGACGGACGGCGACCTGCGCATCGTCAAGCGCCAGTGGGACGCGTTCTTCGGGACCGAGCTCGACCTGCAGCTGCGGCGCCGCGGCGTGCGCAGCGTCGTGCTGGCCGGCATCGCGACGTCGATCGGCGTCGAGAGCACGGCCCGGTCCGCGTACTCGCTCGGGTACGAGGTCGTCGTCGCGTCGGACGCCGTCACGGACACGCAGCCCCTCGCCCACGCGAACAGCCTGGAGCGGATCTTCCCGCGCCTGGGCCGCGTCGACACGACGGACGCCGTCCTGGCGGCGCTCGGGCAGGCGTAGGCCGCCGCCGCAGGCACCGCCCGCCCGGCGGCGCGCCCCGTCCGCCCGCGGCACGTGCCGCGGGCGGGCGCTCCCGTCAGCCGACGCGGACCTCGACGCCCTCCACGCTGTCGTCGAACGCCCACAGGCCGCGGATCGCCGCCACCCCGGCGAGCGGGAACGGGTAGCTCCAGGCGACGTCCTGCCGCCCCGCGACCGTCCAGTACGCGGCCTCGCCCTTGTACGGGCACACGGTCCGCAGGCCGGATCCGGGCCCCGCCGGCGCCTGGACGTCGACGGCCGGAACGTACGCGCGCGGCGGCAGGCCGGTCTCGGCGACCAGGACGGCGTTCGTCGTGCGGGCGACGATCTCGCCGTCGATCAGCACCTCGACGGGCCGCGACGTCGGGTACGCGTCGACGCGGTGGTACGGGTCGCGCAGGCCGCCCGTCACCTGCTCGTCCTCCACGAACCACGCCTCGACGTGCTGCGGGTCCAGTGCGGCCAGCCCGCGCAGCCACGGCGCGGCGGGCAGCGGGTCCTCGTACGCCCAGACGGCGTCGGGCACGGTGCGGCCGCCGACGGTCAGGGACCAGTACGAGGCGTCGCCCTTGAAGGGGCAGTGCGTGCGCGTGTCGGTGCGCTCGAGCGCCTCGACGCGGAAGTCGCCCGTGGGCGCGTAGAGCCGCGGCGGCAGCCCCGTCTCGTGGAGCAGCTGCGCCGCGACCGTGTCGAGGACGATCGCGCCGCCGACCGACGCGCGCACGCGCAGGCCGTAGGGCTGCAGGAAGAGCCGGTGCTTCGGGCTCGATCCCTGCAGGTCGAAGTTGAACGCGCCGTCGGTGCGGCCGAGCGGCCCGGTGCCGAGCGTGAGGGTCATGCCCCCAGCGTGGCACGGCGGCGGGCGGACGTTGGCGGCCCGGGCGCATCGGGCCGCGCCGGCGGCGGTCGCCGGGAGCGGGGCCGCCGACGTGCGCGCCGGATCGGCGCCCGGCGAGGGTGCCGGGCGCGGGCCCGGCCGGCGGCCTACGCCGCGACCAGGGCCTGCTCGGGGTCGCGGCCCTCGGCCAGGGCCTGGGCGGCGCGCCACTCGGCGCGGCGGCGCTCGGCGGCGTCGACGGCCTCGCGCAGCAGCATCAGCTCCTGCGTGGGCATCTCGACGAGGGTGTCGTGCCCGGGGGCGGCCGGGCGGGCGGCCTCGGCGGGGGCCTCGCCGCCGTAGCGGAGGATCAGCGAGATCGCGACGGAGCACAGGACGACGGTCACGAGGTTCGCGACGCCGAGCACCATCGCGCCGAGGCCGACGAGGTTGACGTACGCGAGGCACAGGTTCGTCAGCGCGCCCATGGCCCAGCCGATCGGGCTCTGGCCGGCCGCGGTGCGGGACCGCGCCATGCGGGAGATCTGCGGGAGGTTGGCGCCGAGGCCGAAGACCACGGCGACGGTGGAGAGGACGGAGATCAGGATCATCTGCGGCGTGTCTCTGGGTGGTGATGTGCGTGGAGCTGCGCACGGGTCCGTGCCGGCCGCCGTCCGCCCCTCCGTGGATGGCGGACGCGGACGAGCACGCCGACGCCCCCGCGACCGCGACGCGTTCCGTGCGTCGGCGGTGCGGGGCCGTCCGTCCCTCCGGGCTTCGCCGGTGCTGTGACCGGACGCCGCGCCGCGGAGGGCAGCCCCTGCGCTCATTCCAAGGTATCGGCGGCGATCCGTCCCGCAAGAGGGGTCGGACGGTGAACCCGGTCACACGCTGACCGCGGTCCGCTTGGCGGATCTCCCCTGTACGGCGCACGATCGGCCGGCCACGGCGGTGAATCGGCGGCGCGTCGAGCGGGGCCGGACGCCCCGGTCCGCTTCGCCCGCCGGCCCCGGCGGGCGCTCCCGTGGCCAAGCGCACGCAGCCCGCCCTGCATCCGGGCCCGTCCGCGCGACGAGCCGACACGTTTCCGGCCGGCCCGCTACAGTTCTCTCTCGTTGCGCCCGTAGCTCAGCTGGATAGAGCGTCGGTCTACGGAACCGAAGGTCATAGGTTCGAATCCTATCGGGCGCGCCTTCTAGAACCCCCGCGTTTGCGGGGGTTTTGTCGTTTCCGGGGCTGTCGGCCCGAGCGCCCCGGCGGTCGTGGGTACCGAGCGTGGGTACCAAACGCCCCCTTGAGCGCTCCGACTCCGCCTCCTCCGCGTTGCCTCCGCCGGGTCGACGAGGCGCCCGCCGGCCCGGCCGATGCTGTCCCGCCCTACCCCGGGGTCCCCGGGGGGGAGGGGGCCGGGATCTGGGACTCCTGATCTGCGGCAGGTTCCCTTTTCTCCCCCTGGCGTCGAGCTTGCTCCTCGCGTTGGCGGCGTCGGGTATGGCGCTGTTCTGCTGAGTGAGCCGGCGTGTCGATGTTTGGCATAACGCGTGACCGGACTCGTACGGGCGTCTGCGATGCACGCCCTTAGGCCGTGTGCGTCGTACATTGACGCGCATGTTTCGTCGCGTTGGCGCCGTCGCGCTCTCGGTCGTGGGTGCTGCTCTCGCATCGGCGGCGGCCGCTGAGGCGCGGGTGGTGTCGATCCCGTCTGGCGACTTCGGAACTACAGATGCCCTCGAGGTTGTGGTCCGTCCGCGGTCGGCGCCTCCGGTCGGCTGGCATTACGAACTCGCGTTGCTGATGGACAACGCGGACGAGGACGACGAGGGGTGCGCGTACTACGACTCGGTGAACTCGTTCTTCGGCCGGCGGCCGTTCTCGGTCGAGTATTCGCCCGAAGCGGCCGCGCTGACGTCCGGAGCTGCAGAGTGGTGCCTTGGTACCGGCCGCGTTGTCCTGTTCCGGCAGAAGAACCGCACGACGTCAGACCGGTACCTGCGCATCGTCGCGAAGTCGCGACAGTTCGTGGTCGTCCCGTCGGACTACTGACGCGGCTCGCATCCGCGTCGTCGGCGGTCCCGTGGTCCTGGGTCACGGACCCTGCCGCCGCAGGCCGTGACGCGCGGCTCGGGCGGCGGCTTCGGCGTCGCCGTCTTGACGAGCAGATCGACGAGCGCCTCGGCGCGCTGTCGTCCGCGACGCTCTTCCTCGTCGGCGATTTCGCGTAGCGCCTGGATGGCGTCACAGCCGGCGCACAGGCCGGCGAGTGCGAGGGCGGGGTCGCGGCCTCGAGGGTAGCCGGGGCGGGGCCTGCGGACGGTAGGTCGTCCGCAGGCGGTGCACCGCGGGCCGTCGAACGGATCGTTCACGGCACCCATGCATCGAGTGCCCGCATGGAGAAGAGAAGCCGGCGTCCCATGCGAAAGGCGCCGGGAATTTCTCCGCGGTTCGCGAGGTCGTAGACCGTGCTCTTCGCCAAGCCGAAGATCTCGGCGACTTGCGCGGCGGTGCAGATGTCGTCGCGGGTGAGTCTCTGTGGCGGGGCGGACGAGCGTGGCCCGAGGGACCGCGGAGCCGGCTGGCCGGTCATACGGCCTCCCCCCTGCGCCGCGGCTCCTGGCCGCGTTCTCGGCACCAGCGCTCGTAGGTTCGATCTACCGCGGCCCGGGTCGCGTCGTCAATCCAGATGGTGGCGCGTCCGTCGGTCCAGTATCCGTCGCGGTTCAGGCGCCAGTTCGGGTTGAGCCATCGGCTGTCGTGCCGCGCGGCGCCCGGTCGCCGACGCGATGCCGACGACCGACCCTTCTTGCCGTTGACGACAGCGTCGAGCTGCGTCGTGGTGACCCCGAGCTTCCTCGCTGCCTCCTCGATCGTGAGCTCCGTCATGCGGCTGCCCTCCCGTCGTCCCCGCTATGGGAGGGATGGGAGCTTTGGGAGGAAAGGGAGCGAAGGGTTGCGGCGTCTTCGTCGGAATCGTCGACGGCGGCCCAGACCTCGGCAGGCCGGCCGCCACCGCCCGGGCGGAACTCCACACTGTCCGCGAGGCCAGCAGCGCGGAGCTTCTCGAGCGCGTCTTTGATGCGGGCGGCCGGCACGCTGTTGGAGCCGACGACTTCGCGGATCTCGGTGCGCGTCAACACGCCGGTTCCGCGGCCCTTCGCATCGCGGAGGGCGGCGAGTAGCCGCTCCGCGAGCGGATCGCCGGTCCGCTCCCCGTAGAGCTCCGCCCATGTCGCCGCCGCGCGGGTCCAGATCGCGAACGCCGCGTTGAGATGAATGTGTCGGACGTGGTCGTCTCGGTCGCCGAGAGCTAGAACGAGCGCGAGTCGTTGAACGTGCGCGATGCCCCGCGCCTGTAGCGCGCCGGCGAGAAACGGCCGTTCTGGCGCGAGGCGGTAGTACAGCTCCGCCCACAGGCCGCGAGCGACCGGGTCGAGTTCGACGCACCCCACGCTGTGGCCGTGCTCAACCGCAGCCGCCACCTCGGCCGCTGCTTCGTTCCGCCGGTCGCGAGCCAGCAGAGAGCGCGGCGGGCCGAAGGGTTGCAGCGGCCCGCGACGCACCATGATGGGCAGGAACCGGTTGAGGAACCCGTTCTCGATCGCGTTGCTGTCCGCGACGCGCTGGAGTTCGGTCGGCGTGATGTGCCCGACGAGCGACAGATTCGCGCCTTTGACCCGGAGGGGACGCTGCCGCGACATCGACGCCGCCTGGTCGCTGTCCCACAGCTCTCGGACGAGGTGAGAGAGCGTGGCTCCGTCGCGTCGTGACGAGGCCATCACGCGTCCGAACTCCGGCTCGATGGCCAGCAGCGATCGCCCTGTGACGGGCAATGGCGGTCCATCTTCGTCGGGGTCACGCGGTTCGCCGCCGAGCGCGGCCAGGAGCCCTTCGCCGGACACGAGGCCGCCGACGATGCCCTCGTCGCTCCAGGCGGGGAGTGCTTGGCGAAGGAGTCGGCTCGCGATCCGTTCGGACGCTCCCTTGCCGCTGCCGGTCCCTCCGACGGCGAGCACGAAGAGTCGTGCGGGAGTGTGGTGGCTGGACCAGTCGCTGTGGGCGTGCGGTCCGACGGCGGCGCCAACGCCGGCCATCAGATGCAGCAGGACGACGGCGGGGTCGGCTTCGGTGTGGGCCGTGAGGTCCTGGGCGATGCCGCCGAGGACCGTCTGGAAGACCACGTCGGGCAGCGGGGCCGTGGCGGCGGTCATCGTCCCGCCTCCTTGCGCCTCGGGATGGGGCGTACTGCGACGACCCGGTCGTGTGCGAAGCGGTCGAGGATGAAGCCGGCGGGCGTCGCCGGGGACGGCACGCGCACCTCGAGCCCTACCGGGGTGCGACGCGGCGATGCCACGAAGCAGCTGACGGTGCGGTCGCTGCCCCGGCGAAGGGTCTTCAGCACGACCTCGTGCGTCACGTTCATCGCGCACCCCCAGAGGTGCCCGGGAACGCCGACGTAGCCCGCGAGAAACGGCAGAAACGCCCCCAGAGGACCCCCCAGCGTGTCGCAGGCGGGGCGGCTGTAGCACCGCATGGACTGGCTGGGTCGCCGTCCGCGGACGCAAGACGTCGTTGGCGTCCTGGTCCTGAGCGTCGTCGGTCGCGGCGGGCCCGGGAGGTGCCACGAGTCGTCGTCCGCATGCCGACGGCGCACGTCAGGGTGGACAACGGCGCACGCAGCCGATGCTTCGCCTTCTCGGCGGCGAGGATGCCGATGCCTCGTGCACGGTGCCTGGCTGCGCGCTGACGCCGACGCTGCTGCATCGCGAGGATGTCAGCGCCGCTGCCGTCGGTCGGTTCGTCCGCGATGGACGCCGCAAGGCGTGCGATGTGCGCGGCCTCGTCAGGCGTCAGTGCGAGCAGGGGCTCGACGGCATGGGCAGCGCGGTCGGCGGCGTCGATGCGGCGGCGCACCGTCTCATCGGTGAAGTACGTCGGCGGCAGTGTTGCCACCACGTCGGGGTGGGACCGGTGCCGGCGGCTCGCCGGGCGGGTCCGTGGGGATGTCACTGATGTGTTCCTTGGTCGACTGCTGAAGAACGGAGGTGTCGCTAGACCCTCGCGCTCCCCATTGAACCACCGCCCCAGGCGGCCAGAACGCAAATGAGCCCCGCCGAGGGGGCGGGGCTCATCGCAGCGACGCGGTTCTTCAAGCCGACAAAGCGAATGTAGCGAGTCGACCCGATAGCACCCGAACCACCAGTTTCTCGCTGGACGCTCGCGTACCTACCAGCCGTCGCTGCCCCAGCTGCTACCGCCCCAAGACGAGCCCCCCCAACCGCCCGAGTCGGCGCGCTTTCGCGGCTTCCTCGTCTTCTTGTCCACCGTGCCGCCAACCTGTTTCTCGGTCGCCGCCTCCGCGGCGTTCAATACCGACGTAGCCGGCCGCCTGCGCAGCGGCATCAGCTGGTCAAGGAGACGGTCGATGTCGTCGTACCCGGCTGCGTCCGCCCTCCGGCGGTCGTTGCGCTCCACCGAGTCCTTCTGCTTGTACGGCATCGGCTGCGGGTCAAACAGCAGCGACGTGTCCGTCAGCTTGCCCTTCCGGCCGTTCACCAGATCGTTCGCGACGCGGTACGGGAACAGCGACCCCAGGAACCGGTTCGCGATCACGCGCCCCTGATCCGCCACCGTCAGCGGGTTGTCCTTCGAGTCAACGGCGCCCTGCGCGTTCGACAGCGCCCGCTTCGTGAACAGGTTCGTCTGGAACTGCGACTCCAGGATGCCCTTCAGCAGCGGCGTGTACAGGTTCGTCGCGCCGCCGAGACCTTCGCTCGTCACCTCGAACACCGGGCCCGTCAGCGGGTTCATCCACCGGCCGTCAAGCACTTCGAGCTTCGACCCGTTCGCCATCAGCGCCAGACCGGGCAGCATCTCCGGAATGTCGCCCTCGCGGCCCACCTGCTTGAGGTAGTCGCGCAACATCCGCTCCTTCTCCCGACCCGACGCGCCCGACAGCGACAGCATCGCCGCGAACGTGAACGGATGGTGCACCGGCAGTTCGTAGAACAGCAGCCGCGTCGAATGCCGCGCGAATCCGTAGAACGGGATGATCGACCGGGCGATCCGCTGCTCGTTCTGGGTGTAGTTCGCGTAGTCGCCCAGCCAGCGCGTCATCCCGTCCGCGGCGTCCTCGACCATCCGCCGGAACTCCGCGGTGCGTGCGAGCTCGGCCAGCTCGTCCTCGGGCAGCTCGAGCGCCCGCGCGAGCGGACCCATCCGCTTCGCCTGCTCCGTGGTGCCCTTGGCGACCTTGTCCGCCCACGCCTTCGCCGGCCGACGCGACATGCGGGCGTCCTCCGCCGCAAGGGCGAGGGTGCGCGCGAGGCGGTCCTGCCAGGCATCGAACGCGAGATTCGCGTCACGGGTCAACCGGAACGGCGTCGTCGCGGTCTTGCCTGCCGACCGTGCCGCCTGCGACGCCGTGCCTGCCGCGCCGGCGGAGCGCCGCGGTGCGATGAAGTAGTCGCGGGCAGACGCGCCGAACAGGCCGCCCCACGTGTGCACCAGCTGCCCCTCGAACCGGCGAGCGTCCAGATCCACCGACCCCTTCCGCTCCGTCCTCACCGCGTCGAGCGACCGCGACCGGACACCTAGAACGTCTTGGACGTCGTCAAACTGGTCGGGCTTGAGCTTGGCGGCCTGCCGGTACGCCTTCAGATTCCGCCACATCACCGGATCGACCCACCGGCCACCGACCGCGATCAGCGTCACCGGCACGTTCTGGACCGCCTGCCGAAACCCGTACGTCGGCATCGACGCCAAGATCAGCTGTGACTGCAGCCCCGTGAACTTCTGGCCTGCCCGCGTGGCGCGGGTGATCGACTCAGCGCCCCCACGCTTCATCTCCCCCATCGCGTCCTTCGGGATCACGAAGAACCGATCCGTCGTCTTCCAGTTGACCGAGCGGACGTCCTTCAGCGGGACAAGCTCCCCCTCGGGAATGCCACCAACCTCGCCGTCGTCCGGGACGTCGACCGTGTCGCGCTCGAGACGCTTCGGCGCCCACGCCACCCAGTCCTGCTCGTCGATCAGCTGCTTCCGAGCCGCGTTGTCCCACTCCTTCAGCGTGAAGCCCTTCCCGCTGTTCCTGGCCCACTCCGGCACGAGATCCTGGAACAGCTCGTTGACCATCCGCCACTGCACGGACCGCTTGATCGACTCCTGGATACCCAGCTCGTACGCTCGGTCCGACGTGTCCCGGAACCCCTTGAGAAACAGCGACAGATTGGACTTCTTCGGCCCGGCGACCGCGCCTCGCTCGGCGCCGCCGCCCGAGAACTGACTCGCGACGCCAGCCGTCGAGTTCCGGCGGTGCTTGACGAACACAGGGTCCGGGGTGCCAAGCCCCTGCGCCCGAGCCGCGTTCTCCGTCGCCGTCGCGAACCGGTCCGCCTCAACCGTCCGCGCGCGATCCAGAACGTCCGCCGGCACCTTCCGGTTCATCGGCCGCGACCCCACGAGCTGCTGCACTGCCCGCGCCTCCGCCGCCAGCTCCCGCGAACGACGCGCATCCCGACGCCCCGACCGGGCGCGCTTCAGCTCGCGGCCGATGTCCTCGAGCGCCTTACGTGGCGTCACCTGCTCGAGCCGGTCGATCGCCGAACGCCGCGGCACGTACGCCTCACGCGTCCCGACAAGCTCACCGAGCGGCGCGTACCGGCGCGCCTTCTGCGTCGACGGTCGCACCGACTCGCCCGCGACGCGCTCCACCGCGGGGCGGCGCTGCTGCTCGTACGCCACGAACTCCCGCAGTCGCGGCGTCAGCACCGCATCGGGGTCGGCCTCCAGCTGGTCCCTCAGCTCCCGCAGCTGCACCAGCTCGTCCACGTTCGGGTCGTTCACCAGCGGCGCGTACTGCGCGGCATACGCGCCGGGGTCCGCAACCTGCGCCTCGCGACGCTCGCGGGTGATCATCGCGACGCGCCGGTCGATCGCCTTGATCGACGCCTGCGCGTCCAGCGGGTTGATCGTCCCCTCAAGCGCATGGACTGCCGCGCGCTGCTCCATCGGCCTAAGCGCCCGGAACCGCCGGCCCGCATCACGGGTCAGCTTCGTCGACAGCCGGTCCATCCGCCGGAACGCCGTCGACTGGATACGCGACACCTGTTTGCGCGCCGCACGGTTCCGGGCACCCTTGCGCAGCGGGACGACCTGGCCCTCGTCGGGGACCATGCCTCGGACGCCAGACACCAGCTGGCGCAGCAGCTGGATGCGCTCGCCTTCCTTCTTTTCCTTCCTGGTCCTGCCCGCGGGCAGCGTCTGGCGGCCCTCCCGCGTCTGCTCAAGCTGCCTCGTCACGCGCCGCGACCGCGCCCGGTCCACCGTCCGCTGCACCACCAGCCCCGGCAGGTTCCCCGCCTTCCGCTGCGGCTTCGCCCTGTTCGGCGCGACCAACAGATCAGGGCGCGGGGCATCCGTGAACCGCGACACCGCGTTCGCCGCACGGTTCGCCCTGGACCCCTCACGTGTCGTCTTCGCGACCGCCCGAGACGCACCCGACACCGCCCGCGCACCACCACCCGTGTTGAACGTGCCGATCACGTCCACGACCTCCGGGGCGATGCCCTCCTTCTTCAGCCGCTCCCGGAACTCCTCGTTGCGGCCCTCCACCAACGGCCCGTACCGTCGCTTGTAGTCCGCCAGGATGCCCTTCCCCGCCCCCGCCGGGTCCTTCGCCGCCTGGATCACCCCCGCCGGGATGTCCTTCACCATCTTCGCCAGATCACCCGGCAGCCGGCCCACCTGGCCCGGGTCGTCCTTGACGACCTTCGCGACCTCCACCGACGTCGCGACCGGCAGCAACGCAGCGCGAGGCAGATCCGACGCGATACCCGCCCGCACCTGCCGGCCTCCACCGCCAGGGATCGCGCCGCTACTCGACCGGCGAAGCGACTTGCTGATCCCCTCCACGCTCTCCGCCGCCAGATTGACCGCGCCGCCACCCAGATCCTTCAGCGTCTCGCCGGCCTTCGCGCCCGTCAGCGACCCCAAGATCTCCTGCAGCGCCGACGTCTTCGGCTTCACCCGGCCAAACGGCTTCGTGAACCCGCCGATCGCCTCCGACAGCCGCTGCATCTGCACCGCAGCGTCATGACGCTTGTTCGCCGCATCCGTCTTCGTCTCGCGATCCTGCGACTGCTGCGCACGCCGATAGTGAACCGCCAGGATCTCGCGATCGTTATCCGACGCCCGACCCTTCGCGGCACGCCGCTCCGCCGCCGCAACGGCACGCTGTCGCTCCGCCCGCGTCTTGCCGGTGTACTGCCGGACGACCTGGCCGCGCACCACGCGGGTGCGCTCACGCTGCCCGACCGCCTTCGCCTCACGGTCGCTCTTGCCCTGCGCCCGTGCGGACCCCTCCGCCACCGACCCCGTGACCGTCCCCAGGACATTCCCGAGGAACCCCGCATCCGGCTTCGAGCCGGCCGGCGGCCGCTTCCTCGGCTTCCCGCGCTGCGACAGCGACGACCCGCGACGCCCGCCGCCCTTCCCATCGGCCTGCATCAGCGACCCCCCAGGGCGTCGGTGATCGCACCAACGACCGCGTCGGTGGCGTTGCCGGTGAAGCCGCCGCGCTTCGGCGCCGCCTTCCATCGCGCCCACTTCGACGGCGGGTTCCGGCCATACATTGCCTTGTACGCCCGGATGGTGTTCGGCCGCAGACCGCCGTACGCCAGATCGGACAGCAGCTGCCGCGCGAACCGGTCGTTCACGCCGAGGTTGTCCGCCAGCAGCTTCCGGAACTCCGACGGGTTCTTGGCCTTCCGGCGGGCGTTCGACAGATCGCCCGCTTCGGTGATCTGGTCGACGCGCTTGATGAAGCCGCGGCGTTGCCGATCGTCCGGCGTCAGCTTCGCCTTGTCCTTCGCGTCCTTCTCGCGCTGCCGCCGGCGCTCCTTCTCCGCCGCCTGGTCGGCGCGCAACTGCGTCAGCTCGCGCTGCGCCTCGAGCCGCTTGTCCGTGTCCTCGGACCGCGCGTCACGCGTCAGCTGCGCCTCCTTCGCCCGGAACGCGCGGTCAGTCGCCTTCTCCTTCGCCGACGCCTTGATCTTCGCGGCCTCCGTCGCCACGTCCGCCGCGGCCTTCTGCTGGTTGAGGCCGAGCGTGTTGACCGCCAGCTCCGTCTGCGCACCCTGCTGCCGCAGATTCAGCAGCGTCGAGATGTAGTCCTCCTGCGCCGACGACACCGCCTTCGACCGGCCCTGGTTCAGGTCGCGAAGCTGGTTGTTCAACTGCGCCGACAGCGAACCCTGACGCTCCGCGCCCTGCTGCGCCGACGCCGCAGCGATCTCCCTGAGCCGCTGATTCCCCGCCTCGCCCGCCGCGGTCTGCGCATCCAGCGAGATCTGGGAACCCGACAGACCACGCGCCTTCGCGGTCGCCTGCTCCTGCGCCAGCTGCGCCGCCGCACCACCATCCAGCCCGGCACCACGCACCTGCGCGTCACGCTCCATCGTGGCCCGTGCGTCACCGGCCGCCTGGTCGATGCCCTGCTGCTGCATCGACGCCGCCGCCAGCATCTGGTTGCGGGCGTTCTGCTGCGAACTCTGCGCGTTGGCGGCCTGCTGCGCGATCAGGTTTTGCAGCGCCTGAGACCCCGCCGCCTGCCGGTCCGACTGCACACGGTTGCGGGCCGTCGTCTGCTGCTCCTGCCGGTCGAACTCCTGCATCACCGGCGCCTGCCGCGCCGCCACCAGCGACCGGGCGAACTCCAGCGCAGCGTCCCCCGACAGCGGCTTCAACGGGTTCTCGAGCGCCCCCGACAGCACCGCGTCACGCGCAGCGGTCCGCGACGGGTCATGCCACGGCTTCTGGGCGGCCTGTGCCTTTCCGGACCCGCCCGTCCCCTTCGGCTTCTTCGGTGCGGCAGGCTTCTTCGGTGCCATCACCGGCGCCGACACCGGCCGCGGCTTCTTCAGCTTCGACGTCTTGATCGGAACCGCCGGCGCACCAAACACCCACTTTGCGTTCCCGGCCATCGTCAGTCCTCTCGATCCCGCCGGAGACCGTCGAATGCATCGACACCGTCATAGGCGAGGCGCGCGCCTGCCAACCGCCCGACGCCCGCGCGGTCTCGTGCCGCAGGGTGCATTCGGATGGCCCACGGCGGAAGCGGCCACGTCTCGCCCATGGATTCGCGGTCGTCGGGCTCAAGCGCGCGAGCCATCGAGACGAGTGCGTAGAGATTTGCCGTCTCGTCCCGCTCGAGTGCAGGCAGCAGCGACGTCACGTCGAGGTCGCCGAGCGTCAGGTTCAGCAGCTCCTGGACAGCCGACGCTAGGAGGTCGACGCGCTGGCGGGTGCGATGCAGCGTCTCCTTGATGAAGTCGGCCTCGTCGAACTCCCCAGTCGAGTTCGTCGGCGTGTTGGGCGGTTGGGCGTCAGCCATGCCCTCCAGTCCACCGATCGTCGCAAGAGATGACGCATTTCTCGGGCGTCGGGCTACGTTCGGCCGGTGCCTGAAACGGAGACCATCGACGACGACGCGGACGTCCGGTACCGCGAGGACATCACAGGATACCCTCGCCCACTCCGCGGCCGGGTGCGAAAGGTCGAACAGCAGGTGGCCCTCGTTGCGACGAAGCGCATTCGTGACACCACCAGGGCTGCGTCGTGCCTGATGCCTGAGACGTTGGAGCTCGAGGTTAAGCAACTCGGCGCCATGCGCGGCTTGCTCCGGTACGGCTACGCCGGCGTCGGCAACCTCCGTGAGCTGTACGTCTCAATCGCCGCGACGGCAATCATCTGTGCCGAAGCAGCTGACCGCCCGCCGTACCTCGCTGACCGGGCGCCGCAGCCGCCGGCCGCCTTCTTTGGCGACGGTTCGTTCGACTGGCGGGCGGCAGCGAGACGCCGCTGAGGTGGCCGAACCGCCACTTGCCACCGATCCGTCAACGGCGAGCAGGCGAGAGCGTGGGAAGAGGGCGACGCAGTAGCGACAAGCGAGGGCGGGCAACGTCGCATCGGCGAGGAAGGCGAGCCCGTAGAGCCGACGGCGACGTTAGCTGGTGCCGGCGGTCGGCAGTCGGCGTCCGCCCTGCACGCGTCGTGCAACCGCACGCGCGTGCCCCTGCCTCTTCGCCGCTGACCCGGCGGCCCGGTGGCCGGGTGGCCCGGTGGCCGCTGCCTTTCGGCTCCCTGGATGGTGGAGTGCTCAAGAGAGACGCGCACGCCCGGCCTCCCAGCACCGCTGTGCAACCGAGGTCCGTGCTGTTGCCAGCGGAACAGCTGCGCCGGATTGCATAGGAAAGTTGGGCGCCCCGTCCACAAGGCCGACGCCATCACCGCTGCGTGCGGGTCTCGACGTTCGTCGCGGGCTCGGCCTGTGGCGTGCCGGCTCATCATGCGGCGGTCTCTTCCGCGGTTCTCGAGTGCTCTAGTGGGCGCTCGATCCGTCACCTACTGACGCGGCATGACGAGACCGACGAAGGAGGACGTGTGCACAGTTCTGGAGGTGGCGGAGCTGGTCATTGTTCGACGCGAACGGTGGTGCTGTACGTGCATCGCGGCGAGATCCCGGCGGTCCCGTTCGGCGCCCGTCTGTTGTTCGTGGAGTAGCAGGTGGAGGTGGCGCTCCGCAGCACGGGGCCGGCTTTCCCCGCGGCGACGGCCACCTGAGCCAAGGCCGCGAAAACCGCCAGCCCTATGGAGCGGCGACCCTGATGGCGGTGTTGCACGAACAGATCGGCGGAGTTTGGCCTAGGCGTTTCCTGGGCGCTCCCATGGCCGCCAATCGCGCGGGTTGCCGCGTGCGGGACCTAGTCGATCCGGGCTTCGATGCGGTCCAAGACGCGTGTGAGTAGGTCGGCGAGGAGCACGTACTCTGCGGCCTCGACGGAGTCGGCCCATTCGACCTCGGTGTGGGCGATGATGTTCCGAACGGCGCCGAATGCCCCGCTGAAGAGTTCCATCGTCCCCGTGTTCTCCCCGGCGTCGGCGTCCGGGTCAGCGAGCGGCCCACCGTCCGGCGAAAACGCATGGCGCATCAGGGGAACGCCGACGAGCAGTCGGCCGTTCTTACTACGGGGCGCTCCCGCTAGTCGCCGTACGCGGGCCTCGACGCTGCGCAGCCCGACGAGGGCTGCCTGTTCGAATGCGCCGACGGCGACAAGTGGCCGGACTTTCTCGGCGAGCGTCTCATGGAGGTCGACGCCGAGCCGGCGGGTTGCGCGGGCGAAGGCCACTGCGTTTGGGCCCTTCTGTTGAACCGTTCGCCCCCACGGGGTGAGCTGGTACACGTCGGCGCGGCTGTCGTTGGGTTGAGACCTGTCGGCGGGCGGCCAGTTGACTAGGAGGCCACTGTTCACGAGGTGTTGGAGGGCGCTCGCGAGGTTAAGCGCCTCGTCGCTGTGGCGGCTCAGCACCGCGCTGGAGTGCGTTGCCACCGTGCTGGCACTTCTCGGCTCGGCGATCGCCAGGAGCGTCGTCGCGATGTAGGTAGATCTTCTGAAGGGTCGAGCGGCGTCGAGCTCGGGCAGAATCAGGAACGCCAGCTCGGCGGCCGGGCAGTCCCTGACGAGGTCGAGCGTCAGGGCGGTGCGGTACATCAGGCGCGGTCTGCTGGTCGCGCGGCCGGGCTACGCGCCACGGGCGGCAGCGTCGAGGACCGTCCCTGGATCGACACCCGAGATACGTCGGTACAGGGCAAGCGCCGACGCCTCCGTGAGTCCTGCGACGAGGTCCGTGACCAGGCGGTGGCGTGCAGCCGGGGTCTGCGCCGACTTGAGACGGGGGCGGTAAGCCGGGGGCAAGAGCCGCGCGTCGCCGCCAGGTTCCGTCGCTTCAAAGTATGTCTCGTACAGCCGGTTGATCACTTGCCGGCGGCCGCTCTGAAGGACGGCGAGAGACGGACGCTGGATGACGTAAACCCACGTCAGTTCTTTCAGGACGGCCACCTGCCGCTCGGCATCTTCTTCGATCCTGAGCCACGCGCAGTTCGGGTCGGTCGGGTCGTCCTCAACGGAGATTGCGTTCAGGTAGGAAGTGATCAGGCTGGATGCGAAGTCGCGAAGTGCGGCCCGCTGGTCGACGCCGCCGTCGTACGCCTCATCGATGAGGAAGCCGGACAGAGCATCCTGGAGGGCACCGATGAGGCCGTCGATGTCGTCCTTGCCTCGTTCCTCAAGGCCTTCCCGCAGCCGAGCGATTTCGGAGCGGTTACCGGCAGCCAGGCGGTCGAGAGGCACGAGGCCGGCCCGGAAGAAGTCATCCACATCGTGGACTGCGTAGGTGATGTCGTCGGCCCAGTCCATCAGGCGCGCGGTGAGGGACGGCTGGTCAAGCGCCGAGTCCCGGCGGGCCCAGTCGAACGCCTCGACGTCTTCTACGTACGTGCCCCACTTCTTGTTCTGCGCTTCGACATGCGGACGTCGCGCCCACGGGTACTTGAGCGCACCGTTGAGCGTTCGGCGGGTGAGGGCTAGCCCAGGGGCCGGTTCGCGGATGGCGAGACGGGTAAGGATGCGGAAGCTCTGGGCGTTCCCTTCAAAACCGCCCGAGGGATTGAGGCGCTCGAGAGCTTCTTCTGCCACGTGGCCGAACGGTGGGTGCCCGAGGTCGTGGGCGAGCCCGGCGGCTTCTGAGGCGTCCGGGTCCAACGAGCTCACGAGCCGCGCGGCGTTCCCAACGATATGCGCCTGGTCGACGCCAAGAAGGAGCTTCTCGGTGCTTCTCCGTGCCAGCTGTGCGACTTTGAGCGAGTGGGTCAGCCGGGTGTGAAACGCGTGCCCCAGCTCGGGCTCGGTCACCTGCGTCACCCCGCCCAGCCGCTGGAACGCCGACGCGTAGAGGATGCGGTCGCGATCACGTTGCCCACCGGTGCGATAGCGGCTTCGAGGCGCGTCGTTCGGGACGGGTCGTCCCCCCGCGGTGGCGCCTTCTCCCCGCGCCAGCGTGGCGGGGATGCGATCGTCTAGGCGGAGCTTCTCCTCATCCGTCGGGACCCGGACGGGAACGCGCATAATCAGGCGTGTTGCGACGACACGCGGACGCGGTGCCGACTGTCGCTATCGAGCTGGCGCTCGGCGACGAGTCGCCCCAACGCGATCATGAGGACGGTGGGCGTGGCACGCTCGGCGATCTCAGGGTCGCTGAGCTCGCGCGGCGACCACCAACGATCCGGCTCCGACTTCGCCCGCTCGTAGATGGCAGCTCGCGCCTGCGTCACCGCGGCAGCCAGCTCTGTCAGTTCGGCTTCGTCACCCATGCTTGCTCCTCCTCGCTCCCGTTGTACCCCGTATCGGACTACGAAAGGCACCGTTCGCAGAGCCACTTATAGATCTAGTACCGGACAGACCAGGTGAACCGTCCCCTTAACGCCGACGCCCGCCAGTCGGGCGAACCGGCGCTTGGCCCCCGTAGCCGCGCCGGAAGACACGCCGCGCCCATAGAACAAGAGCGCCACTCGCCCCAGACGGCGACGCTGGCGATCCTGCCCGCCTAGGGGTGCGCCAACCTCCGCTCGCACGACTTGGCACGGCGCTCATGGCAGACCGCGTCGATCCCTGCGGCCAGCACCACAGCGCCAAGACGATCACGACACCTACGCCCATCTTCCCGGCGGTCAGAGAGCTGCCGTCCGGCTCCCGCGGGTCAGCTCCGAGGCGCTGCAGCCCCGCATGACGCACGTGCCGACGGACAACAGCACCACGCCAGCCAGCACGAGCGACAGACCGTAGACGCCGGCGTCCAGAGCCGCGAGTCGGTCGGTTGACGAACGCGCCGATCCCGCCAGAGATGCGTCCGGCGAGGCCGCCACGTCCGCAGCGATGGATTGCCAGCTCCCGCGATCACCGTACGCGCAGGGGCGTGTATGACGCGTCCGGGCTTCACGGCGACGTTGTCGCCCTTCGCTCCCATTCTTCCCATTCCTCCCATCTCGGGGCGCTATAAGGCGCCGACCAGGGCAGCGCCAGACGATCGCGTGTCCCGGGCATCCAGCCACGGCGCACGCGGACCCGCCAGTTGCCGTCGTGCGTTGGACCCGGGTGCCGAGCCTCGCCAGCGGCCGCGGTCGGCCTGGACCCCGCGGGCCGAAAACCCCTGCATTTCCCGCCTGCCTTCACCGTACGTCAGTACGCTGCGCGTATGGCCGACGGAAGCGCGATCGAGTGGACCGAGGCAACCTGGAACCCAGTCACCGGCTGCAACAAGGTGTCGCCGGGATGCGCCCACTGCTACGCGGAGACCTTCGCCGAGCGCTGGCGCGGCGTCCCCGGCCACCCGTACGAACAGGGCTTCGACCTGCGTCTCTGGCCTGAACGCCTGGGAAAGCCACTCGAGTGGAAGCGACCTCGCCTCATCTTCGTCAACAGCATGAGCGACCTGTTCCACGAGGAGGTCCCGGTCCAGTTCATTCGACAGGTCTTCGACACAATGGTCGAGGCGAAGCACCACACCTTTCAAGTCCTCACGAAGCGCCACGAGAGGCTCGCCGACATAGCGCCCGAGCTGCCCTGGCCCTCGAACGTGTGGATGGGCGTATCGATCGAGAACCGACGCTTCGTCAAGCGCGCCGATTACCTGCGTCGGACCCAGGCCGCAGTGAAGTTCATCAGCGCTGAGCCGCTTCTGGGCAAGCTTGAGGGTCTGAACCTCGACGGGATCGACTGGCTGATAGCCGGCGGCGAATCCGGACCTGGGTACCGCCCGGTCAAGCTCGAGTGGGTGCGCGACATCCGCGACCGAACCACTGAGGCGGGTGTCGCGTTCTTCTTCAAGCAGTGGGGCGGCCACCGACCGAAGGCGAACGGACGCGAGCTCGACGGTCGGCTGTGGGACGAGATGCCGGGAGGCCCTGCCGTGCGCGCAGCCTAGGCGACGAACGCCAAGCGGATGCGCGGGTCCTTATACGTTCGCGGATGGCGCCCCGCGGGCGCCCACACCACTCGCATCGTCCCGGCTTTCTCTGCCGGCGCGAGGACCGTCTTCTTCAGGTGCTTGTCGTCCCGATACGGGGTGTCGAACAAGGTGTAATCGAGGGCGTCTGCGACCGTGAAGACGTCTGTTCCGAAATGGCGCCGGAGGCGCCGGTGAAGATCGCCGTAGTCCGGCTCCGGAGCGAATAGCGTCTGCTGAGCCGCATCGGTGGTATCGCGGAATCGCGTGCCCCCCTGGGGGTCAACGTCCCACATGGCCTTCTTCATTCGGCGTAGGCCGACCGGGCTGTTCGTCCCGAAGATCATCGTATACGTGTTGTGCCCCGAGGCCGGCGTGATCTCGAACCAACGCACCCAGTCGCACTGCAGGAGCCTCGCGATGGCGTCCCTGATGGCTCCACGGCGGTCGCCCGGCACCGACGCGACCTCATCCCAGTCGATGTGCGGCTCCATAGCCGCCAGGCGGCCACGAAACTCGGGAGTATCGACGAACCGATTGATGTAGTTGGTCGGCACGTAGAGCAAGACCTCGCACCGTCTGACCGCGACGATCTGCGCGGCGGTCATCGTTGCTTCACCGTCTGCTCCGAACGGATCGATAAAAGCGAACACGCCGGGGTTCCGAAGGCCCGAGGCGCGCTCGGCGTAAAGATGCGGATAGACCGCCGCGAACTCGCCGACCTTGGTCGTTACGGCAGCCTTGGGGAAGCGCCGTTCGATGAGTCCCTCAAGATGCTTGACGCGTCTTGCGTCCTCGTCGATGAACCAGAACTGCACCCTCGCCCTGAAACGGGAGCCGTGAGCCGCTCGTGCCGCCTCGTAGCGGCTGAGCGCGATCAAGGGTGACCCCGGTTCGCCAGCCCGATACTCCCCCGGCCCTGCGAAGCCGTCCACGAACACGAGGTCCCCGGGCGTCTGGCCCAAGATTGAGAACCACGCATCGAGGTACTTCTCAAGCAACAGGTGCTTAGCAGCGGTGTGAGGCTGGTAGTCCCAAAGGACGCTTCGCGGAGCCGGCATCTAGGGAGTCCAAGAGCGATGAAACATCGGCATGCGCTCACGGTGTACGACGCGGCCCATCCGATTCCTACCGAAAGCACCCCCGCCGCATGCAGCTACTTCGACTCGTCCGGGCGCTCTCGTGCGCCCGGGATAGTAGAGCGCCTACGCGCGGTTGCCGTGGTTCCCGCTGCGATTCGTCGGGAATGGTGTAACCGCAACTATTCGCGCTGGAGGTAATTGCGGCCCTGCGGGTAGAACGTCTCGACGCCTGCGTCGATCAGCTCGTTCACCTGACGGCCCGTCAGGGGGTATTGCAGCTGCTCGACGCCAGGGGTGCCGATTTCGTCGGCGCGGCGGTCGAGAAGGTCAATGATCTCGACGGCACGGCGGCTCGAGTCGCCGCGCACCCGGAGTCGTTCGTGCAGCTGACGGCCGCCTTCCGCCATGTAGCGGTACCAGCGGCCTTCGCGGGCGAGGTTTGGGTCCATGGGTGGACCTTGACGGTCGCCCGCAGAGGTCGCTAGGGGACCGGCGGGATCTCGTCGCCCCGCAGAAACGCCTCGAGCGCCGGCCGGAACACCAGCCACCGCGCACCCAACCGCCGCGCACCCGGAAGCTCGCCAGCCCGCGCCAGCTTGTAGGCGCCGGAGGTTGAGATGCCGAGCAGCTTGGCCGCGTCCGCAACAGTCATTACGTCTTCGCGGGTGAGGCCCATGCGTTCTTCCGCGCGTCGAGTCCGGGGCTGGTGCAGGCAGCGATCGGCTGCCCGCCCGGGGTCCCTCGTCTTCTACCTCAGCCCGCCGGTGAAAGCCAGGGCGCGACGGTCGACTTGCAGCTTGTCCTCGAGCGCGTGCCAAGTCTTCGCCGTGGCGCGGTCCTGGTGCGCTTCCTCCCCCGCGAGGGCGTCCGTAGCGTTGCTGACGACGATGTCTCGCAGCTGACCGATGACGCCCACGTCGCCGATGGAGACGTCGCCGCCGCTCACGGCCTGGAGCATGTGGCGCAGCCGGTAGATCCGCTCGAGGCTGTCGATCGTGGTCCGCAGCTGGCCGAGCGGGGCGTCGGCCTGCAGCTCCGGCATCAACATGACGAGCTGGTCGCCGAGGATCGCGCGCTCGGCAGCGTTGAGGGTGACCTGCGTCGGCAGGTCAGCGGTGATGGTGCTCATTGGGTTCTCCCTGATCGGAGACCCGTCCGGTGCAACGAGGAAGCCAGTGCGTGCATGGTCGACTGATGCCGAGTACCGTGCATGCCGCTTCGAAGCTGATCCTTCGGGGCCAGCCCCCTGGACGTTGGCGCGTCGCAGGGGGCACCTTGGTTTAGCGGTGGCGGCATCCTACGCACGCCACCCGGCGGAACGCAACAGACGTCTTAGGCGACCTGCGTGTCCGGCGCTTCGCTCGCGGCGGGGGCAGCACCGAACGCGGTGTTCATCGCAGCGATCGCACTGTCCTCCACCTTGCCATGCAGGTACCGGTTCGTCGTCGACAGCTGCGCATGGCCGAGAACGTCACGGACACTGACGAGCGGCATGGACCGCGCCATGATCGACCCGGCGGCGTGCCGGAGACCGTGCAGCTTGATCGGCCGCAGGCCCGCTGCTGCGCACGCCCGCTTGTAGCGCTTCCGGAGCGCGGAGTCATCGAGGCGTCCGCCGGCGCGGCCACAGAAGACGTAGTCGTCGGCCTCGGTGCAGTACGTCCGGCTGATCGCGCGGGCCAGCGCCTGAGCGCCCTGCTGGCCGACAGGGACGAACCGGTCGCGGCCCCCCTTCGTCGATCCCTCCACGCCCGCAGAAACGGCGCGGTGGACATGCAGGACGGCACCGGATAGGTCCGGCTTGAACGTCACGTCGGCGATGCGCAGCGCGAGCGCTTCACCGAGCCGGATGCCGCTGTAGAAGAGGGCCCGGAAGACCTCGGCGTCCTGGCGGTCCTCGGCACGCCGCCATTCGACCTCGTCGTCACCGAACGCGAGCGGCCCAGCTGCCCGTGTGCTCTTCGGGCGCTGCAGGCCGGCCTCGCATGCGCGGGCTAGAGCTTCGACCTCTTCGACCTCGTAGAAGTCGAGACGTGGCGCCGGCGGCTCCTTGCGCTTGTCGGTGCTGGCGACCGGGTTCGACGGCAGCTCGTGGGTGTCGGCGCGCATGCCGTAGGCGAACACCGAGTGCAGGACCGACCGGTACTTGTTGACCGTCCGCGGCGTCAGCGCCGGGCGGTCATCCTTGTCGGTCTCGTTGTCGAGTTCGCGCAGCCACTCGGACACCTCTCGGGCGGTCACGTCGGCCGCGGGTCGGTCGCCGAACGCGCGCATGATGCGGCCGGTGGACGTGCCTGAGCCGCGAACGTGGGCGTTGCCGGGCTCGCGCAGCATCGTCTCGAGGTCCCGGATGGTCGACGGCTTGGCGCGCTTCACGTTCCGCTGCCAGTCGAGGAAGTCGCGGGCGAGCGTTCGGACGGTCAGCACATCGTCTTGGGCTGCCTGCTCGAGCTTGTGCGTGCTCTCTGCGGTGACCGCTTCGACCATCGCCGCGGCCGCGACGTGCGCCGTCCGCGGGTCGAGCGAGCCGTCCGGTGTGCGGCCACGGCGCTTCTTCCACCCGCCGTTGCCGTCGGGCTCCACCCATGCCGGCCCAAGGCGCCGCTTCACCTGGCGGGAGTCGCCACTTGGCTGACGCTCGCGCCACTTCGCTTCGTAGAACGGCGAGCCGTTCGGTCCGACGCGGACTATCAGCGACGGGGTCGTACTCTTGATGCCTGACATGGCGCCTGGTCTCGTCGTGTCCGCGCCCCCGGCGACTGCAATCGCGCGGGGGCTTTCCTTTGCCGCTTCGACGACGAGGGTACCAGCGGAGTCGGCGGTGGGTACCAAGCGAGGTGGGTACCAGTCCGGGTACCGAACTCCGGCGGATCACCAGCTCCAAAAGGCGTTTTGCCAGACCGTACCTGACCAAAGCTAGCGTTCCGGACGGCCTCCTTCGGTCTACGGAACCGAAGGTCATAGGTTCGAATCCTATCGGGCGCGCTCCACGAAACCCCCGCAAACGCGGGGGTTTCGCCGTTTCTGGCGGCCGCCGCCAGATGCCCAATGAGCGATTGGGGACCAAACGGCACCGTCGACGACGACGTGCGCGCCCCGCGCCGGTCAACAGGACTGCGTCAGCTTTCAGCGAACGACAGGCCTTCGTGCCGAGCTGCCCGCAGGAGATCGTCGACGAAGCCGTGCGCGTCCGCGGCGTCGGCGTCCCGCTCCTGCTCGTCTGCGAGCGTGAAATCCGCCGCCCGGCTGGGACCGAGCCCGTCAGGAGCATCGAAGTCACGGCTGAGCAGCGCCAGCGCGCGTTGCACGACCTCGGCGTCTCGCTCGGCGTGTCGCGCGAGCCCCCGCGCGATCGCATCACCGCGGCCGTGCGTGTGGCGAATCACGTAGACGAGGTCGTAGGCGTCCTTCGGCTCGGCACGGTCGCCGAAGGCCAGCGCCTTGAGGACGACGAACGCCGCCGGCCCGCAGACCGGGATTTCGCGGGAGACCCGCTCGCCGTTGAGGGTCTGGCCGTCGAGGCCGACCAGGACACGCTCGTCGAAGGCGAGTTCGACACCGCGCGTGAGGAGCACGCCGAAGTCGGGCCGCAGGGGTTGGACGCTGCCGGGCCGGTCGTGCGGCGACGGCGGTTCCATCAGGAAGTCGATCGTGACCTTCAGCGCGCCCATCCGCCAGCGCTGCAGGGTTGGACGGTCCGCCTTGTTGGTGTCGGCCTGGAAGCCCTCGGCGCGCAGCCGGTCGGCGATCTCGGCGTAGCGCTGCTCGTCAAGCAGCGCGAGGGCCAGGCCGATGTCGAGGTCGTTGGTGCCGGGGTGGATGTCGTCGTCGCCAGCGTCGTGCCGGCCGGCGTCGATGAGCAGCGCCGGCACGAGCCCGCCGACGATGCAGACGTCGTCGAGGTAGGCGCCAAGCGTCACCGCGACGGTCAGGCAAGCGGCCTTGACCTGTTCGAGCTCGTCCTGGCCGTAGCCGGAGCGGTGGCGAGGCTTCTCAGACACTCCGCCTCCACAGGGAGTTGCCCGCCCGCAGCTCCTGGGCGGCCTCAGCGGCACGCTCGGGCAGATGCAACAGGTCGAGGTAGACCTGCACAGGCGCGACGCAGGGTAGGCCGTCGACGTTGCCGCTGCCGTCGAAGACGCCACGGTCGTCGGGGCCGATCAGCTGAACGTTGGCGCCCCGGTCGTTGCGGCGCAGCTCCAATGCGTCGGCGGCGTCGCGGGGGTCGCCGGCGACGTAGACGCTGATCAGACGGAAGCGGGCGAAACCGTCGAGCGCGTAGGCGGCGGGCAGGCCGGTGAGCGCGTGATCGACCCCGGCACGCTCGAGGCGGTCGTGGACGTCCTGGGCCAGCTGCAGACCGGTGCCGGTGAGATGCCCAGTCTGGATGTCGTGACGGTCGAAGCGGTACTCCTCGGCCCAGGCGTCAAGCAGCAGATCGGGGTCACGGGGCCGAAGGAGCGAGCCGTCGCGCTCCAACAGCTGCCCCTCGGCAAGGCGCTTGATGATGCGCGACACACGGCCGGGATCGAGGTCGGTGCTGTCGCTGAGGTCCTTCTGGCGCCACCACCGCGTCGGGTCGAGCAGCAGGGTCCGCGCGACGCGCGAGCTCTTGGGCGCGAATGCCGAAGCGGGCCGGCCGGGTCGAGGGAAGGCGTTCGGACGTCCCTGGACCCAGATGTGCAGCAAGTCGTCGCGCAGGTGCGCGTTGCCAGACAGGTCGATCCAGTTGATTCGTCGCTCGTCGGCTGTGCGCGCACCGGCGCTGGTCATGAAGGGCACCACGAGCACGCCGCGCACGTCCGGGTCGGCCTGCGCTTGGAGCTGCTCCGCGGCGGCTGCCACGATGCCTGGGCTGCTCGAGCTCTTCAGCTGCACGAACCACCGGCGGCCGCCGGCTTCGATGATGAGGTCAGCGCCGGAGTCGGCCCGCTCGACACGGCACGAGGTGTCGATGTGGGGCTCGTCGAACAGGTCGGCGAGGAGCCCGGGGAGCCGGCGCACCGCCTCACGTTCCATTGCACGTGCTTGCATACAGACTCGGGCTGCCTCGACGGGGCAGTTCGACAGTATACGCAGAAAATGTCTAAACGTCACGACTTGCACGGCTGAGCAACTCGTGCGGTTAAGACAGGAGCCGCGGCCGCGCCAGCGGCTCGGCCAGCCTCACGAGATCTCGGGTCGGATATCGATGTGGCCGTTCAGCGGCGCGGTGAGCATCCCCCGTGACCGCGCCCTTGCCGACGTCGCGCGCCGCGTCGCGCAGACGGACGAGGCGACTGCGCTCGTCGTCATCGAGGCCGGGTCGACGATGCGCTCGTCGATGAGAGCAAGCAGAGCGTCCGCGGGCCGACCGGCCCGCGGACGCCAGCAGGCTCAGGCGCCGCGGCCGCGGCTGACCCGCACCGTCTTCGCGACGGTCTTCCCGCCCTTGACCGCCACGGTCGTCCGCACCGACAGGGTGCGGCCGCCGGCCAGGGTGCGGCGGGCGCGCGCGGTCAGACGGACGGTCACCGACGTGGTGCCCGGTCGGGCGGACCGGAACGTCGCCGTGCCGACGGTGACCGTGCGCCCGCCGATCCGGGCGCGCAGGCGGACGGTGCCCGAACAGCGGGCCGTGCCCGTGGCGCGGCAGCGGAAGGCCACGCGCACCCGCCCGGTGCGGCTGGCCGTGATCCGGCGCGCCAGGCCGGTCAGGCTGACCGCGGGTCGCGGCGCCACCGGCGCCTGCTTCACCGGCGGGGGCAGCGTCGGCGTGGCCGGGATCGTCGGCGTGCTCGGCGGCGCGGGCGTCGTCGTCTCGCCCGTGCCCGTGCCCGCGACCGGCGGGTCGGTGATCGTCAGGTCGGCGTGGGACAGGTCGAAGAAGACCCCGCCCACCGCCTCGACCTTCAGCCGCGCCGTCGTGGTGCGCACGTCGGCCGGCAGCGTCACGGTGGCGGTGCCGTCGTTCGGCGTCCGCTCGGCCAGCACCGTGGGGAACGTGCGGCCCCCGTCGGTCGACAGGCTGATCCGCACGTCGCGCACGTTCACGCGCGCGCCGTCGGTGCCCGCGACGTCCCAGGCCACCGGCAGGCCCGAGCCGGCCGCCGCGGACGACGGGGTGGCCTGCGACGTCACGCGGAACGGGCCCGCGGTCCGGTCGATCCGCACCTCGGTGTCCGCCCAGGACACGCCCCCGCCGCCGGTCCGGGCGTCACGCGCGGTCAGGCGGAAGTGCATCCGGGGATCGGACCCGATCCGCCCCACGTAGTCCGCCGTCGGCAGGAACTCCGAGAAGCAGTCGACGATCGCGACCGGCACGGGATCGGTCTTGCCGCCCGTCGCCGTCGTCTCCGGGCACGTCCCGGTCGCGGCGTTCGTGGTGCCGGACGCGATCTGCTCCAGGTCCGGGAACGTGCGCGTGGGCTCCGCGCCCGCCCGGTTCTGGCCCGGCGACGGCGACTCGAGGGTGCCCTCGGGCGTCACGTCGGCGCGCCGGGAGAACATGCGGAAGAGCGGGCCGGTGGTCTTGACGTTGTTCAGCAGCGCCGTGCCGCCGGCCGCGCTGGCGTCGTTCTGCTCCCACGTGTACGTGAGCGCGTCGCCGTCCGGGTCCTCGCCCGCGCCGGTCAGCGTGAACGGCGTGCGGACCGGCAGCCAGACCGACGCCGGGGCCGTCACCGACGGCGCCCGGTTCGTCGTGCGGGTCGCGAGGCCGCCGTTCGTCTGCGCTCCGCCGTGGACGGTCTCCCCCGCGAAGCCGCTGACGTCCCCGGTCACGGGCTCGACCTGGATCGTCGGCCGGTCGCCGGTCCCGCGGAACGCGACGGTGAAGCCCTCGGGCCCGAAGGCGGGCGGGTCGACCGTCCCGACCTCGAGCGACGGCACCACCCCGAACGGCGTCACGTCGACGTCGACGCCGACCGCGGCCAGGCGCGCCTCGACGGTGGCGGCGGACAGGTCCTCCGCGGCGATCGGCGCGGTCGGACGGCCGTCGTAGCGCAGGCGGAACGCCGTGCCGGGCGCCACGCCCCGGAGCGACACGGTCTGCACCTCGGGCAGCGGATCCCGCGCGGAGGCCGCGTACGCCGAGATCTCGGCGATCGACCGCTGGGAGAAGTACGGGTCGGAGTGCGGCTGCAGGTTGTCGGCCGCGCAGATGCCCGCGTACGCCATGACCGAGCTGCCGGAGCCCGGCTCGACCGAGGTGCCGGGCGCGCCGGGGCCCTCCGTGCCGGGATCGTCGTTGCGGTTACCGGTCGAGCAGTTGAGCTGGGTGCCGGCGAACGTGTGGTTGCCGCTGAACTGGTGACCCATCTCGTGGGCGACGTAGTCGACGGCGTAGAAGTCACCCGTCGGCGTCGGGATGCCGGTGCAGCCGATCGACTTCAGGTCGGATCCGACGGCGTAGAGCGCCGCGACGCCGCCGCCCGACAGCCCCAGCGCGATGTGGCCGAGGTCGAACTCCTCGTCGCGCATGAGCTGCGGGACGGCGACGGCGTTGCGCTCGAGCACGGTGCCGCAGTCGACGTCCTGGTCCGGATCCTCGAGCGGGTAGCACGGGGCGCTGCCGCACGGCCCGTCGGGGCCGTACATCTCGGCGTCCGAGTCGAGGTTGAGCGCGTCGCCGCTCTGGTCCTGGCCGGCCCCGGGGCCCACGTCCACCGCGCGGTTGGCGAGCACCAGCCGGATGGCGAGGTCGTCGTTGTAGACCTGGTTGACGCGGTTCATCAGGACGGCCTTCGCGTCCAGGACGTTCTCCGCGCCGAAGTAGCGCGCGTAGCTGGGGTCGCTCACGAGCGCGACGCGGTAGCTGCGCTGCGTGACGGCGCCCCCCGGAGCGGCGAGCGCCCCGGCGACGCTCGGCAGCTCCGGCAGCCCGGCGCGCAGGACGTCCTCGTCGGGCTCGGTGAGCGGGCCGTGCGGGTTCGGGCCGAGGTCCTCGCGGCGGTACGCGACGTACAGCGCGCGGCTCCCGCGGTAGTAGGGGTCGACGTACCAGGCCCCGGACGGGCCGACGACCGACGCGTGCAGGCCCAGGCGGGTCAGGCTCAGGCGCACGGAGGTGCGCGGATCGTCCGTCGCCACGCCGGCGTACGTCGCGATCTCGGGGTGCGCGCGGGAGAGCTCGTCGTCCAGGACCGGGGCCTGCTGGACCGCGAAGCGCCGGTCGCGCCCGTCGGGACCGGGGACGGTGACGGTGAGCGCGTCGCCGCCGCGCCGGGCGGTGGGCCGGGCCGGCGGGGCCTCGTCGAGGACGGCCTGCAGCGCGGGCTGGTCGACGGTGAAGGCGTGGAAGCGCCGCGGGTCGACCTCGCGGGCGTGGCCGGCGCGCTGCGCGGGCGGCGTGCCGGGGACGGCGGTGTAGGCGTCGGCCGAGCGGGCTGCGGGGCCGGCGGCGGACGCGGTGGTCGGGACGGCGGCGGCCAGCGCGCAGCCGAACACGACGGCGAGCGCGCGGGGTGATGGTCTCATGGGGGTCCTTCGGGTGAGGGAAGCGCCGGCCGGGACGCCGGCGACCGGGCCAGCCTACGGCCCCGCCGGGCGCCCGTGGCCCTCCCGACGGCCAAGCGCCGGCCCGGACGTTCGGCCGACCGTCGAGCCGCGGCGGGGCCGGCGTCTGGCCGCACGGTCGAGCGTTCCGGCGCCCGGCGATTTGCAACGCCCCGAAGGCTGTGAAACCCACCGGGCCCGCCGATGACGGGAGCGATGGACCACGGACGCGAGCGAGCGGAGTTCTACGGCGGCGGGCCTGCCGACGGCGCGCGACGGCCCGTCCCGACCGGACGGGCCTACGTGGTGCTGCTCGAGACCCTGCGACCACTCGTCGGCCCCGACGACGAGTACCCGGCGCACCTGTACTCGCGCCAGTCCGACGGCCGCTACCGCTACGTGGGGCCGGTGCCGGGCGAGCGCCGCTCGCCGACCGTCTGACCGGCGCCACGACGACGCCGTGGCCGGCGGCGGCGGGGGTCGGCGGCGGGCGTCGGCGGCGGATCCGCCCGGCGCGATGCCGACGCCCGACGCCCGACGGGCACGACGCCCCGGGCGCCGCCCCTACGCCGCCCGCGGGACGAGCTCGAGCGCCTCGCGCCGCATCACCTCGCTGCCGCGGCGCTCGCACAGCGGGCACACGTAGTGGACGAGGTACCAGCGCGCCGCCCCCTCCTCGTCCGGCTCGAGCGCCCGCAGGCAGCTCGGCCAGGCCGGGACCGGGCCGGCGTGGTGCTCGCAGCGCAGCGTCACCGGCCAGTGCCCGCGCTGCATCGAGCGCGCCCACAGCCCCGGCCCGGCGTCGGGATCGCGCCCCATGCGGCCGGTCATCAGGTCGTAGTGCGCGCCGAACGTCGCCGCGACCGGCAGCCAGTCCAGCTCGGCGCTCGACATCAGCGCGCCGTGCTCGTCGCCGCACGCGCAGCGGTACGTGACCA
The DNA here is from genome assembly GCF_017916475.1 of Patulibacter sp. SYSU D01012. Classification (GTDB taxonomy): domain Bacteria; phylum Actinomycetota; class Thermoleophilia; order Solirubrobacterales; family Solirubrobacteraceae; genus Patulibacter. The sequence goes on from NZ_JAFMTB010000002.1 coordinate 1,377,293, forward strand.
GGTGCGCGGGCGGCGCGGCGGGGCCGGGCAGCCGCCGCACCCGGCGGAAGGCGCTCAGCCGCAGCACCTGAGGATCGCCGGAGGCGCCGCAGGTCGCGTCCCATCCCCCGGCCAGTGCGTCGAACGTGTGCATGACCCAGGATATGCGCCGCACGGGGCGCCGGGGGACGGGCTGCGCGTACGAGCTACGCGGCCCGGCGCTGGACGCCGGGCCATGGCGTCCAGCGGCCCGTCCGCCGCGCGTCGGCGCGGCGGACGGTCGGCGTCAGGCCGCGGCGGGGGCGGGGCCAGCGCCGGGCGTCGCGGCCGGGTCGTCCTCCAGCCCCTCCTCGTCGCCCGTGTACATCGCCGGCGGCTTGCGGGTGAAGCCCCGGGTGAGGAACAGCAGCCACAGCAGGCCGACGACGAGCCACAGGCCGCCGATCAGGAACGTCTTGCCGGACAGGTTGGTCCACAGCCAGATCGTCACCGCGAAGCCGACGACCGGGATGGCGCCGAAGCGCAGCAGGTCGGCGCCCGACCGGCGCCCGCCGTCGATGAGGTAGTGCTTCGTCACCGACAGGTTCACGAACGAGAACGCCAGCAGCGCGCCGAACGAGATGATCGACGAGACGGTCGCCAGGCTCAGGACGAGCGCGAGGAAGCCGGCGGCGCCGACGACCAGGTTCGCCGTCACGGGCGTGCGGTAGCGGTGGTGCAGGCGCCCGAAGACGGGGCGCGGCAGGCTGCCGTCGCGGCCCATCGCGAAGAGGACGCGCGACACGCTCGCCTGCGCGGCCATCGCGCACGCGAACGCGCCGGCGACGTACGTGGCGGTGAAGAACGAGTTGAGCAGGTCGCCGCCCGTCGCCTTCATCACGTCGGTGGACGCGACGTCGGCGTGGTCCGCGAAGGACTGGTAGTCCGGGAAGACGAGGTGGCCGGCGTAGGACTGCAGCACGTACACGCCGCCGCCGACGAACGTGCAGAGCATGATCGCCCGCGGGATCAGCCTGCGCGGGTCGCGGGTCTCCTCCGAGAGCGTCGACACCGCGTCGAAGCCCAGGAACGACAGCGCCAGGACGGCGGCGCCGGCGAACACGGCGCCCGAGTCCATGCCGGACTCGAAGAACGGCGCGGTGAACGACTTGACCTCGACGTCGCCGGTGATCTTGCCGATGACGAGCGCCACGAAGACGACGATGAAGATCAGCTGCGCGACGACGAAGACGAGGTTCATGTTCGCCAGCAGCCGGACGCCGAGGATGTTCAGACCGGTGCAGAGCACGATGGCCGCGACGATCCAGATCTCCTGGGGCACGCCCGGGAAGTAGTCCGTCATGTACAGGCCGATGACGAGGTAGTTGATCATCGGCAGGAACACGTAGTCCAGCAGCAGGCCCCAGCCGACCATGAAGCCGATGCCGCGCCCGAACGCCGAGGACGCGTAGGTGTACGCGGAGCCGGCCGTCGGCCGCGCCTCGACCATGCGCCCGTAGGAGTAGGCCGTCAGCAGCATCGCGACGATCGTCACGACGTACGCCGCCGGCAGGTGCCCGTTCGTCTGGTCGGTGACGACGCCGTACGTCGTCCAGACGGTCAGGGGCACCATGTAGGCGAGCCCGAAGAAGACCAGGGCGGGCAGCCCGAGGACGCGCTTGAACTGCGGTCCTTCTTGATCGCTGGCGGTGGGCGCGGCGGCGCTCGCGCCTGCGCCCGGGGTGGTACCGACGGTGGTGCTCAAGGACGTATCTCCTCCGGAATGGGGCCGCGTGGGGCCGGCCGTCCGGGGGACGTCTCCAGGAGCGAGACGCTACGAGCGGCCGGTCAGTGTGTCGCAGATCTCAGAAACCATAAGGCGCTGCGCGGCGAAGGCCAAATCGTTTTCGGCCGCGGGCCACGACGAGCACGCCGCGACGACCACGCCGGCGTCCCGATCCACCGCGACCAGCTGGCCGTGGATGCCGCGGGCGACCGTTCGTCCATCGAGCGTCCACCACTGCGCGGCGTAGCCCGTCGTGCCGTCGCCGTCGGCCGGCCAGGCCCGCCGGCCCCACGCCGCGGCGTCGCCGCGGCCCAGGCCGGCGACCCACGCCGCCGGCAGGACCCCCCGGCCGCCGTCCAGGACGAGCGCGCCGATCCGGGCGTAGTCGCGGACCGTCGCGCACAGGCCGCCGCTGGCGACCGCGACGCCCACGGGATCGACCGCCAGCTCGGCGTCGGCCTCGGCCCCCATCGGGGCCCACAGCTCGCGCGCCAGCAGGGTCGCGAGCGGGGCGCCGCCCGCCCGCTCGACGACGATCCCGAGCAGGTCGGTGTTCGGCGACGCGTACTGGAACGCGTCGCCGTGCCGGCGCCCGTCGGGGGCGGGCGGGATGGTCGCCAGGTAGTCCAGGATCGTCCGCGCGGGGGCGCCCTCGCGCGGCGGCGCCCAGCCGCAGGCGATGTCGTAGCGCCAGAACTCGACGACGTAGTCCTCGACGAAGCCGGTCGCGGCCGTCATGTCGAGCAGGTGGCGGACCGTCGCGCCGGCGTAGCCGCCGCTCGCGATCTCGGGGACCAGGTCGGCGACCGGCGCGTCGACGTCCAGGTCGCCCCGCCCGACGAGCACGCCGGCCAGCAGTCCCAGGACGGACTTCGCCACCGACTGCGACAGGTGGCGGGTGCCGGGCGTCATCCCGTTGGCGTACCGCTCGTGGACGAGGACGCCGTCGTGGAGCACCACGAGCCCGTCGAGGTCGGGCGGGCTGGCGAGCGCGTCGAGCGCGGCGACCGGCCGCACCGGCCAGGCCCCCGGGGCGTCTCCCGTGGGCACCGGCACCGTCGGCACGACCTCGCCGACGTGCTGGTAGCTCCAGCGGTTCCACGGCCCGATCTGCCAGCTCTCCAGGGGTGCGCGCTCGTCCGGCATCCGCGCATCGTAGGGCCGGACCGGCGCGGGCCGGTGCGCCCGTGGGCGCTCCTCAGGTGGCGGCGGCGAGCGCCTCAGCGTGCAGCGCCTTCGCCGCCTGCACGATCATCGCCACGCACACCTCGACGTCGATCGCCGTCGAGTCAAGCATCAGGTGGTACAGCGACGCGTCCTTCGCGTCCGCGCCGTAGAACTGCCGCAGGTACTGCTCGCGGGCGCGGTCCGTCTGCTCGAGACGGCGCTCGGCGGTGGCGCGGTCGACGCCCTCGATGGCCATCGCCTGCCGGACGCGCCGGTCCGCGGGGCCGCCGAGCCGCACGTGGAGCGTGCCGGGCCGGTCCTTCAGCACCACCTGGCCGGCGCGGCCCAGGACGACGCCCCCGCCCGCCGCGATCCGCTCGCGGATCACGTGCTCGGTGGCGTCGGCGACCGTCAGCTGGCTCAGGTCGACGTGCATCGGCGTGCCGACGACGGCCGGCCCCAGGCTGGCGAACGAGTGCAGCAGCCGGTCGAGGGCGTGCGGCGGGCACTCGTCCTGCTCGAGCGCGTCCTCGAGCGGCATCGACAGCCGCTCGGCCACGCCGGTCGGGATCGCGCGGTCCAGGAACGGCACGCCGAGCGCCTCGGCCACGCGGGGGCCGATGACGCTGCCGCCCGCGCCGTACGGCGCGGAGACGGTGACGACGGTGGGGGGCGACGTCGTGCTCATGCGCGAACGCTACCCGCGGGGCGGGCGGGGAGCAACGGCGGCGCCGGCCTCGCCGACGACGTCGGCCCGCGCCCCGCCGCACCGCGCCGAGGTGGGGCAGAGCGTCCCGAAACACGCCTGTTCATCGCGGAGTCCGACCCGCCGGGGGCGCGGATCAGGCCGCGGGACGGACGAACGGTCGACGCCCACGCAACGTTTCCCGCAGCGGCTCTGAATCGGCCTAGGATGCGCCGTCGCCTTCCGCGCGACGCCCCGTCGGCGACCCTCACCGGCGGCACCCCTGGGACAGAGGAGAGCAGGATGAAGAAAGCGATCCCGGTGCTCGGCGCCGTGGCCGCGACGCTCGCGTTCGCACCAGCCGCCGGCGCCGACGTGCCCGCGGTGTTCGGCGGCGTCACGTGCCAGACGCGGCCCGCAGAAGCGACCGTGGACAGCCCCACCGGCGGGACCATCCCCGTCGGGGGCCAGCGCTGGTGCGGCACCACCCGCGGCACCACGGTGCCGACGTGGGACGGCACGCCGATCGACGTCCAGGTGACCCTGCCGGCCGCCCCCACCACGGGCGACGACGGCGACTTCCCGGTCGTCGGCGTCTTCCACGGCTACGGCGGCGAGAAGCTGCCCGCCACGAGCGCCATAGACGTGCAGCGCTGGGTCCAGCAGGGCTACGCCGTCTTCTCGATGACCGACCGCGGGTTCGGCGCGTCCTGCGGCGCCCGCGTCCCGGCGCCGAAGCCCGCCGCGTGCGCCAACGGCTACATCCACCTGATGTCGAACGCCTACGAGGTGCGCGACGCGCAGCACCTGCTCGGCCTGCTCGCCGACGAGGGCGTCATCGACCCGCAGCGGATCGGCGCCACCGGCGGCTCGTACGGCGGCGGCATCTCGCTGCAGCTCGGCGCGCTGAAGGACCGCGTCGAGCTGCCCGACGGCACGCTCCGCCCGTGGACGAGCCCGAAGGGCACGGCGATGCGCATCGCGGCGACGGCCCCCGAGTACGGCTGGTCCGACCTGGCCACCGCCCTGCAGCCGAACGGCAGCACGCTCGACTACGCGGCAAACAACACGTACCAGGGCCCGAAGGGCACCCGCCGCTTCGGCGTCATGAAGTACACGTGGAACACCACGCTGTTCACGGGTGGCCAGCAGTCCGGCTTCTACGCGCCCCGCAACGCGGACCCGAAGGCGAACATCGCCGGCTGGTTCGACACGAACGTCACGGGCGGTCCGTACGACGGCAAGCCGCGCGTCGAGGAGCAGCTGGCCGAGCTGCCGCACCACGGCGCCGCCGCAACGGACGATTCCGAGGCCCCGGCGCCCGCGCTGATCTCGAACGGCTGGAACGACGACCTGTTCCCCGTCGACGAGGCGGTCCGCTACTACAACCAGGTGCGCCGGAACCACCCCGACGCGCCGATCTCGATGGTCCACCTGGACTTCGGCCACCCCAACCGGGCGGTAGACCTGCGCAACCCCTCCCCCATCGCGTTGGACGCGAAGGCGCTGCAGGATGCCGAAAACCGCTGGTTCGCCCACTACGTGCGCGGCGCCGGCGACGCGCCCGCCGACGCCGTGGGCGGCGTCACCGCCGTGACCAGCGCCTGCTCGGGCGGCACCCCGACGCGCGGCACCACGTACCGGGCCGCGAACTGGGCGGCGCTCTCCCCCGGCGAGGTCCGCGCGAGCGCGTCCGCCGCGCAGACGATCGCGCCCGACGCGGTCCCGGCGGTGCGCTACTCGGCCGAGCCGCCGTCCGCGGACAGCCCCACCCCCTCGAACCCGACGGTCTGCACCACGGCTCCGCGCTCGGAGACCGCGGGCGCGGCCGGCGTGACCACCGAACCGGCGCCCGCGGGCGGCTACACCCTGCTCGGGTCGCCGACGATCGTCGCCGACCTGACGGTCCGCGGCGCGAACGACCAGGTCGTCGGCCGCCTCCTCGACGTAGCGCCCGACGGCACCACGCGCCTGATCTCGCGCGGCACGTACCGCCCGGTGAACGTCGGCGCCACGAGCCGTCAGGTCTTCCAGCTGCACCCGCAGGCCTGGAACGTCGCGGAGGGCCACGTGCTGAGGCTCGAGCTGCTGGCCCAGGACTTCCCCTACGCGCAGATCGCGACGGGGCAGCAGCCCGTCGGCGTGGCGAACCTGGACCTGCGCCTGCCCACGCACGACGCCCCGGGCGCCGCGGGCGGCCTGGTGACCGCGCCGGCGGCGGACGTCCTGCCGGACGGCTACGAGCACGCGCGGGACGCCGCCGGCGACACGGTCGTCCTGCCGGCGGAGACGAAGCCCGGCGGCAGCGGCACCGGCGGCGGCTCGGCCGGCGGCGGCGCGACGACCACGCCGCAGACGCCGATCCTGCCCGGCCCCCCGCCGATCGACCTGCCGGCGCCGACGAAGAAGGACCCCGTCTCGCGGGCCGCGTCGCTGAAGGTCCTGCGCAAGGCGCCGAAGGGCATCGTCCTGAGCAAGAGCCGCACGACGCTGCGCTTCGCCGACGCGCTGCCGCAGGCCGGCCGCGTCAGCTACCGCCTGACGACGACGGTGCGCACGAAGGGCAAGCGCCGCACGGTCACCCTCGGCTCCGTGAGCGCGACGGTGAAGAAGGGCGGCACGTTCAAGGTCACGATCAAGATCGGGAAGGCCGGCCGCCAGGCGCTGCGCGCCAACCCGAAGGCGACGCTGACGCTGCGCACGACGTTCGTCACGGGCGTCGAGAAGCGGAAGCTCACGGTCGTCCGGAAGCTCGTCCGCAAGTAGCGCCGGTGCCGGGCGCGCCCGGCACCCCGCAGGTCCGCGAGGGCCCCGCTCCGGCGGGGCCCTCGGCCGTTCCGCGGCGCCGCCGCCGGCGTCCCGTCGGCGCTCGCCCCGCCCGCTCCCGCCGGGCGGCACCTGCCGGCGATCGGGCAGGATGACGCGATGGCCAGCGGCACGACGAGCGGCGCGATCCTCCTCTGGCGCCGCGGGGCGGACGGCGTCGAGGTGCTCATCGGGCACATGGGCGGCCCGTTCTGGGCGCGCAAGGACGAGGGCGCGTGGTCGCTGCCCAAGGGGGAGCTGGACCCCGGCGAGGAGGCCGAGGCGGCGGCGCGACGCGAGTTCGCCGAGGAGCTCGGCCTGCCCGTCCCGGACGGCCCCGCCACGCCGCTCGGCGAGGTGCGCCAGCGCGCCGGCAAGCGCGTCCTGGCGTGGGCGGTGGAGGGCGACGTCGATCCCGCGGCGATCGTCCCCGGCACCTTCGAGATGGTCTGGCCGCCGCGGTCGGGCCGCACCCAGGCCTTCCCCGAGCTCGACCGCGTGGCGTGGGTGGCGCCGGACGTGGCCCGGGCCAAGCTCGTCGCCGCGCAGGCGGCCTTCGTGGACCGCCTGCTGGAGGCGCTCGGCGCCGCGGACGCGTAGGGCGCCCCGACCGCCGGTCAGCGCGCGGCCGGCGTCAGCTCGCCGCCGTCGCCCCGCCGGACGACGCGCGGCCGGCCGCCGTACGTCACGTCGGCGCCGCCGGAGAGCGCGGCGTCCAGGCGCTGCCGCACGTGCACCCGCACCGCCGCGCCGCCGCTGCCGGTCACGCGGGCGCGGTCCGCCCGCAGCCGCCCTAGGTCGACGTCTGCGCCGCCCGACGCCACGATCCGCAGCGTGCCGGCCCGCCCCGCCCCGACGACCGCGCCGCCCCCGCTCACGCCGACGGTCAGCGGGCCGCCGCGGCGGTCGCCCAGGTCCAGGCGCGCGCCGCCGTGCACGCCGGCGGATCGCAGCTCGGGGACGACGACGACCGCCCGCACCGGGCCGTCCACCCCGTCGGCGAACAGCCGGTCGGGCCCCGTGTCGATCGTCAGGCGTCCGTCCGTGACCCGGGTGCGCACGCGCGCCAGGTCGTCGCGACCGGCGCGCAGGACGACCGCGGGCCGCGACCCGCGCCGCACCGTGGCCTCGGTGGCCCCGCCGACGTCGACCGCGGTGAACGCCGCCACCCGGCGCGTCTCGGTCGTCCGCGGCCCCCCGTCGCGGCCGCAGCCGGCCAGCAGCACCACGCCGAGGAGCGCCAGGAGCAGCCCGAGCGCGGCCGCGGACGGCCCGGCCGCGCGCCGCAGGCGCGGTGGCAGGCGCGGCGGCCGCGGACGGGGACGAACGGCGGCGGCGGGCGGGACGCGGGGCATGCCGACCACGCTAGGACCGCGACGGCCGCACGCCTACGGGGAACCACCCCGGGCGGCGGTGGGGGATTCCCCCGGGGGCCCCGGGGACCGGCGGGGACCGGCGGGGCCCGGGCGTCCGCGCCGGGGCCGGGGTTTCCGCCCGCGCCCGGCGCGGGTAGGCGCGACCCGTGCCCGCCGACCCGACGCTCCCTCCCGGCCCGACGGCCCCCGCCGCGGTGCAGTCGCCGCTGCTGGCGCGCGATCCCGCCGGCGCGCTGCTGCGCGCCCGCGCCCGCTACGGCCCCGTCTTCACCCTCGACCTGGCGCTCGTCGGCCGGGTCGTCGTCGCCGCCACCCCCGACGCCGTCGCGCTCGTGGTGCCCGGCGACCCCGAGCGCACGCACGCGGGCGAGGCGCGCCGCGGCGTGCTTCCGCAGGCCTCGGCGGCGTCGATGTTCGGCGCGGACGGCGCCAAGCACCACGAGGTCCGGGGTCGCGCGGCCCCGGCGTTCGCGCCCGAGGCGGTCGAGGCCCAGCGCGCCGCGATGCGGGAGCGCGCCGCGGCGCACGTCGACGCGTGGCCCGTCGGCCGCCCCTTCGCGCTCCTCCCCCGGCTGCGGACCCTGACGGAGGACCTGTTCGTGCGGCACGTCCTCGGCGTGCAGGACGAGGGCCGCGCGCGCCGGCTGGTCCGCGCCGTCGGGGCCGCGCTGCGCACCCCCGGCAACCCGCCGCTGACGCCCCCGGATCGTCGGCAGGCGCCGCCGCTCGGCCCGCTTCTCCACCTGGAGGTGCGCCGGCGCCTGCGGCCGATCCGGCAGCTGCTGGGCGAGGAGCTCGCCGCCCGCCGCGCCGGCGACGCCCCGGGCGCCGCGGACGGGCCCCCGCCCGCGGGCGGCGGCATCCTGGCCCACGTCGCCGCCACGGGGATGGACGCCGACGCGGCGCTCGACGAGCTGCTCGTCGTGATGGCCGCGGCGCAGGAGCCGCCGGCGATCGCGCTCTCGTCGATCCTGGACCGCCTGGGCCGCGAGCCCGACCTGGCCGCCGCGGTGCGGGACGCGGGCCCGGACGCGCCGCTCTTCTCGGCCACGATCGCCGAGACGCTGCGGCTGCGGCCGCCGGCGATGGCGTCGCTGCGCCGCCTGCAGGAGCCGCTGACCCTGGGCGGCTTCGACCTGCCGGCGGGCACGAACGTGATGGTCCCGTTCGTGCTCCTGCACCGGGATCCGGACGTCTTCACCGATCCCGACCGCTTCGACCCGGACCGGTTCTTGGACGCCCCGGCGCCGCCGAGCTTCCTGCCCTTCGGCGGCGGGGTGCGGCGCTGCCCGGCCGAGCCGCTGGCGGGGGTGGAGTTCGGCGCCGTGGTGCCGACGGTCCTCGACCGCCTGCGGCTCCATCCCCTCTCCCTGCGCCCCGAGCGGCTCGTGCAGCGCGCGACGGTGCTGGTCCCCCAGCGCAGCGGACTCGTGCTCGCGGAGCGCCGGGGGGCGTGACGCCGGGCGCCCTCCCGGCGAGCGGGCGTGTCGCCGTGACACGCCCGGCCCGGTGGCCGACGGGTAGCGTCCGGCGGATGCGGAGCTCCCCCCTTCGCGCCCGACGCCGTCCGCCCGCGCTCGTCGCCGCGCTCGTCCTGCTGCTCGCCGTCACCGGCTGCGGCGCCGGCGGCGACGACCGCCCGGACGGGACGCCCGACGCCGAGCTGCCCGCGGGCCCCAGCTACGCCGGCGCGCCCGTCGAGCTGCGCGGCCTGAAGACCCCCGCGCGGGCGCAGGGCGAGGACCTGGCGCTGGCGGTCGACGGCGCGTTCGCCCCGCGCTTCTGGCCGGGCGTCAACCTGGGCGCCACGCTGCCGGGCACCTTCCCGGGCGAGCTGGCGCCCACGCGCACGGACTACGACCGCTGGCTGACCGGGATGGGCGAGCTCGGCACCCGCCTGCTGCGGATCTACACGATCCTGCCGCCGCAGTTCTACGCCGCGTTCGCCGCCTACAACGAGGCACACCGGGACCGGCCGATCCACCTGCTGCACGGCGTCTGGATCCCCGAGGACGAGTTCCTGCGCACCCACGACGCGTACGCGGTGCTCGACGACTGGAAGCGCGAGCTCGCGGACGCCGTCGCGGTCGTCCACGGCGACGCGACGATCCCCGACCGCCCCGGCCACGCGTCCGGGCGCTACACGGCCGACGTCTCCCGCTGGACGCTGGGCTGGTCGCTCGGCGTGGAGTGGGACCCGGAGGCCGTCCACGACAGCGACCGGAGGAACGCCGACGTGCGGCCCTACCGCGGCCGCTACGTCCGCGCCACCCGCGACGCCACGCCGATGGAGAGCTGGATCGCGGCGGGCATGGACCACGTCGCGACGCTCGAGGCCCGGCGCGGATGGAGCCGGCCCCTGACGTTCACGAACTGGCTGACCACCGACCCGCTCGACCACCCCTCCGAGCCGCTCGGCAAGGAGGACCTGGTCTCCGTCGACGCCACCCACGTGCGCGCGACGGGCGCCTGGCCGGCCGGCGTCTTCGCCAGCTACCACGCCTACCCGTACTACCCCGACTTCCTGCGCTGGGAGTACCGCGACGCGCAGGCCCGGGACGGCGCCGTCGACCCCTACGCCGGCTACCTGCGCGCCCTCCGCGAGCACCACCGCGGCATGCCGATCATGGTCACGGAGTTCGGCGTGCCGGCCAGCCTGGGCGCCGCGCACACCGGCCCGCTCGGTCGCGACCAGGGCGCCCACTCCGAGCAGGAGGCCGGACGGATCGACGCGTCGATGCTCGGCCGCATCCGCGAGGAGGGCTACGCCGGCGGCGTGCTGTTCGAGTGGACCGACGAGTGGTTCAAGTTCACCTGGAACACCATCGACCTGGAGCAGCCCGGCGACCGGCGCGCCCTGTGGCGCAACCCCCTGACGAACGAGGAGCGCTTCGGCGTCGTCGCGACCGAGGCCGGGAAGGCGCCGACGAAGACGCTCGACGGCCGCGACGACGACTGGACGCGCGAGAGCAGCCAGGCGATCGCCGAGTCGGCCGGTCCCGTCGCCGAGGTGCGCGCCACCCACGACGAGGAGTTCCTGTGGCTGCGGGTGCGGCTGAAGGACGCGCAGGCGTGGCGCCGGGCGCCCGTCCGCATCGGCCTGTCGACCCACCCGAGCGGCAACCGCGGGCTGCCGGGCACCGACGGGGCGGACCCGGACGCCGACCACGGCGTCGTGATCGGGCCCGGCGACCGCGCGACGCTGCTCCAGGCCGCGTGGCTGGACCCGCTGCCGTGGATGTACGGCATCACCCGCGACTACGTGCCCTTCGACGAGGACGCGATGCGCGAGGGCAGCGGGGCCTGGACCCGGCCGCGCCAGATCCTCAACCGCCCGCTCCGCGTCGGCCTGGGGGTCGGCGAGCGGCCGGCCGAGTTCCGCGACGCGTCCGCGCTGCCGTGGGGCACGGGCGCCCCGGACGCCGACGGCTTCGACCAGCGGCACCTGGTCATGGGATCGGGGAACGTCCTGGAGCTGCGCATCCCGTGGGCGATGCTGGGCTACGCCGACCCGTCGAGCCACCGCATCCTGGAGGGCCGGCGGAACGGCACGATGGCAGCGGTCCGCACCGGCCGCGTCGGGATCACGGTGCAGGCGGGCGCCGCCGCGCCGCTGCGCACGGCGGGCTACGACTGGGAGGGCTGGAACCGCCCGACGTGGCACGAGCGGCGCAAGGCGGGGTGGCCCGCGATCCGCGGCGCGTTCGCCACGTCGGCCGCCGACGGACCGGTCGGCGCCGCGCGGGGCGACCGTTAGCCCGGGCGGCCCGCGGGTACCGGCCCCCGGAGCCCGCCGTCCCGGCGGACGCCCGACCGCAGGAGACGCCGCCGCATGCCCGACACCTCGCACGACGCCACCCCGCGCTCGTTCTGGGAGGACACGTCGACGCCGGCCCCGGCGCGCGTCCTCCCCGACGACGCGCGCCGCCCCGAGGTCCTCGTCGTGGGCGGCGGCATCTTCGGCCTGACGACGGCGCTGCTGCTGGCGCACGAGGGCCGCCGCGTGACCGTCGTCGAGGCGCGCCGCATCGGCACGGGCGTCACCGGCTACAGCACGGCGAAGGTCACCGCCGCCCACGGCATGCGCTACGCGACGCTGCTGTCGAAGATCGGCACGGAGAGCACGCGCCGGTACGCCGCGCTCAACCAGCGCGCCACGGACTGGATCCGCGACCTCGTGGCGGCCGAGGGCATCGACTGCGACTGGCGGGACCGGCCCGCCTACACGTACACGAGCCGCAAGGCGATGGTGGGCCGGCTGCGCGCCGAGGCCGAGGCCACGAAGGTCGCCGGGCTGCAGGCCGAGGCCGTGCACGGGCTGCCCGCGCCGACGGAGATGCTCGCCGGCGTCAAGGTCGAGGGCGGCGGCGAGCTGCACGGCCACAAGTACGTGCTGGGCCTGGCCCGCGTGGCCGAGGCGGCCGGGGTGGTCATCGGCGAGGGCGTGCGCGTCGTCAAGGTGCGCGAGGGCGAGCCGTGCCGCGTCGAGACGGAGGCGCACGGCGAGCTGCAGGCCGACCACGTCGTCATCGCCACCCACGTCCCCATCCTGGACCGCGGCCTGTACTTCGCCCGCCTGCTGCCCGAGCGCTCGTACGCGATCGCGGCCCGGACGAGCGCCCCGCTGCCCACGGGCATGTACTACGACGTGGGGCCGCCGTCGCGCTCGGTCCGCACCGCCCCCGGCCCGGACGGGGAGCTCGTCGCCATCGTCGGCGGCGAGGGCCACACGAGCGGCCGCCGGTCGGACCAGCGGAAGCGCTACGAGACGCTCGAGTCCTGGGCGCAGGAGCAGCTGTCCGCGACCGAGGTGACCCACCGCTGGTCGGCGCAGGACCCGCAGGCGCCCGACATGGTGCCGTACGTCGGCGCGCTGCGGCCCGGCTCGAAGCGCCTGTGGACCGCCACCGCCTTCGCGAAGTGGGGCTACACGAACGGCACCGCCGCGGCGTTCGCGATCACCGGGCTGATCGGGGGCCGGCCCGACCCGGACGCGTCCCTGTGGAGCACGAGCCGCAAGCGCCTCGTGGCGCCGCGCCAGGCGGCGAAGCTGGCGCAGTGGAACACCGAGACGGGGTTCTTCCTGGCCACGGACCGCCTGCGACCCGCGTCGCGGAAGGGCGGCGAAGCGGTCGCGCCGGGCGAGGGCCGGATCGTGAAGGCCGGCGGCAGGCGCACCGCCGCGTACCGCGACGAGGCCGGCGTGCTGCACGAGTTCTCCCCCGTCTGCACCCACCTGGGGTGCGAGGTGCACTTCAACCCGGGCGACCGCTCCTGGGACTGCCCGTGCCACGGCTCGCGCTTCGACGCGCGCGACGGCAGCGTGCTCGAGGGCCCGGCGGTCCACGGCCTGAAGCCGCGCGGCGGCGACTGAGCGGACGGGCGGGAAGACGGACGCCCGCCCGGCCGCGCCCCGTCTACCGCCGCTCGTGCGCGGTCGTCGTGACGACCTGGATCGCCCCGACGGGGACGAGCACCACGTGCATCGCCTCGACCGTCGCGCGCACCGCGTCGGCCACCGGTCCGACGGGCGGCGGCGCGCCGTCCCGGGCGTCGCCGGCGATCCGCGCCGCCCGCGTCTCGGCCGCGCGCAGGTCCCGGGGCTCCAGGTGGGCGACGAGCCCGCCGTGGTGCAGGTAGGCGACGAGCGCCGCCATCGCCACGTCGTGCGTCTCCTCGCCCTCGAGCACCGCGCGCACCAGCGCGCGGTCGTGGCGCAGCGCCGCCACGTCGCGCACCCGCAGGTGCCGGCCCAGCGGCAGGCCCAGGACGCGCCGCGGCTCGGGCGCCAGCAGGCCCGCCGCGGCGAGGGCCTCCGTCGCGCGCCGCCCCGCCCGGCCGGCCGCGTGGGCGGCGAGCCCCTCGAGCTGGCCGGTCTCGTCCGCGCCGTCCGGCAGCGCGTCGCGCACCCAGGCGTCGAACGGGTCGGCGGGCGCCGCGGGCCCCGGGAGCAGCCGCCCGTCGCGCCGTTCGAGCGCGCCAGAGCGCACGAGGGCCAGGACGGCGGCCCCGAGCAGCAGCGGCCCCGGGCCGCCGAGCTCGGCGGGCGGCCGCCCGTCCTCGCGCGCCAGGACCCACGCCAGCCGCAGCGGCAGCGCCAGCCCCGTCGTGGCGGGCGACCAGGGGGTCGCGGCGGCCGGCGTGCCCACGGCGCTCAGCCGGCGGCCTGGCGGCCGGCGTCCTCCAGGCGGGACACCTCGTCCTGCGACAGCTCGATCTCGGCGGCCGCGAGGTTCTGCTCGAGGTGCGCGACCTTCGACGTGCCGGGGATCGGCAGCATCACGGGCGAGCGGTGCAGCAGCCAGGCGAGCGCGAGCTGCGCGGGCGTGGCGCCGTGGTCCTTGGCGATCTCGTCGAGCGGCCCGCCCTCCTGCGCCAGCTTGCCGGTCGCGATCGGGAACCACGGGATGAAGCCGATCCCGAGCGCCTCGCAGCGGTCCAGGACGTCCTCGGAGTCGCGCTCCACCAGGTTGAACTTGTTCTGCACCGTCGCGACGTGCACGCCGGCGTCGAGCGCCGCGTCGAGCTGCTCGACCGACACCTCGGACAGGCCGACGAACCGCACGAGGCCCTCGTCCTGGACGGCCTTCAGCGTCGCGAACTGGTCCTCCGCCGGCACCTGCTCGTCGATGCGGTGCAGCTGCCACAGGTCGATCCGCTCCACGCCCAGGTGGCGCAGCGACAGGTGCAGCTGCTGGCGCAGGTACTCGTCGCGGCCGACGGGGCGCCAGTCGTTCGGGCCGTGGCGCGTCAGGCCGGCCTTCGTCGCGACGACGAGGCCGTCGGGGTACGGGTGCAGCGCCTCCGCGATCAGGCGCTCGGAGACGAACGGGCCGTACGAGTCGGCGGTGTCGATGAAGTCGACGCCGAGCTCGACGGCGCGGCGCAGGACGCGGATCGCCTCGTCGTGGTCTGCGGGCTCGCCCCACACGCCGGACCCGGTCAGCTGCATCGCGCCGTAGCCGAGGCGGTGGACGGGCAGCTCACCGCCGATCTCGAACGTGCCGGACGCGTGGACGATGGGCGTGGTGCTCATGGGAGGGCCTCCTTGGAGAGGGTGCCGGGGCAGCATGCCGGACGGCGGCCGCGGCCCCGTGGAGACGGGTGATCGGCGGCCCGCCCGCGTCGACGCCGCGCGCGGCCGTCCCCCGCCGGGGTCGACCGCGTCGCGGACGCTGCCGGGCGCTCAGGAGCGGACGTGGAGCAGGTCCTCGACGCGCAGCACGCCGTCGACGGCGCGGGCCGCAGAGACGAGCTGGTCGCGCTGGGCCACCGAGACGACCGATCCGCGCAGGTGCACCACGCCGCCCTCCGAGTCGACGACGACGTCGCCCTTCGGCGCGTCGGCCGGGCGGAAGATCTCGCTCTTCACGCGGTCGGTGAGCGTGCGGTCGTCCAGGTCGGCGCGCCGCTGCTCGTGGCGGGCGGACGCGGCCTCCTGCGCGGCGCGCTCCAGCTGCTCCTCCTGGTGCCGGGCCGTCGCGGCGCGGTCGGCGCCGCGGCGCGCGAGCACCGTGGCGACGAGCGCGCCGACGGCGGCGCCGAGGGTCAGCAGGGTCACGGAGCGGATCGGCCGGCGCGTGGCCTTCGACGTCGTGCCGTGGATCGTGTGCTTGAGGGTGGCCTTGGCCGCCTTCTTGGCCAGGTAGGTCTTCGGGCTGGTCACGGGCGCCTCCGGAGGGTCGCGGGCGGGTCCGAAGGCGTGTACCCGGTGCGCGTCCGAGCAACCGTCCTTCGGACGCGGCCGCCGCCCGGATCGCCCGTTCCGGCGGGGCCCGGCCCGCCGGGTGCCACGATGGGACCGTGAGCGACGTCGCCCTCTCCGTCCTGGACCTCTCGCCCGTCGTGGCGGGCTCCACCCCCGGCCAGGCGCTCGGGAACTCCCTCGACCTGGCGCGCCACGTCGAGGCCCTCGGCTACCGGCGCGTGTGGGTCGCCGAGCACCACAACATGCCGGGCATCGCCAGCTCGGCCCCGCCGGTGCTGATCGCGCACCTCGCCGCCGGCACCGAGCGCATCCGCCTGGGCTCGGGCGGCGTGATGCTGCCCAACCACGCCCCGCTCGTGGTCGCGGAGCAGTTCGGCATGCTCGAGGCGCTGCACCCGGGGCGCATCGACCTGGGCCTGGGCCGCGCGCCGGGCACGGACGGGCTGACCGCCGCGGCGCTGCGCCGCTCGGCCGACCCGTTCGGGGGCGAGGACGACTTCCCCGCCCAGCTGGCGGAGCTGCGCGGGTTCCTGCGCGGCGAGCTGCCGCGGGACCACCCGCTGCACCGGATCCACGCCGTCCCCAACAACGGCCACGAGCCGCCGATCTGGCTGCTCGGCTCGAGCGGCTTCAGCGCGCAGCTCGCGGGCGAGCTGGGCCTGCCCTTCTCGTTCGCCCACCACTTCAGCGCGCAGAACACCGAGCCCGCCGTCGAGCTGTACCGCTCGTCCTTCCGGCCGTCCGAGGTGCTGCAGCGCCCGTACGTGATGCTCGGCGTGGCGGTCGTCGCCGCCGAGGACGACGAGCGCGCGCGCTTCCTCAACGGCCCCAGCAACCTGCAGTTCCTGCGGCTGCGCCAGGGTCGGCCGGGGCTGCTGCCGACGCCGGAGGAGGCCGAGCCGGCGCTGCGCGACCCGTCGGCGCAGGCGTTCCTGCAGTCGCGGGCGGCGTCGCAGATCGTCGGCGGGCCCGACACCGTGCGTCGGGGGATCGAGGAGCTGCTCGCCCGCACGAACGCCGACGAGCTGATGATCACCACGGCCGTGCACGACCACGCCGACCGGCGCCGCTCCTACGAGCTCGTCGCCGAGATCATGGACCTGGCGCGGCCCGAGGCCGCGACGGCCTAGGCGCGCGGCGCCCCGGCCGCGGCCGCTAGACGGACGCCTGCATGACGGGCTGGCTCGTCGGCGTCTGCGAGCCGCCGGCCGGCTCGGCCGTCACGAGCACGTCGTCGACGTCCGCCAGGTCGGGCAGCTCGGCGGTGCCGTCGCCCTTCGCGTCGACGTCGAAGACCACGGACGGGCGCGGATCCTCGCTGCCCGTCTTCAGCCACACCTGGTACTGCTTGCCGGCGCCCGGCGAGGGCATGCCGCGCACGACGAGCTTCCCGCCGTCGTCGGCCACCTCGACGCGCGCGCTGCCCTGGCCCGCGGTGACGTTCGCCGTCACCTCGCGGGCGGGCCGGTCGCCGTCCCCGCCGCCGCCCGTGATCACCGCGATCGCGACGACGAGCGCCACCAGGACGGCGGCCACGGCGGCGACGCGGGGCCCGCGCAGGCTCGCCAGGAACGAGCGGCGGCGCGCGCCGGGCGCCGCGGGCGCGTCGGCCGGCACCGTGCCGCGCGCCGGCGCGGACGGCGCCGGGGACGCCGACGTCGCGGGTCCGTCGCCCGCGACCGCCTCGTCGCCCGCGGCCGCGAACAGCGTGGCCTCCTGGCGCACCTGGTCCATGATCGACCGCTTCAGCGTCGGCGCGGGCGTCAGCTCGGCCGCCGGGACGTCGTGCAGGGCGTCGAGCACGGGCGCGTACGACGCGACCTCGTCGCGGAACGCGGGCGAGCGCTCCATGAGCGCCTCGACGCGCTCGGCCTCCTCCGGCGTGCAGGCGCCGAGCAGGTAGGCGCCGAGCTGCTCCCGGGTCTCCTCGTCGTGCTCGCTCATGCGGGGCTCCCGTCCGCGAGGTGCTTGCGCATCCGCGCCAGCCCCCGGTTCATCCGCGCCTTGACCGTGCCCAGGGGCAGCTCGAGCTTCGACGCGATCTCGCTGTGCGAGAGCCCGCCGTAGAAGGACAGCTCGATGACCTGGCGCTGGTCGTCGGACAGCTCGTTCATCAGCTCGCGGGTGTCCGCGGCCTCGGTGCGGCGCAGCGCCTGCGCCTCGGTGCCCTGGTCCTGCGGCGCCGGATGGCGCTCCGCGAGGGCCTCGTCGCCGACCTCGCGCTCCTTCGTCCGCGCGTGGCGGCGCAGGTGGTCGATCGCCCGGTTGCGGACGACGGCCAGGACCCAGGACCGCGGGTTCCCGAGCCGGGCGTCGTAGCGCGCGGCCGACCGCCAGACGGACAGGAACGCCTCCTGGCAGACGTCGTCGGCGGCCGCCTTGGCCCCGACGATGCGGTACGCCAGCCCAAACGCGGGCGACGCCATCCGGTCGTAGAGCACCTCGAACGCCTCCGGGTCCGTCTTCGCCACGCGGGCGAGGAGCTCGCCGTCGGACAGCGAGGTCAGGTGCTCGGGCGGGGGCGCCATCTGGGCAGCGAGCTTACGGGGCCGTGCGGCCGCCAGGCGCCGCGCCCGGGCCGCGCGCTCGGCGACCGCGCCGCGCGGGCGCAGGGGCAGGGGGATGGCGACGGCGGAGCTCATGGCGGAGGACGTGACGAGGCGGGCGCGGCGGCGACCGGTGCGGTCGCCCGCTCCTCGCCGGGCACCATCAACAACGACGCGTCGGCGACGCCGGATGCACGACGCCGGTTTCCCCTGTCAACGGCCCGGACGCGCGCCGTCCGTCCCCGAGGCCCGGCGCGCGTCCGTCGCGCCGCCGCTACGGCTGCAGCCGGGTGCGCTCCCAGCCGCCGTCGGCGGTGCGGGCGTAGTGCACGCGATCGTGGAGCCGGTCCGGGCGGCCCTGCCAGAACTCCACCTCGACCGGCTCGACGCGCAGCCCGCCCCAGTGCGGCGGCGTGGGGATGTCGGCGTCGTCGGGGAACCGCTCGCGGGCCTCCCCCATCCGCGCCTCGAGCGCGGCGCGGCTGTCGATCGGCGCGCTCTGGTGCGACGCCCACGCGCCGCGGCGACTGTCCGCCGGCCGGGTGGCGAAGTACGCGTCCGTCGCGCCGCGGTCCACCTCGACGCACGGGCCGGCCACGCGCACCTGGCGGTACACGGGCTGCCAGTGCAGGCACAGGGCGGCGTGCGGGTTGGCGCGCAGCTCGCGCCCCTTCCGCGACGCGAGGTTGGTGTAGAAGGTGAGCCCGCGCGCGTCCAGGTCCTTCAGGAGCACCATGCGGACGGACGGTCGCCCCTGCTCGTCCGCCGTCGCGAGCGCCATCGCGTTGACCTCGGTCGCGCTCGCGAGGACGGCCCGCGCCTCGTCGAGCCAGCGGCCGAGCTGCACGAGCGGGTCCTCGTGCAGGTCGGACGGGTCCAGGGGGGAGCCGTCGTAGGAGCGCCGCAGGTCGCCGAGTCCCATGCGGCGATCCTGCCACGGCGGCCGGACCGGCCGCCGCGGCAGGGCATCAGACGTCGGCGCGGGCGAAGCGGGCGCGCGCCAGGAGGAGCCCGCCCGCGGTCCACAGCGCGACCCCTGCCGCCGCCCAGCCGTCCGGGATCGCGCCCAGGTCGCCCATGAACGTGCGGCCGCCGACGAGCTCGGTCGTCGACAGCGGCGGCATGAGCGCCAGGAACCAGTCCGGCGTGCGCTCCGCCGCGGCGGCCATCGGCAGCACGCCGAGCGTCAGGGCCAGGATCCCGGCCACCGCGGGCGCGGCCCCGAGTCCGGCGGTGCACAGGCCGAGCGCCCCGACGCCGACGACCACGTCGACCGCGACGATGCGCGGCAGCAGGTCGAGCGCCTCGGCGCCCGTCAGCGCCGGCGCCCCCGTCGTCGTCCCGGCACCGCCGTGCAGGACGAGGCCCAGCGCGCAGGCGACGACCCAGAACGCGAGCGACAGCGCCGCGGTGGCCACCAGCACCGCCGGGATCCGGGCCAGCAGCAGCTGCCCTCGCGGCCGGCCGGTCGCGGCGAGCACGGGCAGCACGCCGGCGGTCCGGTCGCCGCTGCCGGCGGCGACGCCGATCAGCGTCGCGCCGATCAGCCCCGGCCCCAGCAGGACCTCGGCGCACTTCTCGGCGAACTCGCCGCCGTCCACGGGCAGCTGCCCGACGACGGCGATCATGGCGAGCAGTCCGAGCGGCAGCCCCAGCACGGTGGCCAGGGCGCCGAGCAGGACGGAGCGGCTGCGGCGGAGCTTGAGCAGCTCGGCCCGCACCATGGCCGCCATCTCAGGCCTCCACCGGGACGCGCTCGTCGGCCGGGGATGCGGCCGCGGGCGGCGGCTCGTCCTGTCGACCGAGCAGCTCGAGCACGCGATCCTCGAGCCGGCCGCCGCTCGTCGTCACGGCGTAGGGCGCGAAGCCCCGTCCGACGAGGTGCCGCACCAGCTCGGCGGTCACCTGCCGCTCGCCGGTCGTCCCGGTGGACCGCACGACGATCTCCAGGCGGTCGTCGTCCGGGGCGGTGGCGCGCGCGACGTCGGGCCGGGCCGCCAGCACCGTGGCGGCCTCGGTGGCGTGCCGCAGGCCGATCCGCACCCGCGGCTCGCCCGACGACGCGAGCTCGTCGAGGGTGCCCTGGGCGACGATCCGCCCGTCCGCCACCACCGCGGCCATGTCGCAGGTGCGCTCGACCTCGTCGAGCAGGTGCGAGGACAGGAAGACGGTGCGTCCCTCGTCGACGAGCGCGCGGACGAGCGCCCGCAGCTCGCGGATGCCGGCCGGGTCCAGGCCGTTCGCGGGCTCGTCGAGGATCAGCAGCTCGGGGTCGCAGAGCAGGCAGCGCGCGATGCCGAGCCGCTGCCGCATGCCGAGGGAGTAGCCGTCGACGCGATCGTCCGCCCGGTCCGCCAGCCGCACCCGTTCGAGCGCGCCGGGGATCCGCGCCGCGGCGTCGGGGCCGAGCACGGCGGCGTGGACCTGCAGGTTCTCGCGGCCCGTCATCCGGCCGTGGAAGCGCGGCTCCTCGACGATCGCCCCCACCCGCGCGAGCGCCGCGCGCCGGTCGCCCGGCAGCTCGTGGCCCCGCAGGTGCATCGTGCCGCCCGACGGGGCGGTCAGGCCCAGCAGCAGGCGGATGACCGTGGTCTTGCCGGCGCCGTTCGGCCCCAGGAAGCCGAACGCGACGCCGCGCGGGACGTGCAGGTCGACGCCGCGGACGACCTCGCGATCGCCGTAGCGCTTGCGCAGGCCGCGGGTGGCGATGACGGGCGTGGGATCGCTCATGGTCCGATCGTGCGGCGGGGCGGCTGGCCGCGCATCGGGCGGGGGGCGGGACCGGGATCCCCCCTGCGGCGGACCCGCGCCCCCGGTGGCTCGGCCCCGGGGGCGATCCGGCGACTCAGCCGCTCGGCGCGTCGCGCACCAGGCGGGCCGCGAGCGCCGGCGTCGGCGCGTAGGCGAAGGTCGCCACGGCGCCCCGCGTGCCGACCGCCGCCCCCGCACCGCGCACGACCCACAGCCCGTCGCCGGCGGCCTTCGCGCCCCGGCGCGCCGTGAGCGTGCGGCCGAGCAGCCGCGTGAAGGCCTGCGCCCGGGCGGCGGTGTCGAAGCGGACGGCGCCGACGACCGCGTCGCGCCGCACGCACGGCGCGCGGCAGTCGGCCACCCGGCCGCCCCCGCGGCGCAGGAAGACGTAGCGGCCGCCCCGCCACCCCTGCGCGGGGACGGCGGCGGTGCTCGCGTCGGCCTCGGTCGGCGCCAGCAGCGCGAGCACGTCGGCGGCGCCGATCGCGTCGGCGTCGAGCTGCCGCCACCCCCGGCCGAGGACGCGCCGGGCGTCCAGGCGCACCGGGGCCGGCCGCCGCCCGGCGCGCCACCAGGCCGGGTCCAGGATGCCCACGGTGGCGCGCGGGGCCTCCGTCGTCAGCGCCCGCGCGACGGCCGCCTCGCCGCCGTCCCGCCGGACCGCGCGCACGAACTCCTCGCCGACGGCGTACGGGAAGCTCAGCTGCAGCAGCAGCCCGAACGGCACGTCGCGGACGAGCGCCCGGGCGCGGCGCGCGTCGCCGGGGTCCTCCTGCGGCACGTGGTACCGGGCGGCGTAGCGGTCGCCGACGTCGGTCGCGCTGCCCTCGACGACCGCGGTGTAGGCCAGGCGCGCGTCGTCGTCCCGGGTGCGGCGCAGGCGGCGGAAGATGCCGAAGTGCTGCTCGTCGATCGCGTGGACGAGCTCGTGCGCGACCGTCGCCTCGGCGCCCGCGGGCAGCCGGCCGTCGCGCCCGACGATCGTCATCTCGTTGCGCGCGCCGTCGTAGAAGCCGAGGAACGCGTCGCCGGCGATCCGCCGGGCGATCTCGTCGACGTCGGCGCCCGGCGGCAGCAGGCCGAGGAGCGTCTGCAGCGCGGTGTCGACCGCGGTGGCCCCGGCGTCGCCCTGGTCCCCGGCCCCGCCGTCGCGCGTGAGCTGGCGCTGGGCCTGGGCGGCGCTGACGACGCGGAAGCGCGGCCGCCGCTTCAGCCGCAGGCCGCGGAGGGCCTCGACGCGGCGGATGACGCGGTCCGGGCGCAGCGCGGCCAGGGTGCGCGGCGTCGGCGGGGCGGCGCGCGTGCTCGCCGGCGGCGGGGGCGCCGGCCGCCCGGCGTCGCCGCCCAGCAGCGCCCGGCCCGCCACGCCGGCGAGCAGCAGGACGCCGAGCACGACGAGCCCGACGGCGCCGCGACGGGCCATGACCTAGGCGGTCCCCGACTCGCCCGGCCGCACGACGCCGTGCTCGTACGCCCACACGACGGCCTGCACGCGGTCGCGGACGTCGAGCTTGCGCAGGACGTTCGACACGTGCGTCTTCACCGTCGCCTCGGTCAGCACGAGCGCCTCGGCGATCTCCAGGTTGGAGCGGCCGCCGGCGACCAGGCGCAGCACCTCGCGCTCGCGCTCCGTCAGCACGTCGGCGGCGCCGTCGTCGTCCCGGGCGGGCGCCAGGTCGCCGGCGAAGCGCTCGAGCAGCCGCCGGGTGACCCGCGGCGCCAGCAGGGCCTCGCCGCCCGCGACCACGCGCACGGCCTCGACGAGGTCGGCGGGGCGGGTGTCCTTGAGCAGGAAGCCCGAGGCCCCGGCCCGCAGCGCGGCGTAGACGTACTCGTCCAGGTCGAACGTCGTCAGGACGACGACGCGGCCGGCGTCGGCGGCGACGATCCGGCGGGTCGCCTCGATGCCGTCGACCTCGCCCATCCGCACGTCCATCAGCACGACGTCGGGCCGCAGCCGCCGGGCGGCCTCGGCGCCCTCGCCGCCGTCGGAGGCCTCGCCGACCACCCGGATGTCGCCGGCGGCCTCGAGGATCATGCGGAACCCCGAGCGCAGGAGCTCCTGGTCGTCGACGAGCAGGACGCGGATCATCGGGCTCCATCCTGCCCGGTCCGCGGGGCGCTCGCGCGCAGGACGGTGCCGCCGCCGGGGCGCGGCGCCACCTCGAGCGTGCCGCCGACCACCGCGAGGCGCTCGCGCACGCCGACCAGGCCGGTGCCGCCCCGGCGCTCGGGATCGAGCGCGTCGCCCGCGCCGCGGGAGCCCTCCAGCCCCACGCCGTCGTCGGCGACGGTCAGCGTCACCGCGTCGTCGGCCACCCGCACGCTGACCGTGGCCGTCGTCGCGTGGGCGTGGCGCAGGACGTTCGTCAGCGCCTCCTGGGCCACTCGCAGCAGCGAGACGTCGAGGGCGGGCGGCAGCGCGGCGACGTCGCCGGCGACCTCGAGGCGCGCGTCGACGCCGGCCGCGCGCACCTGCTCGACGACGGCGGGCAGGCGCGCCAGGCCCTCCGTCGCGCGGCGCTCGGCGCCGGCGGCCTCATCCTCGCGTCCGCGCATCGCCGCGAGCATCGCCCGCAGCTCGCCCATCGCGGCCCGGCCGGTGTCGGCGACGGCGCGGACGGCGTCGCGCGCCCGCACGGGGTCGGCGTCCCAGACCGCGTCCGCGGCGGACGCCTGCACGACCATCACCGCGACGTTGTGGCTGACGACGTCGTGCAGCTCGCGGGCGATGCGGGTGCGCTCCTCGGCGACGGCGCGGGCGGCCTTGCTGTCGCGCTCGCGCTCGAGCGTCCGCGCGCGCTCGAGCAACGCCTGGGCGTAGCGGCCGCGCACGTGCAGCGCGTAGCCGATCAGCCAGGCGGCGAGGACGGCCGTGCCGGGCACGAGCACGCAGACGAACAGCGCCTGCAGCGACAGGGGGCCGACCGAGACGTAGTCCGCGGGGTCGGTGACGCTCGACGCGAACAGCGCGACGAACGTCAGGCCCGCGGCGGCCAGGGACGCGCGCGGCGGCCGCGCCGCGGTGACCGCCGCCAGCGGCAGGACGGGGACGAAGACCAGCAGCAGGTACGCGCCGGACGCCGAGACGAACCAGCTCGAGACGACGACGAGCAGGCTGAGGATCCACGCGCCGACCGGGCGCTCCAGGCGGCGCCCGATCGCGAGCGTCGTCAGCGTCGCCGCCAGCAGCCACCAGGGGCCGTCGCCGGAGGAGGCGCGGCCGAACAGCACCGTCACGACGCCGATGAGCGCCGGCACGGCGGCGGGGCCCCACGTCCACAGCAGGACGAGCCAGCGCGGGGCCGCGTCGGCGGGGTCGGGGCCGGAGGGCAGCGGGGCCCCGGGGACGGTCTCAGCCGTCGTCACGGGCGGGGCCGGCCTCCAGGTCGAAGCGGACGCCGGTCAGCTCCTCGGACACGGTCCACAGGCGGCCGGCGGTCTCGGGGTCGCGCCCGGCACGGGTCGACGGGACGACGCCCACGGGCCCCCGGGTCTGGCTCAGCTTCGTCGGCCCGATCATCTCGCCGTTCGGGGCCTGCGACTCCGTGGCGGCGTAGAGGGTCGGCAGCGCGCCGTACGCGTCGCCCGTGCCGAGCACCGCGTTGCCGACGCGGCCCGCGACCGCGTTCAGGCGCCCGAGGAGGCCGCCGCTCATCGCCGGCCCGGTGGTCTGCAGGTTGGTCGCGGAGTAGCCGGGGTGGGCCGCCAGGCTGCGCAGCGGCAGGCCGGCCACCGCCGCGCGGCGCGCCAGCTCGCGGGCGAACAGCAGGTTGGCCAGCTTCGCCTGGCCGTAGGCGCGCCACGGACCGTAGGAGCGCTCGGACTGCAGGTCGTCGAACGCGATCCGCCCGATCCGGTGCAGCCCGCTCGTGAGCGTGACGACGCGCGGCGCGTCGGCGGCCCGCAGGCGCGGCAGCAGCAGCCCGGTCAGCGCGAAGTGGCCCAGGTGGTTCGTCCCGAGCTGCAGCTCGAACCCGTCCGCGGTCAGCCGCGGCGGGGTCGCCATGACGCCCGCGTTGTTGACGAGCAGGTCGAGCGGGGGGCCAGCCGCGTCCTGCCGGTCCGCGAACGCCCGGACGGACGCCAGGCTGGCCAGGTCGAGCTCCTCGACCGTCACGTCGGCGTCGGGCGCCGCGCGGCGGATCTCCGCGGCGGCCGCCTGGCCCTTCCCGACGTCGCGGCACGCCAGCACGACGGCGGCGCCCTTGCGCG
Source organism: Patulibacter sp. SYSU D01012 (assembly GCF_017916475.1). GTDB lineage: Bacteria > Actinomycetota > Thermoleophilia > Solirubrobacterales > Solirubrobacteraceae > Patulibacter. Next base: position 1,402,290 of record NZ_JAFMTB010000002.1, read on the forward strand.
CCAGCTCGAGCGCGGTGCGCTTGCCCAGGCCGCTGTTGGCGCCCGTCACGACGGCGCGGCGGCCGGTCTGTGCGGGGATGTCGTCGGTGCTCCAGCCCATGCCGGCAGCCTAGGCCAGCGCGCGGGGCGCGTCGGACGGGACGTCCCGGGCGGCCGGCCCGGACGGGCGCGGGGCCGGCGGCCCGGGACGGGGCGTGCGGCCGCCGCCGACGGGGGACGGGGCGGTGGGGCGGCGGATGCGCACCCCGCCAGCGTGCCGCGCGCCGCGCCGACGGACATCGGCCGCGCGACGGATCCCGGCTCCGTCCCACGACGGAGCCGGGGCTCAGCGGCGTCGCGGCCCGCCGCCGCGGCCGGCGACCGCCTGCAGCACGAGCAGCAGCAGGATCGATCCCAGCACCGCGAGCGCCCACGTCCCCAGGTCGAAGAACGTGCCGAGCTCGCCCACGTCGGCGGCCGACGCGATGGCTCCGCCGATCAGCGCGCCGAGGATGCCGACGGCCGTCGTGGTCAGGCAGCCGAGGCGGCTGCGGCCGGGCACGATCGCGCGCGCGATCATGCCGGCGGCGAATCCCAGGACGATCCAGGCGACGATCCCCATGGGCCAACGCTATCGCGTCGGACGCGCTATTCTTCGCCGCCGCGCCTCCGTAGCTCAGCTGGTAGAGCACTTCACTCGTAATGAAGGGGTCAGCGGTTCGAGTCCGCTCGGAGGCTCCTCAGGCAAAGGCCCGCGTTCGCGGGCCTTTCTCGTTCCCGGGGAGCGCGCGATGTGCGAGCGTGGAGCCCGTGCCCACGCCAGGTGCTCGCCGTCCGAAGCGTCGTTGGTTCGTCCTGCCGCTCGTGCTCGTGGTCGCCGCAGCGGCCGGCTGGCTGCTGCTGCGCGACGACGGGGCGGATCCGTCCGGGCTCGGGGCGTTGGACGCGCTGCCCGCGGTCGCCTCGGCGGCGCGGCAGGACGATCGCGTCGTCGTGACCCTGCGGCCCGACGCGGACCGGGAGGCGGTCCGCGCGGTGCTCGCTGCCCTGCCCGACGACGACCGCAGCGTCCTGCGGCTCGGCCGCGCGACCCTCCAGCTCGACGACCGCGTCGCCACGGCGTCGTCGTCCGGGATCGCGCCGTTCGTCGCCGCCGCGGGCGTCCGCGCCGCCGGCGGTCGCGTCGTGCTGGCGCGGCGGTCGACCGGCTGGTCGGTGACGTCGACGGTGCCGCGGACGGCCCAGGCGGCGCCGCTCGCGCGCGAGATCGTGCGGCGGATCGCCCCGCAGGGCCGCTACGTCGCCGACCTCGACCGTCTCGAGGTGGCGCTCGCGGGCGCACCGCAGTCCGACGTCCCGCCGGTGGTCCTGCGCCGGCTCGCCGGGTCCGACCGCCGCGTGGCGATGGCGACGCTCGACGCGGCGGTGCGGCTCGCCGCCCGCGAGCCGCGCGTCTCCACCGCCGGCGACACCGCCGAGCTGGGCGTCCGCGCCGCCGGCGTCGCCGATGCCGGCCCGGCGTGGCGCGCGGCCGGCCGGGCGCTCCGCCTGGAGCAGGACCGCCGGGGCGGCGTGCGGCTCGACGTCGACACGCCCGCCGGTCCGCCGGAGACGCGCGGGCGCCCGGTCCTCTCCGGCCCGGCGGACGCCGCGCCGGACCGCGCGCTCGCCGTCCTGCGCCGCCTCGCCGGTCCTGCGACCCACGCGTTCGCCTCGACGAACCTGCGGACGGTCGAGGCCGACGTCCCCGGCCCGCGCGGCGCGCGCGCTGCGGCAGCGGCCGTGCAGGGTGCGGCGAAGCGCCTGCGCGTCCGCTGGCCCGCCGACGGCGCTCCGGGGACGCCCGTCCCGGGGTCGACCGACGTCGAGCCCGCCCACACGGACGTCCTGGACGCGCCCGCCACCGTGCTGCGCCTGCTGCCGGGAATCGCGCGGGCCCGGAAGGCCGGCATCCGCCAGGTGGCCTGGGACCGTCCTCCGGCGCTCGACCTGCCGCGCCTGCGGATCGCCCCGCCGTCGTGGGCGGACACCACCGCGCCCCTCCCGCGCGACCCGGCGACGCTGCGACGGCTGGCTCGGGCGGTGCGGGCCGTCGACTGGCCCGGGACCGCCCGGTTCGACCTGCCGCTCGGGCCGAGCGGATGCGCCTCCTACCCGCAGGCCCAGGCCGGGGCGCGCATCGTGTCGACCGCCCGCGGCCGGGCCCGCTCCGTCCGCGTCCAGGCGCCGTGCGCGCTCGACGGCGCGGAGCGCGCCGTCCGGCGGGCGTGGGCCGCGAGCGCGCGCTGACGGCGCCGAACCGGCGGGCCGCGACGGGCGGGCTGCCACCATCCCCCGGGTGCCGCGTCCAGCGCCCCTCCCCCGCCTCGTCCTCGCCCTCGCCGGGGCGTTGACGCTCGCGCTGCTGCTCGTCGTCGCCCCGGCCCCGGCCGACGCGGCCCGCCGCCCCCTCGTGGGCGTGGCGAGCGGCCGCTACGCCGACGCGGGCGACGCCCGGCGCCTGCGGGCCGTCGGCGCGCGCTGGACGTACGACTGGTCGGCCGAGAGCCGGCTGCGCCCCGGCGCCGGCGTCGAGTTCGTCCCGATGCTGTGGGGCGCCGGCAGCGTGACGGACGCGACGATCGACCGGCTGACCGCCGACCGCCGCGCCGGCCGCGCGAGGGCGCTGCTGGGCTTCAACGAGCCCGACCTCGGCGGCCAGGCGAACATGACGCCGGCCCAGGCGATCGCGCTGTGGCCGCGGCTCGAGGCGACGGGCCTGCGCCTGGGCAGCCCGGCGGTCGCCAGCCCGTACACGCGGTCGCAGAGCGATCCGGCGAAGACGTGGCTCGACGACTTCCTCAGCCGCGCGAAGGCCCAGGGCCGGCGGGTCGACTTCGTCGCGCTGCACTTCTACGGCGACTGGACGGACCCGACGACGGTCCGCTCGATCGAGCGCGACCTGCGCCGCGTCCACGCCCGCTGGCGCCTGCCGATCTGGGTGACGGAGACGGGGACCCTGCCGGCCTGGCGGTGGGCGTCGCGGGATCCGCACGCCCGGCCGACGCCGTCCCGCGCCCGCGCGCACCTGCGGCGCATGGCCCGAATGCTCGGCCGCCTCGGCTTCGTGGAGCGCTGGACGTGGTTCATGGACCGCTGCGCCGGCGACTGCCGCGCGAGCAGCCTGTACGACGCCCGCGGCCGCCGCACGGCGCTCGGCCGCGAGCTGCGGCGCGTCGCCCGCTGACCGCCGGGGACCTCGCCGCGCCGCGTCGCACAGGCCATAGGCTGGCGCGATGGCCTTCTCAGGAACCGTCCAGTCGCGTGTGGCGACGGTGGCCGACCGCTTCGGTGCGACCCCGGCGCTCCGCGCCGCCTACCGCCGCGTCAGCCCGCTCGCCCGCCGCAACGCCCGCGACGACGCCCACCTCCGCCTGCTGCTGGCGCACGGCCTGGCGCACGACGCCAACGCCGTCGACGTCGGCGCGCACGGCGGCGACGTCCTCGCCGACCTCGTGCGCCTGGCGCCCGCCGGCCACCACGTCGCGTTCGAGCCGCTCCCCGACCAGGCGGCGGCGCTGCGGGAGCGCTTCCCGGGGGTCGACGTGCACCAGGCGGCGGTGGGCGCGCAGGCGGGCGCGGCCACCTTCACGCGCGTGGTCTCCAACCCCCAGCTCAGCGGCCTGCGGGACCGCGGCTTCGCGGGCGAGGAGACGGAGCAGCTCGAGGTCCCCGTCCTGCGGCTGGACGACGTGTGCGACCCCGACCGGCCCGTCTCGCTGCTCAAGATCGACGTCGAGGGCGCCGAGCTGGGCGTGCTCGAGGGCGGCCTGGAGCTGCTGCACCGCGACCGGCCGACCGTCGTGTTCGAGCACGGCGTGGGCGGCGCGGACCACTTCGGCGTCACGTCCGAGCAGGTCCACGACCTGCTGGTGGGCGAGGTCGGGCTGCGGATCTTCGACATCGACGGCGAGGGGCCGCTGTCGCGTCAGGCGTTCGCGGCGCGCTTCCGCGCGCCGATCTGGTTCTTCGTCGCCCACCGCTGAGCCCGCGCCTGCGGGGCGCCGCCTACGCGGCCGGCGCCCCGCCCGACGGCGAGCCCTCCGGCGCCGCGCGCTCCTCGCGGGCGGCCGGCCCGTCGGCCCGCCGCACGCCCGGATCCGCCCGCCGCCCGAGCAGGCCGGCCGCCCGCGCGTCGCGCTCCAGCTCGTCCCGGTGGTCCGGGTGAGCGATCGCGATGAGCGCCCGCGCGCGCTGCTCGAGCGTGCGGCCCCGCAGCGACGCCATGCCGTACTCCGTCACGACGTGGTCGACGATGTTCTTGTGGGTCGTGGTGAGCGACCGCGGCGAGAACACGCCGCGGATCCGGCTCAGGCCCTTGCTCGTGGTGGCGTGCAGCACGACGAACGCCTCGCCGCATGTGGACCACACCGCGCCGGTGGCGAAGTCCGCCTGGCCGCCCGACCCCGACCACGGCCTTCCCGCGATGGTCTCGGACGCGCACTGGCCGTACAGGTCGACCTCGGTGGTCGCGTTGACCGACACCATGTGCGGCTCCTGGGCGATCACCCGCGGGTCGTTGACCATGTCGACGGGGTGGAACGCCACGCGCTCCTCGCCGTCGAGCCAGTCGTGCAGCCGTTGGGTGCCGAGCGTGAACGTCGCGACGGCCTTCCCCGGCACCGTCGCCTTGCGCGCACCCGTCACGGCCCCGCTCTCGATGAGCCCCATCACGCCCTCGCCGATCAGCTCGGTGTGGATGCCCAGGTCGCGGTGGCCGTGCAGCGCGGCGCAGACCGCGTCGGGCACCGCGCCGATGCCCACCTGCAGGGTCGCGCCGTCGGGCACCCGCTCCGCGATCGCCGCCGCGATCGCCTCGTCCCGGGCGTCGGGCGCGCGACGCCCGACCTCGATGAGCGGGCGGTCGACGCGGTACCACGCGGCCACGTCGTCCAGGCGGATCCGGTGGTCGCCGTGGGTCGTCGGCATCCGCTCGTTGACCTCCAGGACGAACGGCGCCTTGCCCCGCAGCGCCGCCACGTACTCGGCGTTGACGCCCAGCGTGCACCAGCCGTCGGCGTCGGGCGGGCTCGCGGCGGCGAGCACGAGCGGGTCGCGCGCCCGCTCGAGCACGATCCGCGGCACCTGCGAGAAGTCGGCGGGCACCATGTCGCACGTCCCCTCCCAGACGGCGCGGCGCGTCGCCTCGCTCAGGAAGTAGCTGACGTGCCGCAGGTGGTCGCCGCAGCGGCCCTCGATGTGCGGCCGGCTGCGCATCGCGTGCATCTGGTGGATGCGCACGCCGTCCAGGCGCTCGTGCTCCGCCTCGAGCGCGTCGATGGCGGCGATCGGCTCGCCGTTGGCCATGCCGACGATCAGGTCGGCGCCGGGGGCGACGAGGTCGAGGACGTCCTCCGGCCGTCCCTCCGCCGGGGCGCTCACGGGCGCCCCGCGAGGGTCGGCGTCGGCGGGGCGCAGGCGTCGCTCACCCCGCCAGGATCGCGCACCCGCGCCGGGACGGCAACGGCCCGTCGGCCCCGCGGGGCGCGCCGCTCCCCGGATCCCGCTGCCGGCCGTCCCGCGCTCGTCGTCGCGCGCCGGGCCGTCGCTGCAACGCGGCGTGCACGGCGTCGGGCGCGCCGCCTAGCGTCGCCCGGGTGCTGCGCGAGGCCAAGTCCGCCCGGTTCGAGGCCCGGCTGTCCCTCCTCGGCCGCCGGTACGCGCTCGTCGACGGGCCTCGCACGGCCACGCCCGTCTGGGGCGGGCGCCGCTTCCGGGCGCTGCGGGAGCGGCAGCGCCACGTCCCCGTCCCGCTCCTGGACGACGGCGCCCGCACGTGGTGGGCGTTCGAGGACCGCATCTTCACCGAGGACGACGACCTGGAGCCCGAGGACGTCGTCGCCCTCGTCCGCGACCGCGACCGCCGGCGCCGGCGCCGCATCGACCGCGCGCACGCCGCACTGGCCGCCGAGGCGGACCTCGCCCCGCGCCGCGACCCGATCCCGCGCGAGGTGCGCCAGGCGGTGTGGCACCGCGACGGCGGCCGTTGCGTGGCGTGCGGCGAGACGTTCGACCTGCAGTACGACCACGTCATCCCCGTCGCGCTCGGCGGCGCGAGCACCGTCGACAACCTCGAGCTGCTCTGCGCGCCCTGCAACCAGGCCAAGGGCGCGTCGCTCGGCTGAGCGGCGGGTGGGGCGGGCGGGATCCTCCTTCCCGGCGTGGCCGCGGGCCCCGCGTGGCAGCATGGATCCATGGAGGAGCAGGAGCGCGAGGGGCAGCGGATCGACACCTGGCTGTGGGTCGCGCGCTTCGTCAAGACGCGGGCCCTCGCCGTCGAGGCGGTCAAGGGCGGCCGGGTGCACGTCAACGGCACGCGGGTGAAGCCGAGCAAGGAGGTCCGTCCCGGCGACCGCGTCGAGGTGCTCGTCGGCCAGGACCGCCACCGCGTCGACGTCCTCGGCCTGGCGCGACGCCGCGGCCCGGCGACGGAGGCGCAGCTGCTCTACCACGAGCGGCCCGAGGACCGGGCGGAGCGCGAGCGGCGCGCCGAGGAGCGCCGCCTGGCGTGGCCGACGTCGGCCGAGGGCGGCGGCCGGCCGACGAAGCGCGACCGTCGGCGCTTCGACGCCGTGCGCGGCACGACGACGGGCCGCGGCCGGCCGTCGGGGCGCCGGTAGGTCCGGCGGTCGGCGGGGCGGCCGCGGCGACCGTCGGGGCTCAGGCGGCGCCGCCGTCGCCGCCCGGCGCCAGGCCCCGCCACACCGTGTCCACCGCGGCCGTGGCCCACGCCTCGACCGGCATCTCGCGGCCGCTCACGCGCCGGGCGAAGAACGACCCGACGAGCAGCTCGACGACCAGGAACGGGTCGACGTCGGCGCGCACGAGGCCGCGCTCCTGCGCGGCGCGCAGGCGGTCGGCGACGACGCGGCGGTGCGGCTCGATGACGCGCGCGCGGTGCAGGGGCAGCAGGTCGCTCCCTTCCGGCTCGGTCAGCATCGCGCCGAGCACGTCCAGCCCTACGCGCTCGAGCTTGCGGGCGAACGCGACGAGGAACGCCCGCAGCGCCGCCCGCGGATCGTCCTCGTCGGCCACGCCCTCCAGGTCGGTCTCGAAGCGCGCGAGCGCGGCGGTGGCGACGTCGTTGCGGTTGCGGTAGCGGCGGTAGACGGTCGTCTTCGCCACGCCGGCGCGCTCGGCGACCGCCTCGACGGTCAGGCTCGCCATGCCGCGCTCGGCCAGCAGCGCGTGCGCCGCCGCCAGGATCCGGTCGTCGACGTCGCGGCTCATGCCGCGGCGGGCGCCTCGGCCGCCCCGTCCTCCTCGCGGCGCGGTCCGGTGTGGGCGAAGTCCTTGGCGCGCACGAGCGCGAACGCCGCGGCGGCCCCGACCAGGGCGACGACCGCGGTGATCGTCAGCAGGCTGTTCATGCCGTCGAGGAAGGCGCTGTGCGCCACCTGCCGGACGCGTTCGACCTGCTCGGGGGACGCCTGCGCCGCCATCCCCCTGAGCGCCGCCTCGGTTTGCCCGGCCGTCACCGCCGCCGACAGGTCGCCCGCGCGCGCCGCCCCCGGGGTGCCCGCCAGGCCGCTCGCGATCGTGCTGCTCACGTGGTGCTGGAAGACCGCGCCGAGCGCCGCGATGCCCGACGCGATGCCGACCTGCCGGAACGTCGAGTTGATGCCCGACGCCATGCCGGAGCGCCGCGGGTCGACCACGCCGATGGCGGTCGAGGCGAGCGGCGGGTTGACCAGGCCCGAGCCGATGCCGGCGATCACGAAGCCGGGGATCAGCACGGTCCAGGCGTCGCCGGGCGCCACCCCGTGCATCAGGATCAGGCCGATCCCGACCAGGAGCAGGCCGCCGCCGAGCAGCAGCCGCACGGGCACCTTCGTCGTCAGGCGCCCGGCGAGCGGGCCGACGAGCAGCGTCAGGCCGGTGATCGGCAGGAACCGCAGACCGGCCTGCAGCGGCGAGAGCCCGAGCACGCCGCCCTGGAAGAACAGCGTCAGGTACAGGAACATCGCGAAGAGCGACGCCGACATGCAGAAGGCCACGGCGGACGCGCCCACGAACGTGGGGTTGCGCAGCAGCCCCAGGTCGAAGAGCGGGTTGGCGCGCCGCAGCTCGACGGCGACGAACGCCACGAACAGCGCGACGGCGCCGGCGAAGCAGCCGACGATGCGCGTGTCGCCCCAGCCCTCCTTGTTCGCGTCCACCAGCCCGAACACGAGCAGGAAGAGCGCGCCGGCGAAGAGCAGGGCGCCGAGCCAGTCGATGCCGGCGGGGTGCGGGTCGCGCGACTCGTCGACCTTGCGCAGGCAGAGCGCGACGGCGACCACGCCGATCGGGACGTTGACGAGGAAGACCGCCTCCCAGCCGAACACGTCGGTCAGCACGCCGCCGAGCAGCGGGCCGACGGCGACCGCGGCGCCCGTGACGGCGCCCATCACCCCGAACGCGACGCCGCGCTCGGCCCCGTGGAACGCCTGGGCGATGAGCGCGAGCGAGGTGGCGAACATCATGCCGCCGCCCACGCCCTGCACGCCGCGCAGCAGGTTGAGGACGAGCGGGGTGCCGGCCAGCCCGCAGCCGAGCGACGCGAGCGAGAAGAGCACCAGGCCCGAGACGAAGACCCGCCGCCGGCCGACGAGGTCCGCGAGCGACCCGGAGACGAGGAGCGTCGAGGCCAGGGTGAGCGTGTAGGCGTTGACGACCCACTCCAGGTCGGAGAAGGAGGCCCGCAGCTCGGTCGAGATGTCGGGCAGGGCGACGTTCACGATCGTGACGTCGATGAGGAGCATGAAGACGCCGGTCGCGACGGCGATCAGCGTCCACCACTTGCGGTCCATGGGAGCGCCTTCGGCAGGAGGGACGAAACGCTACGGAGCGTAGCGCCCGCCGCGTACGGCGCACAGGAAGCGGGCGCGTCGCCGCTCGTCGGTCCGGGGGCGCGGTCACCCCCGGCCGCCGGCCGGCCCCGGTCCGCCGCGACCGTGCCCGCTGCGGCGGCGGCGCCCGGCGCCCCGGCGGCGGGGCGTCAGCGCCCGCCGGCGCGGCGGTCGACCTCGGGCTCGAGCAGCTCGGTGTCGTCGTCGGCGTACGGCGGCGCGCAGCAGCAGAGCAGCGCCAGCTCCTCCGTCGCCGAGTCGTTGAGCAGCTTGTGCGCGGCGCCGGGCGGGATGACGACGCAGTCGCCGGGGCGCACCGCCCGCTCCTCGCCGTCCACCCGCAGTCGCCCCGTGCCGCGGGTGAAGAAGTACAGCTCCTCGGTCACGTGGTGGCGGTGCTCGGTGGTGGCGCCGCCCGGCGGCACGGTCGCCTCGGCGAGCGACTGGTGGGCGCTCGGCAGCGAGACGGGGCCCGCGACCTCGCGGATCGTGGAGCCGTCCTTCGTGACGAACGGCGTGGCGTCGGCCAGGTTGCCCAGGTGCATGGGCGGAGCGTAGCCCGGGCGCCGCACCGCCCCGCGGTGCGGCCGCCCCCGGCCCCGGCCGCCCGCGCGCCCCCGTCGGCCCGCCCCGGGCCGGGCCGGCGGGCGCTCCGGGCGTCGCGACCGTAGGGTCCGCGCCATGACCGCCGTCCCGGGCCCGTTCACCGCCGAGCTCTGGCGCCTCGCCGCGCCGGTCCAGGAGCGGATCCTGGCCCATCCGTTCCTGGCGGGCCTGACGGACGGCACGCTGCCCGAGGACGTGTTCCGGACGTACGTCGTCCAGGACTCCCACTATCTGAAGGGCTTCGCCCGCGCGCTCGCGCTCGTCGCGGCCCGCGTGACGGCGGACGACGAGATCGTCTTCTTCGCCACCGCCGGCGCCGAGGCGATCACCGTCGAGCACGAGCTGCACGCCGGGTTCATCGCCGCGTTCGCGCTGTCCCCCGCCGAGGTCGCCGCCACGCCGCGGTCGCCGACCACGACGGCGTACGTCGACGCGATGCTCGCCCACGCGGCGACCGGCACGGCCGACGACGGCATCGCGGCGGTCCTGGCCTGCTTCTGGATCTACCGCGAGGTCGGCCGCGAGCTCGTCGCGCAGGGGTCGCCCGACGCCCGCTACCAGCGCTGGATCGACACGTACGCGGGCGAGGAGTTCTCGGCCCAGGTCGACGCGCTGCTCGCGATCGTCGAGCGCCGCGCCGCCGTCCTGCCCGACGCCGCGCGCGAGCGCTTCCGCGCGATCTGGCTGCAGGGCTGCCGCTACGAGTGGATGTTCTGGGACGCCGCGTGGCGCGGCGAGACCTGGCCCGTCTGACCGGCGCGGCGCCCGGACGCGCCGCGAACGCTGGCGCCCCGGGCTCGCGCCGGGCCGCCGCATGCGGTGTGATGCCCGCATGAGCAGCCCCTCCGTCGTCCCCGCCGGCCCGCTCGTCGCGGTGATCACCGGCGCCTCGAGCGGCCTGGGCGAGGCCGCCGCGTTCCGCCTGGCCCGCGAGCCGGGCGCCCGCCTGGTCCTCGTCGCCCGCCGCGAGGACCGCCTGCGCGCGCTCGCGGAGCGCCTGCCGTGCCCCGCCACGTGGGTGGCCGTCGACCTGACGGACGACGACGCGCCCATGACGGTGCGCGACCACGTGCGCGCCGAGCACGGCGCCCCGACGCTGCTGGTGAACAACGCCGGCGCCGGCTTCCGCGCCCGGTTCGGCGACGCGAAGGGCGGCTGGGCCAACGTCCACCGCACGATGGCCGTCAACTTCGACGCGGTCGTGCGGCTGACCGAGGCGCTGCTGCCCGACCTGCGCGCCGCGGCGCCCAGCGCGGTCGTGAACGTGTCGAGCACCGCCGCCCGCGTCGCCCGCGCCGGCACCGGGGCGTACTCCGCCAGCAAGGCCGCCCTCGCCGCGTGGTCCGACGCCCTGCGGGTGGAGGAGGCGCCGCACGGCGTGCACGTCGGCAACGTGCTGCCGGGCTTCGTCCCGACGGAGGGCTTCCCCCAGAGCGAGCTGCTCGAGAGCCGCCTGGGCCGCCGCTTCCTCGGCACGCCCGAGGGCGTCGCCGAGGCGATCGTCGAGGCCGGGCTGCTGCGGCGGCCCGAGCGCTACAGCCCGAAGGTCTACGCCGTCGCCGCCGGCCTGCGCTTCGCCGCCCCCGGCCTGATGCGCCGGATCATGGGCACGGACCGCGCCAAGGCGATGACGACGAAGACCGTCTCGGACGACTGATCCCGGCGCCGTGCCCGCCGCGCCCCTCGTGCTGCGCGCGCCGATGCGGGCGCGGACCGTCGACGCCCCGCCCGGGGCCGGCGCGGACCGCGGCGTCGCCCTGGGCCTCGTCGGCACCGGGGACCCGCTGACGCCCGAGCCCGACGGGCTCGACGAGGCGATCGCTGCTGCGGCGGACCGCCACGGCGAGAAGGCCGGCCGGATGCTCCGCCGCTTCGCGGCCCTGCCCGCCGGCGCGTACGCGTGGACGCGGACGAGCGACGGGGCGCTCCGCCTGGGCCGGATCACCGGCCCGTGGCGCTACGACCGCGCGGACGCCGCCCGGGCGGTCGGCGTCGTCCACGTGCGGGACGCGACGTGGTTGCCGGCGCCGGTGGCCGATGCCGACGCCCCGCCCGCCGTCCGGGCCACGTTCGCGCGCGGCGGCCGCAACCTCCAGCGCGTCCACGACGCCGACGCCGAGCGGGCCACCGCCGCGCTGTGGGCGGCGCACGCCTGACGCGGCCCGCCCACCCCCGGCGACCGCGGCCCGGGACCCGCGCGCGGCGGACGCCTCCGCGGGCCGCGCCCACCGCACCGGGCGTCCGCGGCGACGCGGCCCGGGTCGCCGCTCCCCTACCGTTCCGGCATCGACCTCGAGAGCCCGTGCCACCTGCGGATCGAGACGCGCGACCGGTCGCCGGAGCTCGTCCTCGACGTCCCGCGCTGGATGAACGACCAGGTGCGCACGATTCCCGGGCGCTACTTCGACTGGACCAACCACGTCTGGCGCGCCCCGCTCGGCGTCCACGCCGCCATCGTGGTGCGGCGCCTGCTCGATCATCCGCGCGGCGGGCTGTACCCGGACGCCGAGGTGGCGGCGTGGCTCGGCGGCCTGGACCGCTGGCACGGCGAGGCCACCGTCGTCGAGCTCGGCGACGGTCCGCGGCTCGCGGTGGTGACGCTGCTCGGCGACCCGCCCGAGGCGCTGACCGACGCCGCCGAGCGGCTGGCGCCCGAGGTCGCGGACGCGCTCGTCGGCGACGCGGAGCGCGCGATCGACGCCCTGCCGTTCGACGCGGACGGCGTCGCGGTGCTCGACCGCGTCCCCGGCCTGACGGTCGACACCACCGTGATGCTCGCCGCCGCCGAGCTGCGCATGGGCCGGATGCCGGCGGCCGCGACGCTGCGCGCGGGCCGCAACGACGAGCGCCAGCCGCGGCTCGAGCTGCTCCCGGGCTGGAGCTCGCGCCTGCAGGGCCGCTTCGCCGCGCTGCCCGAGGCGGTCCCGCTCGGCGCGCCGCCCGGGCGGGCGTACCGCCGCGGCGACGCGCCGATCACGGCCGGGACCACCGTGGCCGTGCCGGCGGACCCGTCGCTGGTGCAGGCGGTCGACGCGCTGATCCGGGACTACCCCGACCTGCTCGTGACCGCCGCGGCGCAGGACCTGCTCGCGACGCTGCGCGCCGAGTACGAGGAGCGCATCGAGACGATCGACCTGTCGCAGGCCGAGCGGGCCAACCCGCTCCGGCGCACGCGGGCGGGCGAGCCGCTGCGCCTGGGCGGCGAGCTGCAGCCGTTCCAGCACGCGGGCGTGCGCTACCTGCTCAAGCGTCGCCGCAGCTTCCTGGCGGACGAGCAGGGGCTGGGCAAGACGGTGCAGGCCCTCGCCGCGCTCGAGGTCGACGGCGCGTACCCGGCGATCGTCGTCTGCCCGGCGAGCCTGAAGCTCAACTGGCAGCGCGAGGCCGCCACCTGGCTGCCGCACCGCACCGTCGCGGTCCTGCACGGCCGCTCGGCCGACCAGTGGCTGCCCGAGGCCGAGCGTCCGGCACGGCGGCCCAACCCGTGGGCGACGCCGCTGGACACCTCGGCGTTCGCCGCGCCCGGCGAGGCGGACGTCGTGATCCTCAACTACGAGCTGGTCGAGGCGCATCACGACGCGCTCGTCGGGCGCGGCCCGCGGGCGGTGGTCTTCGACGAGTCGCACCTGTGCAAGGCGCCGACGGCGAAGCGGACGAAGGCCGCCATCCGCCTGGGCGGCGCGCTCGGGCCGGACGCGCTGAAGCTCGCGCTCACCGGCACCCCGGTGCTCAACCAGCCGCGCGAGCTGACGTCGCAGCTGCGTCTGATCGACCGGCTGCGGGACTTCGGATCGGGGGCCGAGCTGGCCCGCCGCTTCCGCGGCGAGGAGTCCCACGACCGCCTGCACTGGCACCTGCGCGCCCGCGGCTTCGTGCGGCGCCTCAAGCAGGACGTGCTCCCCCAGCTGCCGGCCAAGCGCCGCGTCGACGTCCCGCTCGAGCTGCGCGACCCCACGGAGTACCGCCTCGCGGAGAAGGACGTGATCGCGTGGCTCCGCAGCCAGCCGCTCGACCTGTCCGAGCTGGACGCCAAGATCGCCGCCGCCCTGCGGGCCGAGCAGCTCGTCCGGATGAACCACCTGCGCCAGCTCGCGGCCCGCGGCAAGCTGCCGGGCGCGCTCGCGTGGATCGAGAGCTTCCTGGCGTCGGGCGAGTCCCTCGTCGTGTTCGCCGCGCATCGCGAGATCCAGCAGGCCGTCCTGGCGCGCTTCCCCGGAGCCCTGCACGTGCTGGGCGACGACAGCGCCACGGCCCGGGACGACGCGGTGCGGCGCTTCCAGGCGGGTGCGCACCTCGACATCGAGCGTCCGGCGGAGCGGCTCATCGTCTGCTCCATGCGGGCGGCCGCCCAGGGCATCACCCTGACGCGCGCGTCGAACGTCGCGTTCCTCGAGCTCGACTGGACCCCGGCGATGCACGACCAGGCCGAGGACCGCGTGCACCGCATCGGCCAGCAGGACGCCGTGACGGCGTGGTACCTGCTCGCCCCCGGCACGATCGACGACGAGATGGCGACGATCCTGGGCCGCAAGCGCGAGGTGATCGACGCGGTCGTCGACGGCAACGTCGTCCCGGACGAGCCCGTGAGCCTGGCCGTCGTGCGCGCCCTGCGGGCCCGCGGCGGCGACGCCCCGGCGGCGCCCGCGAGCGCCGACGCGCCAGGCGAGGACGACGCCTGACGGCGCGTTCCTTGCCGCACGCAGCACGTTCGGCGTCCGTCGGAAGGGCACCCGAATTCGGATGCCCTTCATTAGGCCGCCCTTTGTTACGCTGTCCTCGTGCAGCGGTACGAGTCCCTCCCCCAGGATCGCATCCCCGCCGCCGGCTACCGCGCCCGCCGCTGGAACCGCTTCGAGCGGGACCTGCGCACGTGGCTCGACACGCCCGAGGGCCGCTTCGCCACGTGGCGCGCCCAGACGGCGATCGAGCACGACGAGCCGGCCCGCGGCTGAACGCCCCGGCTCCGCGACGGCCCCGGCGCGCGACGGAGCCGCCGCGTCGAGCGCGCCCCCGGCCACGCGCCGCGGCCCCCGGGACACGGCCGGCCTGGCGCCGGCGGTAGGTCCGCCTGCACGGCGACGCCCCCCCGGGGGGTCCGCGCGTGCCGGACGCCCCGTCGCCGGCCCACGGGCCGCGCCGCGTCACCTCGGAGCGCCCGCCCCGGGGCGACACGCCCCGCACCGGAGTCGAGACGGGCCCAGTCGGGCCCCGCGTCCCGCCCCCGCCCCCACGGCCCCGGTCGGCCGTCGCCCGCGGGGGGTCCGTCGCCCGCGCCGATCCGCGGCGCCGCCCCACGGCGGATCGGCCCTGCGCACCGCCGGATCCGGGCATCCCACGGATGCGCGCCGCGCCGGCGGATGCGACGTTTCCTGCCCACCCCACCGGGTAGGCGACCGACGAGGGCGCATCCGGGGCGGCCGGCCCAGAGGGCCAGAAGGTCGCCCTTATTTTAAGTCCCTAGCTATAGTGGTCGCAACGCGTCCCAACGAAGGAGCAGAGCATGACCGTCACCCATCACGCCAAGGCCGGGATCCTGTCCGACCAGAACGCCGCGAAGCGCGAGGAGATCGTCCAGCTCCTCACGCAGGCGTACTGGATGGAGATCGAGACGGTCACCAACTACCTGGCCCAGTCGAGCAACCTCGACGGCATCCGCGCCGCCGACATCGCCGCCGACCTGGCCGCGGACGTCGACGAGGAGCTCGGGCACGCGAAGCAGTTCGCCGCCCGCATCAAGGAGCTGTACGGCACGGTCCCCGGCTCGGCCGACTTCCCGAGCGACACGGACACGGGCCTCCAGCCCAACGGTGACGCGACCGACGTCGCGAGCGTCATCCGTGGCGTGATCGACGCCGAGTCCGGGGCCATCGAGCACTACTCGCGCATCATCGAGGTCACCGACGGCGTCGACTGGGCGACGCAGGACATGGTCATCGCCATCCTGCGCGACGAGGAGGGCCACATGCGCACGTACGAGCGCTACCTCCGCGAGTTCGCCTGATCCTTCCCCGCCTCCGCGTCGCGCGCTCCGCGCGCGTCCCGCCGCACCGGCCGCCCCTGGGCGGCCGGTCGTCGTTCCGGGCCCCGCACCACGAGCGTGCAGCGCCCCCTCGGCACGGACGCGGCCGGCCCGTGACGAGGACCGCGGCCGCCGCGCCGGATGAGGGCTCCGGCTCGGCATTTCGGGTGGCACGTTCCCTTCGAGCTCGGGCCCCGGGCACGGACCTCGGGTCTCTCGTCTCGGACCCTGGGCCGCCTATCTCGGGCGACGCGCCACAGGTCTAGGGCCTCGGGCGACGGGCCATGACCGACGGGCTACGGCCCACGGCCCACGGCCCACGGCTCACGGCTCACGGCTCACGGCCCACGGCCCACGGCCCACGGCCCACGGCCCACGGCCCACGGCCCACGGCGTCATGATGGGGCAGACGTCCGTCGCCCGCCCGGAGACCCCGATGCCCGAGACCCTGCAGCTGCTGACCTACGAGTACGTCGAGGACGTCCTCGAGCGCCGCGAGCCGTACCGCGCGGAGCACCTCGCGGCGATCGCCCGCTGGAAGGCCGACGGCCGCCTCGTGATCGCGGGCGCCGTCGGCGTGCCGCCCCACGCCGCCGCCCTCGCCTTCCGCGGCGAGCCGCAGGTGGCGGAGGAGTTCACGAAGGACGACCCGTACGTGGCGGCCGGGATCGTCGCGGCGTGGAAGGTCGAGCCCTGGACCGTCGTCACGCCCCTGGACTGAGCGGCGCCGCGGCGGGCGTCACCGCGCGACGCCGTTCTCGCGCAGGCGCGCCAGCCGCCAGCCGAGCACCCGCACCCGCTTCTGGCGCTGCGCCTCGGGCTCGTCCCCCGCGAGCCGCTCGGCGGTGGCGATGTAGTCGGCGCCGCCGACGGCCAGCAGCGCGTCGTCCAGGCACCGCACCTGGTTGCGCTCCCAGGTCACGCCCTCGCGGAAGGTGCGGTCGACCGCCGCCAGGTCCACGGTCCGGACGGCGTCCCGAAGGGCCTCGACGGTGTCGAACCCCGACTCGAGCGCGTGACGACGGATCCACTCCTCGCTGCCCGCACCGCGGCTGGGCGGCGCGTCGGGGAACGCCTCGGCGAGGAACGACCGCATGGCGCGCGCGGTCAGCCGGCTGCCGGGCCGCTCCGCCGGCGCCTCGAGGCTCGACGGCGCCGCCGGTCCCTGGCGCGTCAGATCCGGCCGGGCGCCGCCGGCGGCCGCGTCGTCGATCTCCTGCAGCAGCTCGTCGACCATCTCGATCAGCGCGGCGGCGCGGTCGAACTTGCGCGACACCCGGGACCCGGCCGCGCCCTTGTAGCGCGAGGCGTGCTCGAGCTCGGCCCAGACGTGCTGCAGCTGCGTGCGCAGCTGGATCTCGATCCGCGGGACGCGGAAGTCCTTGGGCGGGTGCGGAGCGCCGAGGGCCGGGGCCGGGTCCACGAGCACGTGCACGCTCTGGTAGCCGAACGCGCGGGTGTCGGTGTTCTGGGAGCCCTTGTGCCGCACCTCGCGCACCACGAGGGCGTCGTCCTCGGCGAGCGCCTGCGCCGCCGCCTCGACCTGGGCGGGCAGGAAGGCGATGATCCGCAGCGCGAGCTGGTCCGTGATCTCGTCGGTCGGATACCGGTACTGCGGGCGGGACGGGTCGTCGGGGGCCGGCAGCGCGGCCTTCTGCGCGAACGACTCGGGCGCTTTGACCCGCCACTCCACCTCGGACTGGTTGTCCGGGATGCCCGCGGCGGCCACCACCTCGTGGAGGTGGGCCTCCATCGTCGTCCCCAGGCGGCGCAGGTACGCCTGGTACGAGGGCAGCTCGTAGTGGCGGCGGGCCTGGCGGGCGTGTTCGAGAAGGCGGGGATCGGTCATCGACGGCCTGCCCAGCCTCGCACGCGGCCCGGTCGGCACGCGTTCCCCGTCGCGCTACGCTCGAGGAACGATGTCGCACCCGGCAGACCCCCACGTCGGCGACCGTCCGGCCGCCGACCCGTCCTGCCCCAACGGGGTGTGCTCCGCAAGCGCCCCGCCGCTCATCGGGTCGACGCTGACGGGCACGGGGCTGACGCTCGACCGCGCCGCGCAGCTGCTGGCGGAGGGGCGCGAGCTGCCGTTGACCGACCTGCAGCGGCGGATCGTCGAGCAGCGTGTGATCGACGCCGGCCTGGCGCTGTAGGGCCCGAGCCCGGCCCGCAGGGGCACCGCTCCGTGCGGGCCCGTCGGGCCGATCGGTCGCGGCCGTCCGAGGCGCCGACCCCAGAAGCCGCCGGCGAGCCCGTCAGGACCGGGAGGTCAGATGCCAGCCGCCGCAGACCTCGCAGGGGTACGCGGAGGCGCGCCGGCCGGGCCCCGGCTGGTGCATGAGCGCGAACGCCCGCGCCTCGGCCTCGCTGGCGTAGCGATCCTTGGCGGCGCACACGGCGCGCCGGCGCGCTTCGCGCTCGGCGTGGACGGCGGGGTCCACGGGGCGCGGCCCCGCGGGACGGCGCCCGCGCCGCTGCGCGGCGTCGCGCGAGGGATGTCGGCGGGGCACTCCTCCACGGTAGACCAGGCCGCCTCCCCAGCGGTGCCCGCGCCGGAAGGGCGAGGGCGGCCACGCCGTCCCCACGATCCGAGCGAAGCCGGACGGCCGGCCCGGGGGCCCGGGGGCCTCTCGCGGCACGCGCGTGCCGATGCGGGGGATCACGCGCGCATGGTCCCCGCGCGCCCGTAGCGCCTCACCGCCGTCGGAACCGCCCGCCACGGCAGGGCACCTCCCCACGCCGGCACGGACCGTGGCCGAGACCGACCGACCCGCAGAACGAGCAGGACGCACGCCCACCCACGCACGAACGCCACAGCGTCACGACAACGAAAAGCGCCCCGCCATGCTGGCGGGGCGCTCAAAGATAATCCGGCGGCGACCTACTCTCCCAGGCC